>NZ_FYDT01000009.1:0-156364 GCF_900187585.1 Pseudomonas sp. Irchel 3E19
GGGAACATCCCCAAATATCTCGCAGAGTTGCATGCCTCAGCCCCGCATTATGTCCTGCCACATCGACGCGAGGAGCGCATTTATCCTCGGGCAATCAGGCTCAAATCGCCGAAGTATCCGATCAAAAACAAAAATGCCAGTCAGCTTAACTGACTGGCATTAGGCTATCGCCCGGTTTTTTGTTGGCTGTGTGGCTTACCAGTCGTAAGACACTTCAACCGATGCAACACGCTCCTGGCCGTAGTAGCAACCGAACGAGTAGTTGCAGTCCGAAATGTACTCACGGTCGAAGATGTTCTGCACGTTCACGCTGGTTTGCACGCCGCGCAGGCTAGGCGACAGTTTGCCCATGTCGTAGCTGACGGTGGTGTCGTAGACAACGTACGACGGCACGTCGAACGAGTTGGCCGCATCCCCCGGTTTGCGCCCGGTGTAGCGAGCGCCCGCGCCGAAGGTCAGGCCGTTGAGCGATGCCTGGGTGAAGTGGTAGTTGGCCCAGACCAGTGCCGAGACCGGGGCCTGGGATTCGCTGCGATTGTCTTTGTTGCCGTAGGCGTCCTTGGTGTAGAACGAGTCGAGGTAGCTGGCGGCCGCCATCACGTCGACGTTGTTGAAGGTGGATTTGACTTCCAGTTCGACGCCGCGCGAGCGGATTTCACCGGTCTGGGCCGAATACTGTGGGTACTCGACGTCGCCGGTCAGCACGTTCTTCTGCTTGATCTGGAACACCGAGGCGGTGATCAGGGTCTGGTCGAACGGCTGGTACTTCACACCGATTTCGTACTGCTGGCCTTCGGTCGGCTCGAAGCCCTTGCCGCCACGCTCGGGCGCTGCAGTGCCGAGGGTTGGCAGGAACGATTCGGAGTAGCTGACATACGGCGCCAGGCCGAAGTCGGTGACGTAAGTCAGGCCCACGCGGCTGGTGAACTTGTGGTCACGCTTCTCTTCGACAGTCCGCGCCAGCAGGTCCTTGTTTTCCACTTCGGCCCAGTCCTGGCGGCCACCGATGGTCAGGATCCACTTGTCCAGTTTGATCTGGTCTTGCAGGTACACACCGGTCTGGCGAATGGTGTTGTCCCATTTGGTGTCCAGTTGCGGCGTCACGCTGCTGGTGTCGTAGTTGTTGTTCGCACCGTAGAGGTTGATCGGCAACACGTTGTAGGCGTTGTAGCCGTCGTACTTGCGGTTGAAGTGGCGATAGTCGACGCCCATCAGCGTCGTGTGTTCCAGCGCGCCGGTGTTGAATTTGTATTCCAGGTTGTTATCGATGGTGTACGCGGTGTTGTGCTGACGCCAGTCGAGTTTCACGCGGTTGGCCCGGGTGTAATCGGTCACGCCAGCATCATCGGTGACGAAGCTGCGCAGGTAGAAGCCCTTGTAGCGGTCACGTACGTCCGTATAGCGCGCGGTGGAACGATACTTCAAGTCATCGGTGAGGTTGTGGCTGAAGTCGTAGCCAAAGACGTACTGATCACGCTTGTAATCGTTGTATTTGGTGTCGCCGGAGAAAAACTCGCGGTCGATGCGCTCGCCGTTCGGGCCGCGCTTGAGCGAGCCGATCATCGGCAGCGCCTGATAGTCTTCCAGACCGTCGTCACGCTGGATCTGCGCAAGCAGGGTCAGCGAAGTGTCGTCGTTGGGTGTCCAGGTCAGGCTGGGCGCCAGCAACATGCGCTCGCTGTGCGTGTGATCGACCTGTTGGCCGCCTTTCTTGCCAACGCCGATGACGCGGTAGGTGAATTCTTTCTGATCGTCGATCGGGCCGCTGGTGTCGAACGCGCCGTTGACCCGGTCGTAGCTGCCGGCACCCAGTTTGACCTGGTTGCGCTGCTCGGTGGTCGGACGCTTGGAGACCATGTTGATGATGCCGCCCGGCTGGTTCTGGCCGTAGAGCACCGACGACGGGCCCTTGAGCACTTCGATTCGCTCGAGGGTGTACGGGTCGATTTGCGGTGCACCGCCCAGGCTGCCGGCGTAAGGCAGGTAAGCGCCGTCCAGGTACAGCGGGGTCGGCGCGAAGCCACGGCTGGTGATTTCGTCGGCGATGGCGTTGCGGTCGGTGAACCCGCCCACGTTCAGGCCGGGGGTGTAGCGCAGCGCTTGGGTCAGGTTGCGCGCGCCCTGGGTCTGTACTTGCTCGGCGGTGATAACGTTGATGGTCTGCGGGATTTCCAGAATCGGCGTGTCGGTCTTCGTGCCGGTGGCGCTGCGGGTGGCGACATAGCCATCGACCGGGCCATAGGCGGATTCAACGGCTTTGCCATTGATGGTGGTGGCGCCCAGTTCCAGCGAATCACCGGAAGAGCGCGCACGCAGAGTCACGGTGTTGTCTTGCACGGTGAACATGACGCCGGTCCCCACCAGCATCTGCGCCAGTGCCTGCGACGGCGATAAGCGGCCGCTCACGGCCTGGCTGCGCAGGCCCTGCACATCATCGGCGCTATACAGCACCTGCATGTTCGATTGTGTACCCAAGGCCTGAAGTGCGCTTGCCAGCGATTGTGCAGGGATATTGAGGTCGACTTCCTGAGCCTGTACATGCGCGCTGAACGGCAAGGCGAGTGCCAGGCTGAAGGCGGTGGCACTGAAGCCAGGTTGCAACATGCGACGCATGATCAGCGCCTTGGTAAAACGTGGTATCCCCGGAATTGCTGGCATGGTGTTTCACTCTTGCAGGTTTTTAATGGGTTGTAGTTGTTAGCGATTCTTAATTAGACGCACGACACTCAAAAAACCGGAATGAGAATTGTGGCTATTTACGCTGTTTGCAGCTCCGTGATCACTTTTCCCGCTTCCATGCGCACCAGTTGGTCGGCTATGTCGAAATAACGATCATCGTGGGAAATGACGATGATGGTCTTGCCCAGGCGCTTCAGATCGGGCAGCAGCTCGGTGTAGAAAATCCGTCTGAAGGTCGGGTCCTGATCGGCGGCCCACTCGTCGAAGACCAGCACCGGACGCTCCTCCAACCACGCATTGACCAATGCCAGCCGCTTGCGCTGGCCGGTCGACAGATCGGTGGTGGTGAACGAGCCGTCACGCACGCTGACCTTGTGCGCAATTTCCAGGCGTTGCAGGTATTGGTTGGCGTCTTCGGGAATATGCGTGTCGCCCTGCACCACGTCGTCGAACAGGTAGTAGTCGGCGAAAATCGTCGTGAACAATTGGCGGTAGTCGTCGCGGGTGAGGGCGGTGACCACTTGCCCGTTGAGGCGGATTTCACCCTGCTGCGGCGCGTAAAGTCCCAGCAGCAACTTGATCAGGGTGGTCTTGCCGCAGCCGTTTTCACCGACGATGAAAATGATGTCGCCCTGATCGATCTTCAGGTTCACCGGCCCCAGGCGGAACGGCGTGGCCCCTTCGACTGCCGGGAAGCTGTAGGCGACGTCGGTCAGTTCCAGGCTGAGCACCGGGGTTTTGCGGTTGCCCTGATCGCTGAGCAGCAGGTGCGGCTCTGGCGAGGAGAACTGCTCCGACAACTCGGCAATACGGCGGAAGGCGATCTGCGCGCGGCTGACAATCGGCAGCGTGCCGATCAGATGCTCCAGCGGTCCTTTCATGTACAGCAGCACCAGCACGAAGCCGCTCATCACCGCTTTGTCAGTGCTCGGCCAGAGTGACTGCAGGGCCAGCGCCAAACCGATCACGACAAAAAACAGCATTGAACCGAATGTTTTCGCGACCACGAAAATGTTCACCGAGCGAATCTGCGTGTCGCAAATCTTGTCGGCGGTGTGCTCGATACCCGAGACGAACATCCGGTGCCGGCGCGGACGATGAATGCGCAACTCCTTGGCACCTTCGGCAATCGCGTTGTAGTGCTTTTGCAGTTCGTCTTCGGAATCGCGGGCCTCCATGAACCCCTTGATGCCGTGGCCGCGAGCGATGTACTGAACAACAGTGCCGATGATGATCGCCACGACCATCATCAGAAACATCGGCCAAGACAGCATCGCCAGATAGCCCATGCAGCCCAGTGTCACGGTCAGGGAAATGGCCAGCGGCGCGAACGCAAAGGCGAAATCGCTGATGGTGTCGACATCGTGGGTCAGCACCGGAATCAGCCGGTGGCTGCGATAGCGTTCGATCTGTTCGATCGGCGCCGAGAGGACTTTTTCACCCAGCTCCTTGCGCAGCTTGGCAATGATTTTCTGGCCGACGTAGTTGGTACCGATGTCGGAAAAAATCGAACTGACCAGTGCCAGCAGGCACAACCCGGCGAATGCGGCGACCACGGTATTGGTCAGGCCGCCTTCGGCATGCAGGACATTGTTGATCGTCGCCAGCAGCACGGTAACGCTCAGGCCACCGATCATGCCCAGCAGGATCGAGCCGGCAACAATCAGACGAAAGGGTTTGAGCAGGGTGAACAATTCATTGATCACCCCGCGTGTTGGTTTGCTCATGGAGGTTCCCTGCTTGTAAGAACGACGAAGGCCGGCATCGGTGGCGGCCTTCACCTGGGTGACGTAGAGGGCGGGGGCACGTCGCTTTGGAGCGCGCCCACCTGTAAAACGACTGGAGGGGGGGTTAATTTAAGCGGCGTGGTCGTTACAGATCGCGGGCGACCCGGAAGCCGATCCAGTCGCCGCGATCACCGGGCACCAGTGCATTGCGGTTGCCGGAGCGGGAAAACACCGGAGCTTCACCCCAATCGTTGCCACGGATGCGCTTGAATTCACATTTGCCGGTCAACCAGGCACTGCCATCGCTCGGTGCGCCGACGTAGTTTTCGTTGTAGCAGTCGGCAGTCCATTCGTAGACGTTGCCGTGCATGTCGTACACGCCAAAGGCGTTCGGCGCGAAGCTGCCAGCCGGCGCGGTGAAGTTGTAGCCATCGGCAGCACCATAAGTATTGGCGTGTTTGGCGATGCTGTATTCCTTGCCTTCATCGAACGGGAAGGGGAACGGGCCGCTGGTGCCGCCACGGGCGGCGTATTCGCGCAGGGATTCGCTGACCAGGCGATATTGCTTGCCGGTCTTTTTCGATAGCCACGCGACATAGGCGTTGACCTCGGCAAAGTCCATGCACACGGCCGGGTGGCGGTCGGTGTATTGCTTGCGCGGATCACTGCCCTGGTAGTCCGGGATCCCGGCCTTGCAGGCGCGACCCGGGCGGTCATCGCCGTCAGGCATCTGGTAGCCCGTGTCTTTGAGGTAGGCGAACCATTCGCCCTTGAGCACTTGAAAACGGCTGATGGCCAAGGGTTTTGCGAACGTCACCGGGTGCATCGGGCCTTCGTCAGGCTCGCGGCCGACTTCGTCTTCCGGGGTGCCCATGGTGAAGGTACCGGTCGGTAGCACGACCATTTCCGGGCAATCCTTGCAGTCTTTGAATACTTTGCCCGGCGCGGGTGGTGTTGCGGCCTGAGCGGCGCTCGGCAACAGCCCGGCGGCGAGGGCGGCGAGCACCAGGGCAGGCAGGACTTTCAAGGAAAAACGAGGTAATTCACTGTTCATTTCGCGTCTCGCTAAAAGGAAAAAGGAATCGGCTTCACAGGGCCTGGTCGAGGATGTCCAGCAGGCGGTCGATCTGCGCTTCGCTGTTGAGCAAGCCGGGGGCGGTGCGGATCACCGGGCCGACATCGCGCGCCACGGCATCGGCAACCACGCGGTTGGCCATCAGGTGCGCGGCGATCTTGTCGCTGTCCTTGCCCTTGACCCGGAAGAAGGTGAAGCCTGCGGAAAATTCCGCACTCAACGGCGTCACCAGTTCGATCTGCGGGCGCTGCAACAGGCGTTTTTTCAGGTAACTGTTGAGCGCGTGAATGCGCGTCTGCACCTCGGCTTTGCCCAGTTGCAGGTGCAATTTGAACGCCTCGGTCAGCGCCCAGCGGTGTTCGAACGCGTGGTAACCGCCCGGTGTCATCGTCGTGGAAAAGTGCTCGGCCTCGGAGAAGGTCGGGATGATCGGCGTGACGTATTTCACTTCCGGCGTGCGGCTGCAAACGATGCCGGTGCCGCGCGGGCCGAACATCCATTTGTGCGTGCCGGCGATAAAGAAGTCGCAATTCATCGCCGGGAAACTCAGGTCTTCGACGCCAAAACCGTGCACACCGTCGACCACGTAAATGATCCGGTCGGCATCGCTGCGGCCGCGGTTGTGTTTGTCGACCAGCGCGCCGATGGCGCCGAGCGGCAATTTCACGCCACTGCCCGAATGCACCCAGCACATGCCGAGGACGCGGGTTTCAGGGCGAATGCTGCGGTCGATATTGGCCAGCAATTCTTTTTCACTGATCTTTTGCGGGTCGTCGAACAGGCGAATCTTGCGCACCTTGGTGCCTTCGCGTTCGCTGCGCAGTTCCAGAATCGTGTGCGTGGCGTAATGCTCGTGTTCGGTGGTGAGGATTTCCTGATCGGCGCGCACGTGCACGCCGCCATAGATCATCGTCAGGCCTTCGGTGGTGCTGCCGGTCAGTGCGATTTGCCTGGCATCGGCTTGCAGGTATTGGCCGGCCCAGACGCGCACATCGTGTTCGCGCTGTTCGATCACACCAACGCCCCAGTCCATCGCCAGCCCGGGGTTTTTATCGAGCGCGGCGCGGTGCATTTCAATCGCCTCGCGCACCGGTTTCGGGTGTGTGGTGATGAGGAAATTGGAGAAGTGCAGGTAGTCAGGATCCTGATTGAACAGCTGCTGCAAATGCGCCCACTTGTCGCGCGGCAACGCTGTGGCGGGCGCTGCGGGTGTGGCAGCGGCGACATTTGGCAGGCTCGCGCCCAGTGGCAGTGCCGCCGCGAGAACCCCGGCCTGCTTCAAGAAGTCACGACGGTTACTCATGGCTTGACCGCATCACGGGCAGTGGCCAGCGCCGGTTTGGCAGACTTCTCGACTTGATCCCAGACGCGCAGGAAGTTGCCGCCCCACAGCTTGGCAATGTCAGCTTCGGAGTAGCCGCGTGAAATCAGTTCGGCGGTGACGTTGCGGATTTCGCCGACGTTCTCCCAGCCTTTGACGCCGCCACCTTCGTTGAAGTCTGAGCTGATGCCGACGTGGTCGATGCCGATCTTGCGCACCGTGTAATCGATGGCGTCGCCCAAGTCCTTGAGGCTGGCTTTCGGCTCCTCTTCGAGGATGGCGTAAAGCTGGCCGGCGTATTCGCCGAACTTCTGCTCGGACCACGCGGCGATGATCGGGTCGCCCGGCATCAACGCCATGGCCAGGTTCGGCAGCGGCGGCAGGTCGTAGCGTTTGCGCAGTTCGTTGAGCTTGTCCTGGGTGCCTTGGGTCAGCGGGCGCAGGTACTGCGAGAAACCGACGATCTGCACCACGCCACCGCTGTTCTTGATCAGTTGCAATTCCTTGTCGCTGAGGTTGCGCGGGATATCCACCATCGCCCGTGGTGCCGAGTGCGACGCCACCAAAGGTGTGCGGCTCAGTTGCGCGACCTGCTCAAGGGCCTTGGTCGACATCTGCGAGACATCGATGATCACGCCAAGGTCGTTGAGGCGCTTGACCGCTTGCTTGCCCAGATCCGACAGGCCATCGAGGGCGTCCGGCGAATCATTGAAAAACGGCAGCGGCCGCGACGAGTCAGCCCAGTCGTTGTTGCCGATGTAGCTGAAGCCAAACATGCGCATGCCGCGCGCCGTCCACAAATCCAGCAGGTTGAGGTCGTGGCCGAGCGGATAGGCGTTGAGCATGCTGATGAAAATCGCAAACTTGCCTTCGCCGTGCAGGCGACGGAAGTCGGCAGGGGTGTAGGCGATCCCGACCTGGTTGGGAAAGTCGCGCACCATGCCGGAAATGATCTTGTAGCGGATTTCCTGCTGATTGCGCGCTTCGTCGACGAAACCGGCGGTAGGTTTGTGCGGCGCGTTGGCACCGTTCCAGATTTCCGGCCAGCCGAAAATCGTCAGCGCCGCACCGGACAGGCGACCTCGGTTGGCTTTGACCAGGTCAAACTGGCCACTGCCGTCTTTGTCGACTTCGTTACCGGTGGTGCCGAAATCCTGGGTGACGGTGATGTGACTGTCGAACGAGAGCATGTGTTCGTGCAGCGCTTCGGCCTGCTGCATGACCTTGTGCGGATAGCCGGGATTGTCCTTGAACCAGATATCCCAGACCGCGAAAGCGGCGCTGGCGCTGATCGCCAGAGCCAGCGGCAGGCCAATGAAAAGAGCCTTTTTCGAACGTGGTTTTGTCATTGCCATCTCAGTCAGGTTCGCCGTCGAGGTACAGGCGCAGAGGCCTTTGCTATCTGGGAAGAACGAGTGGATGGCCGTGGAATTTAGGTCGCCGGGTTAAAAGATCGCAGCCTTCGGCAGCTCCTACAGGGATATACATTCCATGTAGGAGCTGCCGAAGGCTGCGATCTTTTCAAACCCACATAAATTTACCCGCGCAGCAAACGTTCTAGCTTGGATAAAGCCTGCTTCATGGCTGACACAGGTAGGGCAATGAGGATTTCTCGACGATGGTTCATGGCAGGCCTGGCGTTGACCGGTGCTGCCGTACCTGCGGCTTATTTCGGGCACCGTGAATGGACGAAGCCTGACCCGACGATCACTCCGGGTGAGGCGTCGTTCGATGTCGCTGACGTGGCCGGGCAGCGCCTGGCCAACGCCTTGCGCGGGGTCTGGAAGATCCGCTTCGTTGGCACTGACGCCGGCCTGGATGGCTTGCCGGCGCAGGGGCTGGAAGTGTTTCTCGACATCGGCCAGAAGGGCCGGGGCGTGAACGGCTTTCTCGACACCGCCGAGCGTTTGCGCAGTGACGAAACACCTCGTTACCGAATTCTTGGCGATCTGGCCGGGGCAGAGGCTGCGAAACTCAGTTGGCGTTTGCTCGGTACTGACGGACGCGTCGATTACGAACTGAACATGATCCTCGACGAGGTCTGGGCCGATTTCGGCAACGCTGGCAGTGGCACGCTCAGCGGCACGGTGCAGCGTCTCGACCGGGCGTTGGCTTTGCCGGCCGAGGACAATCGCTTCATTGCAGTGAAGTGCCTGTTTCCCGAAGCGCGTCAACGCACCCCGCTGAATGCGCCGTTGCTGGCGTGGCTGGTGTCGCCGGAACATCGTCTGTTCCATCAGGTCTGGCACGCCACCCGTGACAAGTGGCACACCCTGTCCGAGGACAAGCGCAACGCCTTGCGCGGGCTTGGCTGGCAGCCCGGACCGCGTGACAAGGAGCGTGACGCCCGTGGCGTGCACAAGGATCGTAACGGCTCCGGTATCGATTTCTTTTTCATGCACCGGCACATGCTCGGCACGGCACGCTCGATGATGGATCTGCCGTCGTGGCAGTTCTTTCCATTGCCGCAACCGGAGTTGATCCGCGATCGCCAGGGCTTCGCGCGCTACTTCGACAACCACGATGGCACGGCGCTGCCGCCAACGTGGCTGGCGGCTGAAGATGATGAATACACCCAGTGGGTCAGCGACCTGAAAACCGCCGAGACCTATCAAAGCAATTTTGAAGTCTGGGAATCGCAGTACCGTGATCCGCAGTATCTGTCGAAATTGACCTTGGGCCAGTTCGGCTCGGAAGTGGAGCTCGGCCTGCACGACTGGCTGCATATGCGCTGGGCGTCGGTGCCGCGCGACCCTTCCAACGGTCAGCCGGTGCCTATGGCGCGGGATCTGGACGACTTTGCCGCGCGCTGGTTCGCCCCGGAAAACGACTTTCTCGGCGACCCGTTCTCCTCCCATGTGAATCCGGTGTTCTGGCATTTCCATGGCTGGATCGATGATCGCATCGAAGATTGGTTCCGGGCGCACGAGCGCTTTCATCCCGGTCAGGTCACGCGCCTTGAGGTCAACGGTGTGAAGTGGTTTGCGCCGGGCCGCTGGGTCGAGGTCGCAGATCCGTGGCTGGGGCCGGACACCCACGGTTGCAGCATCACGCCGGGTTTGCAGGTGGGCCGGTCGGTGGAAATGGATCCGGAAACCATGAAGCTGGCGCTGCGCATCACCTTCGGCGAAGACGAAAAGAAACTCGCCAACCTGTTCCGCCGCGTGCCGCAACGCCCGTGGTATGCGCGCAATCTCAAGCCGAAACAGACCTCGGTCTGAGACCGCGCCACCGTTCTTCGCGAGCAGGCTCGCTCCCACAGGGTTTGATGGTGTACACAGAAATTGTGTTGCATCCAAAACCTGTGGGAGCTGGCTTGCCAGCGATAGCGGTGCATCAGGCGCCATCTGTGGTTGCTGGTCTGACGCCATCGCTGGCGAGCCAGGCTCCCACAGGGTTTTTGTGTTGGTCGCAGATTGTGGCAACACCACCGATCATTGTGGGAGCGAGCTTGCTCGCGAAAGCGGTTTGACTGGCGATGACGTTACAGCGCCTGCCACCCACCTCCAAGCGCCTTGTACAAGGCAATGCTCGCCTGCACTCGCGACAACCGTAGCTGCACATTCAAATCCTGCGCCGCATACAGCGTGCGTTGGGTTTCCAGCACGGTCAGCAAATCTTCGGCGCCCGCCTGATAACGGCTCTGGGCAATGTTGAACGCAGTCTGCGCCTGATTCAGTTCTTCGCTCTGCCACTGGCGTTGTTCATCGAGGCCGCGAATGCTGTTGAGGGCTTTCTCGACGTCGGCAAACCCGTTGATGGTCGCACCGCGATAGCTCTGCAGCAGTTCTTCCTGACGCGCGGTGGCCTTGTCGCGCTCAGCGCTCAGGCGGCCGTTGTTGAAGACCGGTGCGAGCAGGCCGGCGGTCAGGTTGTAGAAAGGGCTGCGGATCAAGTCGTCAAACTGGTTGGCCCCCGAGCCTATCTGCGCTGTCAGGGTGACGGTGGGCAGCATGGCGGCGCGGGCGACTTTGACGTCGGCCCGGGCGGCGGCCAGTTGCGCTTCGGCGCGGGCAATGTCGGGGCGGCGGGTGAGCAAATCGCTGGGCACGCCACTGCCAATCCCCGGCCATTGCAGGCGATCGAACGATTCCTGGTTGGCCGCCAACTGCTGTACCGGTTGGCCGAGCAGGGCGGCGAGGCTGATCAGAGCGTCCTGCGCCTGTTGTTGCACCAGCGGCAATTGCCGTTGCTGGGCCGCGACCAGGCTTTTCTGTTGTGCCAGTTCCAGTGCGGTGGCCGAACCCGAATCAAACCGCGTCTGCACCAGTTTCAGCACGCTCTGCGCGTTGGCCAGATTCAGTTCGGCGATGCGGCTCTGCTCGCGCAACGACAGGGTTTGCGCATACGTGCTGGCGACGCTGCTGAGCAGGGTCAGTTCAACGGTCGCCCGATCGAACTCGCTGGCCTGCAATGCAAATCGCGCACTGTCGCGGGAGGCGCGTTTGCCGCCCCAGAAATCGATTTCATACGTGGCGCTCAAGTTGGCATCGAAGTAGTCCACAGCCTTATTACTGCTGTCGGCATCGAGCTGGCTGTAGCCATTGCCACGCAACAGTTTCTGCCGATTGGCATTGAGCCCGGCCTTGACCTCTGGAAGCAACGAGCCGCCGGCAATCACCGTGCTGGCCTGCGCCTGGCGCACTCGGGCAACCGCCGCGGCAAGGTCGAAGCTGCCGACACGCGCCTGTTCGATCAAACGATCCAGTTGCGGGCTGCCGAACTGCGTCCACCACTGCGGGTCGTTGCGAGTGATGCTCGCGTGGTGCGGCGATTGCCAGGCAGCAGGCGCTTGCACGCCACTGTCCGGGCGCTGCACGGGACTGCCGCAGGCGCTGAGGATCAGGCAAACGGTCAACAAACTGAGGCGCGGTTTCATAGATCGATCATTCACTGGTAAGGGCCGTGACCGGGTCGAGCCGGGCAGCTTTGCGGGCCGGCATGAAGCCGAAGACAACACCGGTCCCAAGGGCGCAACCGAAGGCGCCGAGCACCGCGATCAACGAAAACGCCACGGCGACTTCGCTGAGGATCAAGACGCCGCCGACGATCAGCGCCAGGGCGATCCCGGCGATGCCGCCGACCACCGAGAGCATCACGGCTTCGGTGAGGAACTGGCGCAGGATGTCGCGCTGACGCGCACCTGTGGCCATGCGGATACCGATCTCGCGGGTCCGTTCACGCACGGTCATCAGCATGATGTTCATCACGCCGATACCGCCGACCAGCAGCGAAATCGCGGCAATCGAACCGAGCATCAGTGACAGGGTGTTTTGCGTGCGCGCCTCGGCCTGGATCATTGCGGCGTTGTTGGTCAGCTCGAAATCCTTTTTGCCGTTGTGCAGGCGCAGCATCAGCTGTTCGATGGCGTACTCGGCTTCCTTGACCTTGCGTGCATCGGCAGCGGCAATCGCTACGTATTCAGGATCGCGCGTGCCGAACAGGCGCACGCTGGCTGCCGAATAAGGCACGGCGATGCGGTCGTCACTGTCGGAATCACCGGAGCTCGCGCCTTTTTCCGCCAAGACGCCGACGACCTGAAAGGGCACGTTCTCGATCAGGATGTATTGGCCGATCGGGTTGGCGACGTCCTTGAGCAGTTTGTTGCGGACTTTGTGGCCGATCACGGCCACGGCGGAGGCATTCTGTTCGTCCTTCTCGGTGAAGTAGCTGCCCTGAACCACTGGCCAGTTGAAGATGGCCGGGAAGTTGGTGTCATTGCCGCCGACGTAACTCAAGTGGTCGACATTGCCGTAGCGCACGCCGGCTTCGGCGCCGATGACCGGCATGATCCGTTGCACTTGCGGCAGGCTCGCTACCGCGCGGACGTCGTCCAGCGTGATGATTCCCGGCGGTGTGCGCGGGTTCGGTGCCGAGCCGCTGAGATACAGAATGTTGGAGCCGAACGCGCCCATTTGCGCCATGACCTGACGCTTGCTGCCTTCGCCGACCGCCAGCATCACCACCACCGAGGCCACGCCGATGATGATGCCGAGCAGGGTCAGCGCGGTGCGGAAGCGATTGATCCACATCACTCGCCACGCCGCGTGCAAGGCGTCGACCAGCTCGCCTTTCCAGGCGCCGGTGGCTTCGGCACCCTCGGCCAGACGCTTGCGCAGATCGACCGCTTGCAGAGCGCCGGGGTTGGCGCTGGTCTGGGCCTGGGGATTGTCCTTTGCGCTGTCGCTGATGATCAGGCCGTCGCGGATTTCGATGATGCGTTTGGCTCGAGCCGCCACTTCGCGATCGTGGGTGATGAGGATCACCACATGGCCCTGGCTCGCCAGCTCGTCGAGCAGCGCCATGACTTCTTTGCCGCTGTGGCTGTCGAGGGCACCGGTCGGTTCGTCGGCCAGAATGATGTGGCCGCCGTTCATCAAGGCGCGGGCAATCGACACCCGTTGTTGCTGACCGCCGGAGAGTTGATGGGGGCGGTTGCCGGTGCGTGAGGCGAGACCGAGACGGTCGAGCAGGGCGGCGGCGCGGGCATGGCGCTCGGCGGCGGGCGTGCCGGCATAGATTGCCGGCATTTCGACGTTTTCCTGGGCCGAGCCGGACGGAATCAGGTGGTAACCCTGAAACACAAAACCGAAGGCTTCGCGGCGCAGCCACGCCAGTTCATCGCTGTCGAGGCCGGCGACGTTTTCCCCGGCGAAACGGTATTCACCGGACGTCGGTCGGTCGAGGCAACCGAGGATGTTCATCAGCGTCGATTTGCCGGAACCGGAGGCACCGACAATCGCCACGAATTCGCCGGCGTGGATCGACAGGTCGATGCCGCGCAATACATGAACTTCAGGCGCGTCGCCGCCGCCATAGGATTTGCGGATGTCCTGCAGGTCGATCAGGGGCGTTTGCATTTAACCCCCGTTGCCGTCAGCCGGGCCGATCAGCAGGTGATCACCCTCACTCAGGCCATCGAGAATCTGCACCTTGAGCCGGTCACTGATACCCGTATGCACCTCGCGAGACTCGATCTTGCCATTGGCGGCAACCACCTGCGCGGTCTGCAGGTCGGCTTTGTCGCTGCCTTGCAGGGCCGCCACCGGGGCGGTGAGGACATCCTTGGCCTGATTGGCGACGAAGAACACCTGGGTGGTCATCTGCGCCATCAGTGCGTTGTCGCCGTTATCGACGTCGAGCAAAACCGTGTAAAGCACGACGCGGGCGCTACCGCTTTTGCTGCTGGCCGGGCTGCCGCCGCCCTGGCTGGTCTGATCGAGCGGCTTTGGCGGCACCGGCAGGATTTGCCGCACCGTGCTGCTCCAGCGCCGGTTGCCGCCGCTGAGGGTAGTGAAATAAGCGGTCATGCCCGGTTTGACATGGCCGATATCCGCCTCGGAAACCTCGGCCCAAACGGTCATCGGCGACAGCTTGGCGATGCGCAGAATCAACGGTGTCTGCTGTTGTGCGTTGAGGGTCTGGCCTTCGCGGGCATCGAGGGCGACCACGGTGCCGGCCATGGGCGCATAGATCCGCGTGTAACCGAGCTCGGCCTGATCGCTGCGCAGGCTGGCTTCGGCCTGACGGATCTGCGCCTGGAACATGTCGATGCGTGCTTGCGTGGCTTTCAGTTCGGCGCGAGCGGTCTGTACGTCCTCTTCACGGGTTGCGCCACCGGCGGCGAGGTTTTGCTGGCGCTGATATTTTTGTTGCGCCAGTTCATGTTGGGCGCGTTGTTCCTGCAATTGCGCCTTGAGGTTC
This sequence comes from Pseudomonas sp. Irchel 3E19, assembly GCF_900187585.1. Taxonomy (NCBI): domain Bacteria; kingdom Pseudomonadati; phylum Pseudomonadota; class Gammaproteobacteria; order Pseudomonadales; family Pseudomonadaceae; genus Pseudomonas; species Pseudomonas sp. Irchel 3E19. Next base: position 14,507 of record NZ_FYDT01000009.1, read on the forward strand.
TCGATCGAGAAGCGGCCGGCGTCGAGCTTGGCCTTTTGCGTCGATGGATCGATTTCCACCAGCAATTGGCCTTCCTTGACCACATCGCCGACTTCAACATGGATTTTCTGAATCTGGCCGGAGGCCTGCGCACCGACATCGACGTAACGGCGTGGTTGTAACGTGCCGAGTGCGGTGACGCTGCTTTCGATATCGCCACGGCTCACTTGCACGGTGGCGAACTGATCCCGGCCCGGCGGCAGCATTTGCCACGCGGTATAGCCGACAACAGGGATCAGACAGAGGACTACGAGCAGGGCGCGTCGGGCGGGGCGGGGACGTTTCATGCAGGGTTCCGGCCAGTGGAAATCGGCCCGTCGTTCGGCTGGCACACAGTTTCGGGCAGCGCTGAACGCTGTCGCAGGGCGCGACAGACACGGGGAGCTGTCCTGTAAACGTTGCAAGGGCGGGGGAATTTAAGTGCGGAAACACGAAGTTACAGCTGTAGCGCACGACTATTTGTCGGTCAACGGCAAACACCACTTTAAATCTATATGAGAATTACTATAAATTACGCGCCTCAAGTTGCCACTATCTTGCTACTGCGTTTTGCGCCGTCGTAAATCGGTGTGCTCAAGGACACAAACCGCATTTCGCGGCCGGGAGTCATGTTGGAAAACTACTATCGCGAGCTGGTGTGTTTCCTGAACGCCAGGCTCGGCAACCGTCAGGTTGCCGAAGATGTGGTGCATGACGCCTATGTGCGGGTGCTGGAGCGCTCCAGCGGCACGCCGATCGAGCAACCCCGAGCCTTCCTCTATCGGACCGCGTTGAATCTGGTTATCGATGACCATCGCCGCAACGCCCTGCGCCAGGTCGAACCGCTGGAAGTGCTCGACAATGAAGAGCGCTATTTCACTCCGTCGCCTCACAGCAGTCTCGATCATGGCCAGCGCCTAGCGATGCTCCAGCGTGCGTTGGCCGAGTTGTCACCGCTGTGCCGCGAAAGTTTTCTGCTGCGCAAGATCGAGGGTCTGTCGCACCCGGAAATCGCTGAGCAACTCGGCATTTCCAAGGCTTTGGTGGAAAAGTACATCGTCAACGCCATGAAACATTGCCGCCTGCGCATCAAACAATGGGATGCCCATTGAGCCGTCTGCGTTAAATTTTATTTCACTGTCCTCGTTCCTACTCAACAGACGACCTGCTGTCCTGCTCAAGGCCGGTCAGGTCACTTAGGCTCTCCTTGCCCCTTGTTGAGGGGTTCATCCAGAGGACACTGGAAATGACACAGGCAATTGCATCGCCCATCGTTCACGACCTGATCGGCGTCGGTTTCGGCCCTTCGAACCTGGCGCTGGCCATCGCCCTGCAAGAGCGCGGCCCGACGCAGGGTGAGCTGGATGTGCTGTTCCTCGACAAGCAAGCCGACTACAGCTGGCACGGTAATACCCTGTCGACCCAGAGCGAGTTGCAGATTTCCTTCCTCAAGGATCTGGTGACCCTGCGCAATCCGACCAGCCCCTATTCGTTCGTCAATTACCTGAAGTACCACGGCCGTCTGGTCGACTTCATCAACCTCGGCACCTTCTACCCGTGCCGCATGGAGTACAACGATTACCTGCGCTGGGTCGCCGGGCAGTTCACCGAGCAGAGCCGTTACGGCGAAGAAGTGCTGACCATCGAGCCGGTGCTGCACAACCATCAGGTTGAAGCGCTACGTGTGATTTCCCGCGACAGCCAGGGGCTGCAACATGTGCGCACAACCCGTTCGGTGGTAGTGAGTGCCGGTGGCACGCCGCGAATTCCGGAGGCGTTCAAGGCGCTGAAGGGCGACGCCCGCGTGTTCCACCACTCGCAGTACCTGTCGCAAATGGCCAAGCAGCCGTGCGTGAACAATCAGCCGATGAGCATCGCGATCATCGGTGGTGGGCAAAGCGCGGCTGAAGCCTTTATCGACCTGAACGATTCGTTCCCGTCGGTGCAGGTCGACATGATCCTGCGCGGCTCGGCCCTCAAGCCAGCTGACGACAGCCCGTTCGTCAACGAAGTGTTCTCGCCGGAGTTCACCGATCTGGTGTTCCAGCAGAACAGCGCCGAGCGTGAGCGTCTGGTCAACGAGTACCACAACACCAACTATTCGGTGGTGGACATCGATTTGATCGAGCGCATCTACGGCATCTTCTACCGCCAGAAGGTCTCCGGGATTGCCCGTCATGCGTTTCGCACCCTGACCACCGTCGAGAGCGCCACCGCCACCGAAAACGGCATCGAACTGGCCGTGCGCAACAACGCCACCGGCGAAGTCACTGTGCGCAACTACGACGCCGTGGTCCTGGCCACCGGTTACGAGCGGCAGATGCACCGCAAACTGCTGGCACCGCTGGAAGAATACCTGGGTGACTTCGAAGTCGATCGCAATTACAAAATGATCACCGACGAGCGCTGCAAGGCCGGCATCTACATGCAGGGCTTCTGCCAGGCCAGCCATGGCCTGAGTGACACGCTGCTGTCGGTGTTGCCGATTCGTGCCGATGAAATTGCCGGCTCGCTGTATGAGCATGGCAAGCACCGTGGGCATCGTTCGATGGCCGATTTACTGCTGGCGACTGCCAGCTAAGTTCAGCGGCGCCTGACCGGCCGCCTTCGCGAGCAAGCCCGCTCCCACAATGGTTCTGTGTACGCAGGACAAAATGTGGGAGCGGGCTTGCTCGCGAAGGGGCCATCAAAAGCACCATAAAATCTGAATCCTGAACCTTGCAGGCTCGCTGTATGAGCATTGCAAGCACCGTGGGCATCGTTCGATGGCCGATTTACTGCTGGCGACTGCCAGCTAAGTTCAGCGGCGCCTGACCGGCCGCCTTCGCGAGCAAGCCCGATCCCACAATGGTTCTGTGTACGCAGGACAAAATGTGGGAGCGGGCTTGCTCGCGAAGGGGCCATCAAAAGCACCATAAAATCTGAATCCTGAACCTTGCCGGCTCGCTGTAGGAGCATGGCAAGCACCGTGGCCATCGATCGATGGTCGATTTACTGCTGGCGACTGCCAGCTAAGTTCAGCGGCGCCTGACCGGTCGCCTTCGCGAGCAAGCCCGATCCCACAATGGTTCTGTGTACGCAGGACAAAATGTGGGAGCGGGCTTGCTCGCGAAGAGGCCATTTAAAGCATCACAAAATCTGAATCCTGAACCCTTCCTGAACATCCCCCACATTCCCCGACACACCTCCTTTTGCGGGTTTACTCTCCAGACATCGGGGCGTAAGCTTCGCGCGTTTTCATCAATAGCGGAGACCCACAGTGGGTACTTGTTCGAGTGACAGTTGTCGGCCGGTCTCGGTAACCGGCAGATTCTCGGCAAGATAACGCGCCTCTTTTGTGCCGTTGTCTCGCCGTAACAGCGAGCAGCGGCATCCCGTGCATGGCCAATCCCTGGTCATGCCCCCGACGTCCTTCTCATCGACACTGAAAGCGTGTGATTTCGACTTTATCGTCGTGATCGCAGCCCTATCGACACGCCTGTCTTTTCTGACCGGCGCGCCAAGCCTTGCCGTGTCGGTTTTTCCGGCGGACGAGGCGCGGTCGTACCTGCTTGACGGTTTCCCGGCTGACCATAGGGGCAACAGCCATGAAACTTACGCTCAAGGAATTTTTCGCAGGCTTTCTGCGTAACCGCCACATCGCCCGGCACTTCCGTCGCCTGGCCTTGCTGGAAACCATCAACGACACCACGGTCAGCCGTGAAGTCCCGCCAACCCTGGCCAACACGCTGGTCGATGCCGCGCATTGCGACAGCGGTGTGCTGCTGTCTTCAATAGGAACTCACGCCGAAGGCCTGACCGATTTCGAAGTCGATGCCCTGCGCGCGCAATACGGCCTGAACGAAGTCGAACACGAGCAACCGCTGCCATGGTGGATCCACCTGTGGCACTGCTACAAAAACCCGTTCAACCTGCTGCTGACCTTGCTGGCGCTGATCTCGTGGCTGACCGAAGACCTCAAGGCCGCCGTGGTGATTTTCTCCATGGTGGTGCTGTCGACGCTGCTGCGCTTCTGGCAGGAAAGCAAATCCAATCAGGCCGCCGATGCGCTGAAGGCGATGGTCAGCAACACCGCCACGGTGATGCGCCGTGACGCACCGCGCAGCGAGTTGCCGATCAAGCAATTGGTGCCCGGCGATCTGATCGTGTTGTCGGCCGGCGATATGATTCCCGCCGATTGCCGCGTGCTCAACGCCAAAGACCTGTTCGTGAGTCAAGCGGCGATGACCGGCGAATCGATGCCGGTAGAGAAGTTTGCGCGGCAGGCCGATCGCGACACGCGCAATCCGCTGGAGCTGGACAACATCCTGTTCATGGGCACCAACGTTGTGTCCGGGACGGCGGTGGCGGTGATTCTCACCACGGGCAACAGCACCTATTTCGGAGCCCTGGCCCAGCGTGTCGGCGCTACTGATCGTGCAGTGACGTCGTTCCAGCTAGGCGTGAACAAAGTCAGCTGGCTGTTGATCCGCTTCATGTTCGTCATGGCGCCGCTGGTGCTGTTCATCAACGGTTTCACCAAAGGCGACTGGACCGAAGCGCTGCTGTTCGCGCTGTCGATTGCCGTGGGCCTGACCCCGGAAATGCTGCCGATGATCGTCACCTCGACGTTGGCCAAAGGCGCAGTGTTTCTGTCGCGCAAGAAAGTCATCGTCAAACGCCTCGACGCGATCCAGAACTTCGGCGCCATGGACGTGCTGTGCACCGACAAGACCGGCACCCTGACCCAGGACAAGATTTTCCTCGCGCGTAATGTCGATGTCTGGGGTGAAGACTCCGACGACGTGCTGGAAATGGCTTACCTCAACAGCTATTACCAGACTGGCCTGAAAAACCTGCTCGACGTCGCGGTTCTGGAGCACGTGGAAGTACACCGTGAACTGAAAGTCGGCACGGCCTTTCGCAAGGTCGATGAGATCCCGTTCGACTTCAATCGTCGGCGCATGTCGGTGGTGGTCGAAGGCCACGGCCAGCCGCATCAACTGATCTGCAAAGGCGCGGTGGAAGAAGTGCTGGCGGTGTGCAGTCGCGTGCGTCACGGCGACGTCGATGAAGCCTTGAGCGATGAATTGCTGACCCGGATTCGTCAGGTCACCGCAGCATTCAACGCTGAAGGCTTGCGCGTGGTGGCCGTGGCCGCCCGCTCGATGCCAGAGGGTCGCGACACCTACAGCCTGGCGGATGAGCAGGAGCTGACGCTGATCGGTTACGTGGCGTTTCTCGATCCACCGAAAGAAAGCACCGCGCCAGCGCTCAAGGCCTTGGCCGAGCATGGCGTGGCGGTAAAAGTGCTGACCGGCGACAACGAGTTGGTGACCGCGAAAATCTGCCGCGAAGTCGGGCTCGCGCAACAAGGCCTGTTGTTGGGCAACGACGTCGAGCGCATGAGCGATGCTGAACTGGCGGTGGCCGTGGAAACTACCAACGTCTTTGCCAAACTGACGCCGTCGCACAAGGAACGCATCGTGCGCATCCTCAAGGGCAACGGCCATGTGGTCGGTTTTATGGGCGACGGCATCAACGATGCGCCGGCGCTGCGTACCGCCGACATCGGTATTTCCGTGGACAGCGCGGTGGACATCGCCAAAGAGGCAGCCGACATCATCCTCCTGGAAAAGAGCCTGATGGTGCTGGAGGAGGGCGTGCTCGAAGGGCGCCGGACCTTCGCCAACATGCTCAAGTACATCAAGATGACCGCCAGCTCGAACTTCGGCAACGTGTTCTCGGTGCTGGTGGCCAGTGCGTTCATTCCGTTCCTGCCGATGCTGCCGATGCACCTGCTGGTGCAGAACCTGCTCTACGACATTTCGCAGATTGCGATTCCGTTCGATAACGTCGACGAGGAAATGCTGAAAAAGCCGCAGCGCTGGCAGCCGGGCGATGTCGGGCGCTTCATGCTGTTTTTCGGCCCGATCAGTTCGATCTTCGACATCACTACGTTCGCCTTGATGTGGTACGTGTTTGATGCCAACACCCCGGATCACCAGACCCTGTTCCAGTCCGGCTGGTTCGTGGTGGGATTGCTGACCCAGACGCTGATCGTGCACATGATCCGCACGCCGAAGATTCCGTTCCTGCAAAGCCGTGCAGCCCTGCCGCTGCTGGTAATGACGGGGATCATCATGGCGGTCGGTATCTTCCTGCCAATGGGCCCGCTGGCGCACTACTTCAAATTGCAGGCGCTGCCATCGCTGTACTTCGTGTTTTTGCCGGTGATCCTGCTGGCGTACATGGCGCTGACTCAGGCGGTTAAAGGTTTCTACATCCGCCGGTTCGGCTGGCAATAACGGCAGTACAACGCTGCTCCCCCCTGTGGGAGCGGGCTTGCTCGCGAAGACGTCGTGTCAGTTGCTTTTATGTTGGCTGACACACCGCTTTCGCGAGCAGGCTCGCTCCCACAGGGGATTGGTATGTTTTCAAGGACAAGACTATGCAAGCCATCAACAACCTCAACATCACCTCGCTGCTCGACACCCTGGTCAGCCTCAGCGCCGCGTTCATTCTCGGTGGCCTGATCGGCTTCGAACGCCAGTACCGGCAACGCACCGCCGGCCTGCGCACCAATGTGCTGGTCGCCGTTGGCGCGGCAATTTTCGTCGACATGGCCAACCGTCTCGCCGGCGCTGAAGGCGCGGTGCGCGTGGTTGCCTACGTGGTGTCCGGTATCGGTTTTCTCGGCGCCGGCGTAATCATGCGCGAAGAAGGCAATGTGCGTGGCCTCAACACTGCCGCGACCCTGTGGACTTCCGCCGCCGTCGGTGCCTGCGCGGGTGCTGATCTGCTCGCCGAAGCGGTGCTCGGCACACTGTTCATCCTTGCCGCCAACACCTTGCTGCGGCCGATCGTCAACAACATCAACCGCCAGCCGCTGGACGTGGTCTCGGCGGAAGTCACCAACATCGTTTACGTGATCGCCCGGCGCTCACAGCAAAAAGCCGTGTTCGCCTTGCTTGAAGCGGAGCTGGAACGCAGCAATTACCCGGCCAGCGATGTCGACGTACATGCCTTCGGCGCCGATGAAATCGAGATCGAAGCGACGCTGGCAACCACCTCGGTTGATGGTGATGAGCTGGATGCACTGGTGGCGCGGATCTCGACGTCATCGCTTGTGGTGCAGGCGTTCTGGAGTCCGAGTACCACTGAGTAAGCTTTCCCGGGAAATTTCCCAAGGTGCTGTTCTTGGCAAATTTCGGGGATTTACCAAATGTTTTTAAGAATATTCCTACATAGGTTCTACAAACATTTGTTTAGTGTGCTCAGTACATTTTTCTGACGCTGTTTATACCGATGTCCTACAAATGCTGGCGGTTCCTGATTGTCGAAGAGAACAGCATTGTGCAAACCAGAATCGCGAAGACCTTGACCCAGCTTGGTTGTCGGGATCTCACGCCAGTCGGTTCGTTTCGAGAATTGCTGGCTCTGACGCACTACTCTCACGACCCGTTTCTATATTTCGATCTGATGATTATCAACGGCGAACTGTTGGCCACTATGGGCGTCGATCCGGTGCGCTTCTTTCAGAGCAACAAGCAAATTCGCCAAGGGGTGATCCACGATCTGCGCCGTGGTCAGCCACAACCCGAAACGATTTACGCCAACGCTCGCCGCCAATTGAGTCTGATCCGTACGCCGGATCGACAGACGCTTGGCGCCTTGCTGGAACAGCTCGTGGTTTAGGTGCTTTCCGATGAAGGTCAATCATTGACGTTTGCCCTTTGGAGGCGGTGGTTACGGCCCGTGAAGCGTCGGTGTACGAAGCCTTTGCGGATCAGCAGACCTCGGAGGAATCACCGGTTTTTTAGGAAAAGTCCTACAGAATCAGCTTTCAAGCTTGCGTAGTCTTGCCCACCCAGAAACCGTGACCACCAGGAGATTGAGCATGATCAATAAAGCCCTGCGTATCCTGATCGCCGACCCGCAGCATTTTCACCGGATGAAAATCGAGCGTCTGTTCAATGGCCTCGATTACTACCGCGTTGCGCCGGTGCAGAACCTCGCCGAGCTGTTGAACCTGGTGGATTACGGCGGCGAACCGTTCGACGTGGTGGTCATCAACGCCGAACTGGCCACCGGCGCGCTGGATCTATTGGGGTTCTTCCTCGATAACCCACAGGTGCGTCACGCGTTGATTTACAACGAACCCTCGGCGCCATTACAGGTGACTTCAGGTTTCGCTCAGGACAATGTGCAGATCAGTCATGCGTCATTGCCGAATGCGCAGTCCATCAAACACTTGATGGCCGTGGTCGATGTGCCCACGCAACACTTCTGGTCGGGCGTCTGGCATGAGCCCACCCTGCAACGTCGAGCGAATGCATAAATATTCATTTGGTGCAACTGTCAGATCTGACAGGTGATGTATTTCCATTTCCGTGCAACAGTCATTGCGCAGCCAATGTATGCGGGTCGTCCGTATCCATGGTGCCATCGTCAAGTATATGCCTGGGAGTGGTCATGAGTTCAGCGCTGATCGCCGACGATCATCCGGCGGTGCGTGCCGCCGTCAGAATTGTTTTGCTAGCCGAGAGATTCACAGAAATTCACGAAGCCTCCAACGGCGAGCAAGCGATGTCGCTGATTCGCGAACATCGGCCACGCCTGGTGGTGCTGGATCTCAATTTACCGGGGAAAAGCGGTCTCGAGTTCATCCCGCGCATCAAGGCTGATTATCCCGACTGTCTGATACTGGTATTCACGTCGTACCCGCCAGAGCACTGCCAGGAGCGCTGCATACGTGCTGGCGCCAGGGCGTACGTAGCCAAAAGTAATAGTCTGGAGCAGTTGTACAAGGCCATACAGGCAGTAAAGTCCGGGCATTGCTATTTCAGCGCTCTGCCGGACAATATTCACAGCTTGAGCTCAGCGCAGGTGACGGAAACACAGCTGCTCGAGCAGCTTTCCGATCGTGAGATGACCATACTTGTGCATTTGGCAGAGGGCGAGCCGAACAAGATGATTGCCGCTCGCTTGAATCTGAGCCACAAAACGGTCAGCACTTACAAGACTCGTCTGATGGCCAAGCTGGGGCTCAAGTCACTGATGATGGTGCGCGAGTATGCCAAGCGTAACGGTCTGATCCGCGAGGTCTGACATGGCGCGGTGTCGATTCGTTTTCCTGCTGCTGATGATGTTCGGCTCGTGGGTCAGTGCCAGCGATGAGCCGGTCATTCTCGAGGTGCTCAGCCGCACTCGCCCGGATGCCTTGATTCGTCTCGATGGGCAGGATCAGCAATGGCTGCGCGAACATCCACTGTTGCGCGTTGGCATCTCCGGTCCCGACTATCCACCCTTCGAATTGACGCGCAACCGGCATGAGCTGGAAGGGCTGACCGCTGATTACGCCGATCTGATCGCGCAGTTGCTCGACGTCCCGATTCAGGTGCAGCGCTACGTCGACCGCAATGCTGCGCTGATGGCGCTCAAACGTGGTGAGCTGGACCTGCTGGGCACGTCGAACAACTTTGAAAGCGCCGACCCTGCATTGATCCTGTCGCGAGCCTACGCCGAAGACCAGCCAATGCTGGTGACCCGACTCGATGAAACGTTGCCGGCGGAACTGGCGGGCAAGTGCCTGTCGATGGCCGACGATTATTTGCCGCTGCCCATGGTTCGGGCGCTCTACCCTCAAGCCACTGTGCAACAGCACAGCTCGGCGATGGATGCCCTCGGTGCGGTGGCGTTCGGCGCCTGTGACGTTTATCTGGGCGATTACATCAGCGCCAATTACCTGATCAACACCAATTATCGCAACGACCTGCAGTTGGCCGGGCCTTCGGGCCTGGATGCCAACCCGTTCGGGTTTGCCTTGTTGCGTAGCGATGTGCGGCTCAAGCGTCTGGTCGACAAGGCATTGATGGCGATTGCGATGGAGCAGCGCCAGCTTATCGAGCAACGCTGGAGTGCCGGTCGGGCCGAGATGGCCGTTCAATCGCAGATGCAACTGAGTGCCAGTGAACAGCGCTGGCTGTCCGAGCATCCGACGGTGCGAGTCGGTGTCATCGAGGACCTCGCGCCGCTGACGTTTTTTGATGCCAACGGCAATCTTCACGGGCTTTCTGCGCAACTGCTCAACCTGATCAGTCAACACAGCGGGTTGAACTTCAAGTTCATCCGTGGACGTTCCCTCGACCAGCAGATCGCTCAGCTCAAGATCGGTGAGCTTGACGTCTTGCCAGTGGTGACGCCGAGCAGCGAGCGCGAAGCCGAACTGCAATTCAGCCGGGCCTATGTCAGCAATCCGTTCGTGCTGGTCGGTAAGAACACGACGGACAGTCCGCGCACGCTCGATGATCTGGCCGGCAAGCGCCTGGCGATTTATCGTGGCCATCCTTTGCACGGGTTTGTGCAGCAGCGCGTACCTGAAATACGCATTATCGAGGTCAGCAGCCCCGCCGATGGCATGGAGAAGATCATCAAAGGTCAGGCTGACGCGACGGTCAGTTCGTTGCTGGTCGCACGTTATCTGATCGGTCGCCACTACCGCGAGCGCCTGCGCATTACCAGCACCGTCGGTGATCAACCGGCCCTTATCGCTTTGGCCTCCGCTCCGCAGGCCACGGCGCTGCATTCGATTCTGAACAAGGCATTGCTGAGCATCGCGCCGCAGCAGATGGACGAACTGGTCGAGCGCTGGAGCCATGACGTCGTGACCGAAGAGAGCTATTGGCTGCGTCATCGCGGCGAGATTCTGCTTGGCTTTGCTGGCGCGGCGGGGTTACTGCTGTTGGCGCTGCTCTGGATCGTTTTCCAGCGCCGGCAGATTCGTCAACGTCAGCGATGGCTGCAGCAACTGCAGGAAGCCAAAGACGTGGCCGACGATGCCAATCGGGCCAAAACAACGTTCCTGGCGACCATGAGCCATGAAATTCGTACCCCCATGAGTGCCTTGATCGGCATGCTCGAATTAGCCTTGAAACGTGCTGAGGAGGGCGTCACCGATCGCCTGGCCATTCAGGTGGCGTCCAATGCCGGGCAGCAATTGCTGGCACTGATCGGCGATATTCTCGACATCGCCCGGATTGAGTCGGGGCACCTTTCCCTTGCCCCGGAACGGGCCAATCTGCGCGAGCTGGTGACGTCGGTATGCCGGGTGTTTGAGGGGCTGGCGCGGCAGAAGCGGTTGCTGTGGCACATCAATCTCGATGCGCGCAGTGACGTCGACGTATTGATTGATCCGACGCGCTTCAAGCAAGTGCTGTCGAACCTGTTGAGCAACGCGATCAAGTTCACCGAGGAGGGCGAGGTGAGCCTGCGGCTTGCGGTGAGCGCAACGTCAGCCGAGCGGCTGGCCTTGACAGTGGTCATCGAGGACAGCGGGATCGGGATCAGCGCGCAGGATCGACAACGCTTGTTCAGCCCGTTCGTGCAGGCAGGCAATCATGGGCAATCGGGGCGCAGCGGTTCCGGATTGGGCCTGGCGATCAGTCGCAGTCTGTGCGAAATGATGGGCGGCACGTTGCGGCTCGACAGCGAGCCGGGTCACGGTACGCAAGTCGAAGTCAGACTTGAGTTACCGTTGCTGGTCGCTCTTTCGCAACCCCCTTCACCCTCGGAAACGCTGATCGTTGCTGCGCCAGCGTTGGATATTCTGGTGGTCGACGATAACCCCGTGAACCGTTTGTTGCTGTGCTGGCAGTTGAGTGAGCTGGGCCATCGCACGGTCGCCACCGAGGACGGCCATGAGGGCCTGGAGCGCTGGCGGACTGAGACGTTCGATGTGGTGATCACCGACTGCAACATGCCTCGGCGCAACGGTTATGAACTGACCCGGGCGATTCGTGACGAAGAAGCCACGAGTGGCCGGGCGTCTTGTCTGATTCTCGGGTTTACCGCCAATGCGCAGGTCGAGGAGCGGGTTCGCTGTCTCGATGCCGGCATGGATGAATGCCTGTTCAAGCCGATCCGCCTGGATGATCTTCAGCAGGCGTTGAGTGGCGCAGGCCATTGTCAGCGTGTGTTCCACCCGATTGTGGAGGTTGCCCTGAGCGAACTCGACCTGAGCACGCTGGAGCAGATGGCCGGCAATAACCACGCGCTGATCGCACATCTGCGTAAAGAAGTCTTGGGTAGCCTGCGCAGCGACCTGCGTCGTCTTGACGATTTGCACAGCGGACACGACCGCGCAGCACTGCGCGATCTGGCCCATCACATCAAAGGTGGTGCGCAGATGGTCGGTGCCGCACGGGTGGTGGGCGCCTGCGCCGAACTGGAGCAGGCTTGCCGTGCCAGCGAAGTCGATGCTGTCGTGACAGCGATCGAGGCGCTAGGCGAAAGCCTGCACAGTCTCGCGCGGCATCTTGAGGTTTAACCGATCAATCCCACTGCGGCGCAATGCCGTTGGGACTGGTCAGACGCTGGCCGCGCTCCAGCGTGGCGATTTGCGCCATGTCGGTCTCGCTCAGCGTCAGTGCAGTGGCGCCGAGATTGCTTTGCAGGTTGGCGCGCTTGGTCGATGACGGAATCACCGCGTAACCCGATTGCATCGCCCAGGCGAGGGTGACTTGCGCGGCCGTGGCGTGCAGGCGTTCGGCGATCTGCTGAATCAGCGGATCCTTTAACACTTCGCCGTAAGCGAGGGTCATGTACGAAGTGATGTGGATGCCTTGGCTCTGGGCAAATTCGACCACTTTGCGGTTTTGCAGGTACGGGTGCAGCTCGATCTGGTGGGTGGCGATGTTGTCGGCGCCGACCACGGCAATCGCCTGTTTCATCAAGTCGATGGTGAAGTTGGAAATACCGATCTGCCGGGTCAGGCCCAGGCGTTTGGCTTCCAGCAACGCGCCCATGAATTCTTCGACTGGCACCTGATTTGCCGGCGACGGCCAGTGGATAAGCGTCATGTCGAGGTAATCGGTTTGCAGTTTTTGCAGACTCTCTTTGAGGCTGTGGATCAAGCGATCCCTGGCGAAATTGGCCACCCAGATCTTGCTGGTGATGAACAGTTCTTCGCGCGGGATGCCGCTGGCAGCGATCGCCGCGCCGACGTCGGCTTCGTTTTCGTAGATCTGTGCGGTGTCGATGACCCGGTAGCCGAGCTCAAGGGCGGTGCTCACCGAATCGATGACAACCTGGCCTTGCAGGCGAAACGTACCCAGACCGAAAGCGGGGACAGACATGAAGGACTCCAGGGTTGCAGTGGGAATGGGCAGGAGTATCCGCGTCTGTTTCCGTGAGAAAAACCGTTGGTGGGGCAAAGCACCTTTGATCTCAGGTCAAGAATCTTCCTACAGGGTTTTGCCAGCGTTCATTGTTCTCCATATAGAACGATGAGGCTGATTTTTGCCGTCTAGTGCATTGGTCGTCATGGATTTAAGATCAATTCATTGCGTCACTCATCAATTTGGAGCTCTCCATGAAAAACATCATCGGTATCTACACCAGCCCACGCGGCCATTGGGTCGGCGATGGGTTTCCGGTGCGCACACTGTTTTCCTACGACAACCTGGGCAAGCACATCAGCCCATTCCTTTTGCTTGATCACGCCGGGCCTGCCGAATTCACCCCGACCACTGAACGGCGCGGTGTGGGTCAGCATCCACACCGGGGTTTTGAAACCGTCACGATTGTCTATGACGGCGAAGTGCAACACCGTGATTCCACGGGCAGTGGCGGCACCATCGGTCCGGGCGATGTGCAGTGGATGACCGCGGCTTCCGGGATCCTGCACGAAGAGTTTCATTCGGAAAACTTCGCCAGAACCGGCGGCAAACTGGAAATGGTCCAGTTGTGGGTCAACCTGCCGGCCAAGTACAAAATGGCTGCGCCGGGTTACCAGACGATTGTCGACGGCGATATTCCGAGCATTGCGCTCAAGGACAATGCCGGCCATCTGCGCCTGATTGCCGGTGAGTTCGATGGTCAGAAAGGTCCTTCGCGCACCTTCACGCCAATCGACGTGTGGGATCTGCGCCTGAATGCCGGCAAGTGGCTGACACTGGATCTGCACGAAGGTCGCAATACCGCGCTGGTAGTGTTGAAAGGGACGGTGCAGATCAACGGTGATGAAGTCGCGCGTGAGGGGCAGTTGGCACTGTTTGAACGCGATGGCCAGCAACTGACCCTCGAAGCGAACCAGGATGCGGTGGTGCTGCTGCTCAGCGGTGAGCCGATTGACGAACCGATCGTCGGCCACGGCCCGTTCGTGATGAACACCGAGCAGGAAATCCATCAGGCCTTCGCCGACTTCCAGTCCGGGCGCTTTGGCCGGATGCATGCCTGACACTAACCCCTGTAGGAGCTGCCGCAGGCTGCGATCTTTAAAAATATCGCAGCCTGCGGCAGCTCCTACATTAGGTTTTGTGGCGTTTTTTGGCGGGTGTTCGTTCTCTGAAATCAATTGCTCCTACACTGTCCCAATCTGTGCGATCTTCTCGCGATTGGCCTTCGTCGGAGTTGTTTGATGCTGTCTGTGCTGACCGAACACCCGCTGTTTTGCGCGTTGATCCTGATCCTGCTCGATCTGGGGCTGTGGCGCCTGATCAGTTCCCGTGGCAGTGAGTGGAAACTGCTGGTGCGAGTGCTGATATTCACCTTGTTCAGCATTGTGCTGTTCAACGAAGGCCTCAACCCGATGGAGCCCGCGCCGTGGGCCGACAACGTACCGCTGCACCTGGCAGCGACCGGGTTGCAGATTGGCTGGTGGCTGTTCGGCGCACGCACCCTGACGGTGTTGATCGGCGCAGTGATGATGCAGCGGGTCGGGCACACCGGGCGGTTGTTGCAGGACTTGCTCGGCGCGGTGATTTTCTTGATCGCGATCATTGCGGCACTGGCCTACGTGCTGGATCTGCCGGTCAAAGGCGTGCTGGCGACGTCGGGCGCCTTGGCGATCATCGTCGGTCTGGCGCTGCAGAGCACGTTGAGCGACGTGTTTTCCGGAATCGTCCTCAACACCACCAAACCCTATCAACTCGATGACTGGATCTCCATCGACGGCACCGAAGGCCGCGTCACCGACATCGACTGGCGCGCCACACGTCTGCAAACTAGTCAGGGCAGCATGGCGGTGATTCCCA
This sequence comes from Pseudomonas sp. Irchel 3E19, assembly GCF_900187585.1. Taxonomy (NCBI): domain Bacteria; kingdom Pseudomonadati; phylum Pseudomonadota; class Gammaproteobacteria; order Pseudomonadales; family Pseudomonadaceae; genus Pseudomonas; species Pseudomonas sp. Irchel 3E19. Next base: position 29,539 of record NZ_FYDT01000009.1, read on the forward strand.
ATTCGCTGGCAGCCAAGGCCAAGATCATCAACTTCAGTCGGCCGAGCAATATGTTCGGCGTGTCGGTGACGGTGCAAGTCAGCCCGCATTCGCGGCCAAACTCAGTGATCGATGCGTTGGAACGCGCCATGCAGGGCTGTCGGCAATTGCTCGACACGCCGGCACCGAGCGTGGCGTTGAAAGCCTCTGGCAGTAGCGGTGTGGAGTACGAAATCAGTGGTTTCGTCGCATCCATGAGCGAGAAACGCGAGGTGCGCAATCAACTGTTCGATCTGGCGTATCGGCACTTGCAGGCATCCGGGGTCAATTTGCTGTCGAGTGTCGAACCCAATGCGACAAGCAATCTGTCCCGGCCACGTGCGTTACTCGACAGTTCGCCGATTTTCTCGACGCTGCGTCAGGAAGAGAAAGACACCTTCAGCCAGAACATGACCCTGCAAACCTTCCGTGCCGGCGAGCAGATTCTGGGGGCAGGGGAGGTCAGCGATCACCTGTTCATCATTGAGTCCGGCGTGGTCACGGTGACACTGACGCGCCATGGCACACCGTTCGAGTCCGGGCGCATGGGGCCGGGTGAAGTGATTGGCGAGGCCGGCATCCTGTCCGATTCGTCGGTGCCCGCCGCGTTTATCGCTAAGACCTTCTGTGGCTTGTACCGCATCGAAAAGACTTATCTGAAACCGTGCCTGGATGCCCGTCACGATATCAGCGATGCCATGAAAACCTTGCTTGATTACCGGCGGCATAAAGCCCAGGCCCTGACTCAGGACGAGCCGGCGGTCGTGCCGAAAAAAGGCTTTTTGCAGTGGTTGCGCAATCGCGCCTGAGTGATCCTGCGTTACTCGTAGCTGGCGAGTTTCCGTTCCAGGTGCAGGCGCACTTGCGGACACTCATCGTCGATGATGCTGAAACGCACCGAGTTGCGCTTGCGCCCGTCCGGCATGATCCGTTTGTGGCGCACGGTGCCTTCCTGCTGCGCACCGAGGCGCAGGATCGCGCTGCGTGATTTCTGGTTGTTCTCGTCGGTGATGGCGAGCGCCTGTTACGCCGCAGTGAACCGATCCGATGCAACCAGTGCGGTGGCCGCAGGGTCACAATTTTATTCCTGACGGCAGGAGCCCGGACGATGAAAAACCTGCGGATTGCTACCTTCAACGTCAATGGCCTGCGTGCGCGGCTACCCAATCTGCTTGATTGGCTCAAGCGCGAGCAACCGGACATCGTTTGCCTGCAAGAGCTGAAATCGCTCGACAGCGCGTTTCCCGCTACCGAGCTGGAGGCCGCCGGTTATGGCGCAATCTGGCACGGCCAGGCCGCGTGGAATGGCGTGGCGATTCTCGCCCGTGACGCGCAACCGCTGGAGAGCCGGCGCGGCTTGCCGGGGGATCCTGATGACAAGCACAGTCGGTATATGGAAGCCGCGGTGCATGGCGTGCTGGTCGGTTGTCTTTACTTGCCCAACGGCAACCCGCAACCGGGACCGAAGTTCGATTACAAACTGGCCTGGTTCGAGCGGCTGATCAGCTACGCGAAGGATCTGCAAAGCAGAGATCACCCGGTGGTGCTGGCCGGTGACTACAATGTCGTGCCGACGGACATGGACATCTACAACACCCGCTCATGGCTCAAGGACGCCTTGCTGCAGCCCGAGAGCCGCGAGTGTTATCAGCGACTGCTGGATCAAGGCTGGACCGATTCGCTGCGGCAGCTGTACCCGGACGATCGCCTCTACACCTTCTGGGATTATTTCCGCCAGCATTGGCAAAGCAACTCGGGTTTGCGCATCGACCATCTGCTGCTCAACCCGGCGCTGAGTCCTTATCTGCACGAGGCCGGTGTAGACGCCTGGGTGCGTAACGAGCCGCATGCGAGCGACCATGCGCCGACGTGGATTCGCATCGGTTCACGCAAGAAACGCTAGAAGCGATTGGTGAAATCAATTGTCGAAGACAGTGCCCGATCCCGTATACATGGCGACCATCAACGCAGTGACCTGCGGCCCCATGCATAAGGATCGAGCAATGAGTGAGCCCCGCCTGACTAATCTAAAGCTGTACCTGCAACGGTTGGGTTTTGAAGCACCACCGGCGCCGACGCTGGACACCTTGCGTCAATTACAGTTGCGCCACACCGGTGTCTTCCCCTTCGAAAACCTCGCGACGATTACCGGCGCCCCGGTGCTGATCGATCTGCCCTCGATTGAACAGAAAGTCCTGCACAGCAGCCGTGGCGGTTACTGCTACGAGCTCAATAATCTGTTTTTTAACCTGTTGCTTGAACTGGGTTTCGACGTTCGCGCGATCAGCGGGCGGGTGGTGATGACTCAGCCCGAAGGCACCTGGACCGCGCGCACGCATCGCCTGACTCTGGTGACCCTCGATGGCGAACGCTACATCACGGATGTCGGCTTCGGCGGCATGGTGCCGACTGCTCCGCTGATACTCGACACCGAGAACGAGCAAGCCACCCCGCACGAGCCTTATCGCATCGAAAAACAGGCTGATGGCTACATGCTGCGCGCCAACGTTGCCGGGGAATGGCGGTCGATGTACCTGTTCGATCTGCAGCGCCAGGAAGACATCGATTTCACCATCGGCAACTGGTACGTCTCGACTCATCCCGAGTCACCGTTCGCCAACCGGCTGATGGTCGCGCGCACGGGTGATGGCTGGCGCAAGACGTTGAACAACGGCAGCTTCGCCGTCCATCGCATGGGCGCCGATAGCGAACGGCGCGAAGTGACCGACGTTGATGAGCTGATTGAATTGCTGCAGCAGGAATTTGCTCTTCGCCTGCCCGAACAACCGCAACTGCGCCACGCGCTGGGGCGGATGATTGTCGCGCCTGAAGCCTAGGGCTTCGCCTCCGGCTCCAGTACCCGGCGAATCTCCCCGACGGCCGCCGACAGCTTTTTCTCAAGACTCTTGAGGTCGGCGGCGGTAATACCTTTCTTGAACTGCCCGCCGTGGTCAGACTCGGTCTGGCCCTGACTCTCTGCGCCATTGAGCAAGGCATGGCGAAGGGTGTTATTGATCACCGTCTGATAACCAAACCCTTCGTTCTCCGCCACGGTGCGCGCGGCCTCGATAACTGCATCGTCGAGCATGATGGTGATGCGGGTTTTGCCCTTGGTGGACACCACTGCGTCACGTTTGCCCTGAGAGAAGTCGTATTCGTCTTTCATCGGTCAAGCCTCCAGAAAATACTCGCAACGTTCGCTCGGTGTGGCGACACGCGCAGAAATGATTCGTATGACATTCGCTTCGCGGTAACTGTACGCAACCACCAGTAAACGTCCCTTGGCGTCGAGGCCGAGGGTGATCCAGCGTTGTTCGTCATGGTCGTTGTCTTCAATCGTCAGCGCTCGTTCGTCGTGAAAAACCGCTTCGGTCTCGGCGAGGCTCACGCCTCTGTGCTTGAGTTTGTTGGCTGCGTTCTTGCTTTTGTCGTACTGAATGTCGAATGACTTCATTATGCATACTTTATATGTATAAAAAAGAGCTCGACCACACCGTTGGTCGCCGTGAACACTTCAGCCTAGTGGGGGATGGTGGAGGGGCAGCGAGGCATGTGTTGCCGCATTTGTGGGGGATACAAGCAGCGGGATAGAAGGTTGGGTGGCTACCTATCCATTATGTGACTGATAAGTTGTATACAACTCTATGGACATTTGTCACGAGTATTGAATACAGTGTGCGCATAACAAAAACCAGGGAACCCCCCCAACCATGAAAACGCCCCATGTTTCACACCAACGGCCCGAGGACGAAAATCTCGGGGTCGGCGCGAATATGGCTTACGGCCTGCAACATGTTCTGACCATGTATGGCGGTATCGTCGCGGTGCCTCTGATCATCGGCCAGGCGGCCGGGCTGTCGCCGGCGGACATCGGTTTGTTGATTGCTGCTTCATTGTTTGCGGGGGGGCTGGCGACGTTGCTGCAAACCCTGGGTCTGCTGTTTTTTGGCTGTCAGTTGCCGCTGGTGCAGGGCGTGTCGTTTTCCGGCGTGGCGACCATGGTGGCGATCGTCAGCAGTGGCGGGGAGGGCGGCTTCCAGTCGGTGCTTGGCGCGGTGATAGCGGCCTCGCTGATCGGGTTGTTGATTACCCCGGTATTCTCACGAATTACCAAGTTCTTCCCGCCATTGGTCACCGGCATCGTCATCACCACCATCGGTTTGACGCTGATGCCGGTGGCAGCGCGCTGGGCCATGGGTGGCAACAGCCACGCGCCGGACTTCGGCAGCATGCAGAACATCGGTCTGGCGGCGGTCACGCTGGTGCTGGTGCTCCTGCTGAGCAAGGTCGGCAGCTCGACCATCTCACGCCTGTCGATCCTGCTGGCCATGGTGATCGGTACGGTGCTGGCGGTGTTCCTTGGCATGGCGGATTTCTCCAGCGTCACCACCGGCCCGATGTTCGGCTTCCCGACGCCGTTCCACTTCGGCATGCCGACCTTCCACTTCGCTGCGATCCTGTCGATGTGCATCGTGGTCATGGTCACGCTGGTGGAAACCTCGGCGGACATCCTCGCGGTCGGGGAAATCATCGGCACCAAGGTTGATTCCAAGCGTCTGGGCAACGGTCTGCGTGCGGACATGCTGTCGAGCATGTTTGCGCCGATCTTCGGTTCGTTCACTCAAAGTGCCTTTGCCCAGAACGTAGGGCTGGTGGCGGTGACCGGAATCAAGAGCCGTTTTGTGGTGGCCACTGGCGGTCTGTTCCTGGTGATTCTCGGCCTGCTGCCGTTCATGGGGCGGGTGATCGCGGCGGTGCCTACCTCCGTACTTGGCGGCGCCGGTATCGTGCTGTTCGGCACCGTGGCCGCGAGCGGTATCCGCACGCTGTCGAAGGTTGATTACCGCAACAACGTCAACCTGATTATCGTCGCCACCTCGATTGGTTTCGGCATGATCCCGATTGCCGCACCGAACTTCTACGATCACTTCCCGAGCTGGTTTGCGACCATTTTCCATTCGGGCATCAGCTCGTCGGCGATCATGGCGATCCTGCTCAACCTTGCGTTCAACCACTTCACCACCGGTAACTCGGACCAGCAATCGGTGTTTGCTGCGGCGGAAGAGCGGACCCTGCGTTATCGCGATCTGGCGGCGCTGCGTGAGGGCGACTACTTCAGCGACGGCAAACTGCATGACTGCGATGGCAAGGAAGTGCCGGTGATCGAGCCTGATGCGGATCACGACCATGGGCATGGTGTGTCAAAGGTGCAGACGAAAAGCAGCGAGCATGTCTGACCGTTGTGTCTGAATAGAAAAGGGCCGGTCAGCGGTTAGACTGATCGGCCCTTTTTATTGCGCATTTTTCGAGCGCCCACAAAAAAGCCCCTGAATCTTTCGATTCAGGGGCTTTGCTATTTGGCTCCACAACCTGGACTCGAACCAGGGACCCAATGATTAACAGTCATTTGCTCTACCAACTGAGCTATTGCGGAATTGGTGCGTATGTTACTGATTCAAAAAGAGAAGTCAAGCATCGATTGTGAAATTAAGTGATTCCTCGGGATAGACGGTGGTTTATCGGCAATTGACGGTTACCAGAACTGCAGTAGAGGTCTACCATGGCCGCCCGGAAGTGGTCACACGCGCTGCCGGCCATTCGCCGAAAAGGTACGCGCCATGAAACATTCTGCCCGTAACAACGAGGTGTTCGCATGAGCACCACGCAAATCAGCCTGCCTAAAGGGGTAGGGCCGCATGCCGAAAAACTCTTCGAGGCAATCACCCAGGCAAGCACTGCCGAAGAACTGAACCGCGCCGGCGGCAAGGCTGAAGGGTTTGTCCTCGGCCTGGAAAGCACCAAAGCGATCAAAAGCCAAGTCGCCGAATCGCTGTACGTCGTTTATGACGATGCGGCCGCTCAGCGCGCGACTGAACTGGCTTAACTGCCGAACGTAATGGTGCCGAGCATCAGTTTGGCGTAAGCCGCAGTGGCCGCCAGTTGTACCAGCCACAGCACCAGACCGCCAAGAAATACCCCGGCCGCGACTTGCAGCACCAGGCTTCTTTCACGTTTGGCCGGGGGGCGAGGGATGAAGTCATCCAGATCGTCACGGTCGGCGCGCAGGTTGTCGTTTTTCATGGGGAGTTCTCGCGAAAAATTCAGGTTGTCTCATAACCTGTGGGAGCGAGCCTGCTCGCGAATGCGCTGGGTCAGTCGCCATCATTGCTGGCAGACAAACCGTATTCGCGAGCAGGCTCGCTCCCACCATTCAGATTTGTGTGCAGTCTAGAGGGAATGCAACAGTTCTTCGGACAAATAAAAAACGGGAAGCCCAAAGGCTTCCCGTTTTTCGTCACGCTGCGAAATCAGATGACCTGAACAATCGCATCCGTGACAGCCTTGATGTTGCTCTGGTTCAGCGCCGCCACGCAGATGCGGCCGGTGTCGAGAGCGTAGATGCCAAACTCGTTGCGCAGGCGGTGAACCTGTTCGGTGGTCAGGCCGGAGTAGGAGAACATGCCGCGCTGGCGACCAACGAAGCTGAAATCGCGCTGCGGGGCTTTTTCGGCCAGCAGGGCAACCATCTGCTCACGCATGCCGCGAATGCGCAGACGCATTTCCGCCAGTTCGGCTTCCCACTGAGCGAGCAGTTCCGGGCTGTTCAGCACAGCGGCGACGATGCTTGCACCGTGGGTCGGCGGGTTGGAGTAGTTGGTGCGGATCACGCGTTTGACTTGCGACAGCACGCGCGCGCTTTCTTCTTTCGATTCGCTGATGATCGACAGGGCGCCAACACGCTCGCCGTACAGCGAGAACGACTTGGAGAACGAGCTCGACACGAAGAAGGTCAGGCCGGATTCAGCAAACAGACGCACAGCGGCGGCGTCTTCATCGATGCCATCACCGAAACCCTGGTAAGCCATGTCGAGGAACGGTACGTGCCCCTTGGCCTTGACCACTTGCAGCACGTTGTTCCAGTCCGCCGGGCTCAGGTCGACGCCGGTCGGGTTATGGCAGCAGGCGTGCAGCACAACGATCGAGCCGTTCGGCAGGGCGTTGAGGTCGTCGAGCAGGCCGGCACGGTTCACATCGTGAGTGGCGGCGTCGTAGTAGCGGTAGTTCTGCACCGGGAAACCGGCGGTTTCGAACAGCGCGCGGTGGTTTTCCCAGCTCGGGTCGCTGATCGCCACAACAGCGTTCGGCAGCAGTTGCTTGAGGAAGTCGGCACCGATTTTCAGTGCGCCGGTCCCGCCGACGGCCTGAGTGGTGATGACGCGACCGGCGCTGATCAGCGGCGAGTCGTTGCCGAACAGCAGCTTTTGCACCGCCTGGTCGTAGGCGGCGATGCCATCGATCGGCAGGTAACCGCGCGAAGCGTGTTGAGCAGCGCGAACGGTTTCGGCTTCGATCACGGCGCGCAGAAGTGGAATTCGCCCCTCTTCGTTGCAGTAAACACCTACACCCAGATTGACCTTGGTGGTCCGGGTATCGGCGTTGAATGCTTCGTTGAGGCCCAGGATTGGATCGCGGGGTGCCATTTCGACAGCGGAGAACAGGCTCATTATTACGGCGGCTCTGAATGGGGAGTGGAGGGACGTGTCGCGCTCCAGCCGAATGCACTAGAGCGGTGCACAAACGGGGAGCTAGTATAGAGGCCATCAGCGAGCAATGGCGACAGTCGAATCGGCTTTTAGGGTAAGTTTTTCCGATTATTTCTCGACCGTTAGTCGATTGACTCTGTCAGAGTCTTTACCGGATGTAGGACGTTTGCCTTGAAAGCTGAGGCAATCGACACCACATTGAGCACAATCCAGGTTTTTTCTTGCGCGACATCGGTCGTTTGCGGTCGTCCCCGTGGTGTTCCGCTTTGCTCGGAATGCCGCGATCCCAGAGGTGTATATGTCCGAATTCCAGCTCGTCACCCGCTTCGAGCCCGCCGGCGATCAGCCGGAAGCCATCCGCCAACTGGTGGAGGGCATCGAAGCCGGGCTGGCGCACCAGACGCTGCTCGGTGTGACCGGCTCGGGCAAGACCTTCAGCATCGCCAATGTCATTTCGCAGATACAGCGTCCGACGCTGGTGCTGGCGCCGAACAAGACCCTGGCTGCGCAGTTGTATGGCGAATTCAAGGCGTTCTTCCCGAACAACGCCGTCGAATACTTCGTTTCCTACTACGACTACTACCAGCCTGAAGCCTATGTGCCGTCGTCCGACACCTTCATCGAGAAGGATGCGTCGATCAACGACCACATTGAGCAGATGCGGCTGTCGGCGACCAAGGCGCTGCTGGAACGCAAGGACGCGATCATCGTCACCACGGTGTCGTGCATCTACGGTCTGGGCAGCCCGGAAACCTATTTGAAGATGGTGTTGCACGTCGATCGCGGCGACAAACTCGATCAGCGCGCACTGCTGCGCCGTCTGGCCGACCTGCAATACACCCGCAACGACATGGATTTCGCCCGTGCCACGTTCCGCGTGCGTGGCGACGTGATCGACATCTATCCGGCGGAATCGGATCTGGAAGCGATCCGCATCGAACTGTTCGACGACGAGGTCGAGAGCATTTCGGCGTTTGACCCGCTGACTGGCGAAGTCATCCGCAAGATGCCGCGTTTCACCTTCTATCCGAAGAGCCACTATGTGACGCCGCGCGAAACCCTGCTTGGCGCCATCGAGGGTATCAAGGTCGAGTTGCAGGAGCGTCTCGAATACCTGCGCAGCAACAACAAACTGGTGGAAGCCCAGCGTCTGGAGCAGCGCACCCGATTCGACCTGGAGATGATCCTCGAACTGGGCTACTGCAACGGCATCGAAAACTACTCGCGTTACCTCTCGGGTCGCGACTCCGGTCAGGCGCCGCCGACCTTGTTCGACTATCTTCCTGCCGATGCCTTGCTGGTGATCGACGAATCCCACGTCAGCGTGCCGCAGGTCGGCGCGATGTATAAAGGTGACCGCTCGCGTAAAGAAACCTTGGTGGAGTACGGTTTTCGTCTGCCATCGGCGCTGGACAACCGGCCTATGCGTTTCGACGAATTTGAAGGCATCAGCCCGCAAACGATTTTTGTCTCGGCCACGCCGGGCAATTACGAGGCGGAACACGCCGGTCGCGTTGTCGAGCAACTGGTGCGTCCGACCGGCCTGGTGGACCCGCAAATCGAAATCCGTCCGGCGTTGACTCAGGTGGATGATTTGCTCTCGGAAATCACCAAGCGTGTGGCGCTGGAAGAACGCGTGTTGGTCACCACGCTGACCAAGCGCATGTCGGAGGATTTGACCGATTACCTCGCCGACCACGGCGTGCGCGTGCGCTATCTGCACTCGGACATCGACACCGTCGAGCGGGTCGAGATCATTCGTGACCTGCGTCTGGGTACTTTTGATGTGCTGGTCGGGATCAACCTGTTGCGCGAAGGTCTGGACATGCCGGAAGTGTCGCTGGTGGCGATTCTTGACGCGGACAAGGAAGGCTTCCTGCGTTCCGAGCGCTCGCTGATCCAGACCATCGGCCGGGCGGCGCGAAACCTCAATGGTCGGGCGATTCTGTACGCTGATCGCATGACCGGTTCTATGGAACGGGCGATTGGCGAGACCGAGCGGCGCCGTGACAAACAGATCGCCTTCAACCTCGAAAACGGTATTACCCCGAAAGGCGTGTTCAAGGATGTCGCCGATATCATGGAAGGCGCCACCGTGCCCGGCTCGCGCAGCAAGAAGCGCAAAGGCATGGCCAAGGCTGCCGAGGAAAACGCCAAATACGAAGCCGAATTGCGCTCGCCGAGCGAGATCACCAAGCGGATTCGAGCGCTGGAAGAGAAGATGTATCAGTTGGCGCGGGATCTGGAATTTGAAGCGGCGGCGCAGATGCGTGATGAGATTGCCAAGTTGCGTGAGCGGCTTTTGGCTGTTTGATTGTGCGGTGAATTATCCGGCCTTATCGCGGCCAACGGGTCTGATAGACACAAACCTGGCTTAAATGCCGTGCCCGCTGGAGCGGGGCGGGTGTCGCCTGTTACCATTCGCCGCTTATTGATCTTTGCTTTTCATTCTTTTCGAGACATGCCATGACCACCGTCCGCACTCGCATCGCGCCATCGCCTACCGGCGATCCCCATGTAGGTACCGCTTACATCGCATTGTTCAACTACTGCTTTGCCAAGCAGCATGGCGGTGAGTTCATCCTGCGCATCGAAGACACCGACCAGTTGCGTTCGACCCGCGAGTCCGAACAGCAGATTTTCGACGCCTTGCGCTGGCTGGGTATCGACTGGAGCGAAGGCCCGGACGTCGGCGGCCCGCACGGCCCATATCGCCAGAGCGAGCGTGGCGACATCTACCAGAAGTATTGCCAGCAACTGGTCGACATGGGCCATGCGTTCCCCTGCTTCTGCACCGCTGAAGAGCTGGACCAGATGCGCGCCGAGCAAATGGCTCGCGGCGAAACCCCTCGTTACGACGGCCGCGCACTGCTGCTGTCCAAGGAAGAAGTCGCGGCCCGCCTGGCCGCTGGCGAACCTCATGTGATCCGCATGAAAGTGCCAAGCGAAGGCGTCTGCGTGGTGCCGGACATGCTGCGTGGCGACGTTGAGATCCCGTGGGATCGCATGGACATGCAAGTGCTGATGAAGACCGACGGCCTGCCGACGTACTTCCTCGCCAACGTGGTCGACGATCACCTGATGGGCATCACCCACGTTCTGCGCGGCGAAGAATGGCTGCCGTCGGCACCGAAACTGATCCTGCTTTACGAATACTTTGGCTGGGAGCAACCAGAGCTGTGCTACATGCCGCTGCTGCGTAACCCGGACAAGAGCAAGCTGTCCAAGCGCAAGAACCCGACGTCGGTGACGTTCTATGAGCGCATGGGCTTCATGCCGGAAGCGATGCTCAACTATCTCGGGCGCATGGGCTGGTCGATGCCGGACGAGCGCGAGAAGTTCTCGCTGCAGGAAATGGTCGACAACTTCGACCTCAAGCGTGTCTCCCTCGGCGGGCCGATTTTCGACATCGAGAAGCTGTCGTGGCTTAACGGCCAGTGGCTGCGCGATCTGCCGGTGGAAGAGTTCGCCGCACGCGTGCAGAAGTGGGCATTCAATTCCGAATACATGATGAAGATCGCGCCGCACGTTCAGGGCCGCGTCGAAACCTTCAGCCAGGTTGCACCGCTGGGCGGCTTCTTCTTCGCGGGTGGCGTCAATCCTGATGCCAAACTGTTCGAATCGAAAAAGCTCTCGGGCGATCAGGTTCGCCAGTTGATGCAGTTGATCCTGTGGAAGCTGGAAAGTCTGCGTCAGTGGGAGAAGGACAACATCACCGCGACGATCCAGGCGGTGGTCGAATCCCTTGAGCTGAAACTGCGCGACGCGATGCCGCTGATGTTTGCCGCGATCACCGGGCAGGCGAGTTCGGTGTCGGTGCTCGATGCGATGGAAATCCTCGGACCGGACCTGACCCGTTTCCGCCTGCGCCAGGCGATCGACCTGCTGGGTGGCGTGTCGAAGAAAGAAAACAAAGAGTGGGAAAAGCTGCTGGGCGCTATTGCTTAAGCGCGTCTGACTCTGCAGGAACCGCCGAAGGCCGCGATCGTTTGATTCCGGCCTTCGGCGTTTTTCCCCCGGATTTTCAGGGGGAGGGCGGTAAGTGATTGTTATGCCGACAAAAAACTTTGAAATATTTTAAAAATAAGTTTGACAGCCCTCCGATACGCCCTTAAGATTCGCCCCGTCCTCAGCGATGACATCAACGATGAGGGGCTATAGCTCAGCTGGGAGAGCGCTTGCATGGCATGCAAGAGGTCGACGGTTCGATCCCGTCTAGCTCCACCAATTTACACTTCGATGCCTGGCCACACTGGCTTCGAAGCGATCAACACTCAGCGTTGATCTGTTGTATAGAAGGGTTTGCGTCCCCTTCGTCTAGTGGCCTAGGACACCGCCCTTTCACGGCGGTAACAGGGGTTCGAGTCCCCTAGGGGACGCCAGTTTTACAGAAGCGATGTTGCAAGATGTCGCTCCGCCGCGAGGCGAAAAATCTGGGGCTATAGCTCAGCTGGGAGAGCGCCTGCATGGCATGCAGGAGGTCAGCGGTTCGATCCCGCTTAGCTCCACCAATTTTACACGTTCAAGGTCTGGCCACACCGTCCTTGAATCGATCAGCTCTCAGCACTGATCAGTTGTATAGAAGGGTTTGTGTCCCCTTCGTCTAGTGGCCTAGGACACCGCCCTTTCACGGCGGTAACAGGGGTTCGAGTCCCCTAGGGGACGCCACGATTACCCGCTCTGCGGGATTTATAAGGGTCATTCAATTATTGAATGGCCCTTTTGTTTGTCTGGCGTTTGGCCAATTCTCCTTTTCCTTACACTGTGCTTCAGACCAGCGGTCATATCCTTGACTTGCAGAATATTATTATGAGAATAATATTCTAGTCGTAATATTCGGAGGCAACGATGAACGATAAAAAAGCTCAAACCCGCGAACGCATCCTCAAGGCTGCCAGCGCCGCACTGATTCAGCGTGGCCCGGCAGACCCCAGCGTGGGCGAAGTGATGGGCGCAGCCGGCCTGACTGTCGGCGGTTTTTATGCGCACTTCGAAAGCAAGGACGCAATGATGCTCGAGGCGTTCAAGCAATTGCTTGGTCGTCGTCGCGACCTGATCGCCGATATGGACAGCGAACTGACCGGCGAAGAACGTCGCGCCTTGGTCGCTGCTTTCTACCTGTCGCGCAAACACCGCGATTCCAGCGACGCGGCCTGTCCGATCCCGGCCTCGATCGGCGAGCTGGGCCGCTTGCCGGATTCGTTCCGCATCGCGCTCAACGAACACCTGGAATTGATGCTTGCGCAGTTGGCGTCCAGCCCTGAGGACACCGACAAAGCTTTGGCCGACGTGGCCTTGATGGTGGGTGGTCTGGCACTCGCAAGAGCGCTCGGCCCGGGAGATTTATCCGATCGATTGCTGCGCGCCGCCAAGTCGGCGGTGCGTTGACCTGAAGGCAAGCGCCTGAGGAGAGAGCGATGAACACGTTGAAGTGGGTTCGTGGCATTAATGGCACCTTGGGCTGGATTGCACCGCAACGAGTGGCAAGCAAAATGCGCCTGGCGTTCATGACGCCGCGGTCGCTGCCTCTGCGCGATTGGGAGTTGCCGTTGCTGGCCAATTCCGAACGGATCACTTTACGCTTCGGTCTGTCAGCCCTGCGCTGGGGCCAAGGCCCGACCGTTTTGCTGATGCACGGCTGGGAAGGGCGGCCAACCCAATTCGCCGCGCTGATCACCGCGCTGGTCGAGGCCGGTTACACGGTCGTCGCGCTCGATGGCCCGGCTCACGGCAGATCCCCAGGGCGTGAAGCCAATGTCGTGCTGTTCGCTCGGGCGATGCTCGAAGCCGCTGCCGAACTGCCGCCCTTGCAAGCGGTGATCGGCCACTCCATGGGCGGTGCCAGTGCGATGCTCGCCGTGCAACTGGGCTTGCGCACCGAAACCCTCGTCAGCATTGCTGCTCCCGCGCGAATTCTCGGCGTGCTACGTGGTTTCGCACGCTACGTCGGCATGCCGCCCAGAGCACGTTCCGCGTTCATTCGTCAGGTCGAGCAGGATGTCGGCATGCGTGCGGCCACGCTGGACGTCGCCCACTACCAACTGGATATGCCGGGCCTGATCGTGCATGCCGAGGACGACAAACTCGTCTCGGTCAAAGAATCGCGACTGATCCACGAGTCCTGGTTCGACAGCCGTCTGCTGCGCCTTGAAGCGGGCGGTCATCAGCGTGTGCTGGCCGACCCCCGGGTGATTGATGGCGTGTTATCACTGCTGGCCGGCCGCAGCCTGCAGGCACGGCAATCGGCGTAAGCATCCGTTACACTGCCCCGGTTGAATAAATCTGACCGGGAGTGGGGCATGGGCTGGGATCGGGCGACGCCGTTTACCATTGATCTGCAAGTGGGCGCCGAGGACATTGACGGCCTGGGACACGCGAACAACGCGGTGTACGTGACCTGGCTTGAGCGCTGCGCCTGGCGTCACTCGCAGCGTCTGGGGCTGGATCTGGTCGAGTACCGGCGCCTGGATCGGGCGATGGCGGTGGTGCGTCACGAAATCGATTACCTGGCCGCCGCCTATGAAGGCGACGAACTGCAGTTGGCGACCTGGATCGTCGATTGGGATCAGCGCCTGAAAATGACCCGGCATTTCCAGCTGATCCGTCCGAGCGACAACACCACGCTGCTGCGCGCGCAGACCACGTTTGTCTGCATCGAGCTGTCCACCGGCAAGCCCAAGCGCATGCCGGCCGAGTTCATCGAGGGCTATGGCCCGGCGATCCAGTCTCTCGAGTCAGCGAATATCTAAATGTGGGAGCGGGCTTGCTCGCGAAGGCGTCGTGTCAGTCAGCATTCATTTAGCTGATCCAGCGCTTTCGCGAGCAAGCCCGCTCCCACAGGGATCTGCGGTTTTGCGCGCAATCCAGTAAACTGCCGCACGTTTTTTCCTTAAGTAGTGTTTTCCCCATGCAAATTGCTCTGGCGCCCATGGAGGGGTTGGTCGACGACATCCTTCGCGACGTGCTGACCCGCGTTGGCGGCATCGACTGGTGCGTGACCGAATTCATTCGGGTCAACGATCAGTTGCTCACCCCGGCCTATTTCCACAAGTTCGGCCCGGAGCTGCTCAACGGTGCGCGCACGGCGTCCGGTGTGCCACTGCGCGTTCAGTTGCTGGGCTCGGACCCGGTGTGCCTGGCGGAAAACGCTGCGCTGGCCTGCGAACTCGGCTCCCAAGTGATCGACCTCAACTTCGGCTGCCCGGCCAAGACCGTCAACAAATCCCGTGGCGGTGCGGTACTGCTCAAAGAGCCGGAACTGCTCAATCAGATCGTCGAGCACGTGCGTCGCGCCGTGCCGGCCCACATTCCCGTGACCGCGAAGATGCGCCTGGGCTTCGATAGCCCGGACGGCTCGCTGGTCTGTGCTACTGCGTTGGCCGAAGGCGGCGCCGAACACATCGTGGTTCACGCCCGGACCAAAATGGACGGCTATAAACCGCCGGCGCATTGGGAGTGGATTCCTCGCGTGCAGGACGTGGTGAAGGTTCCGGTGTTCGCCAACGGTGATATCTGGAGCGTCGAAGACTGGCGCCGTTGCCGCGAAATCAGCGGCGTGGAAGACATCATGCTCGGTCGCGGTCTGGTTTCGCGCCCGGATCTGGCCAAACAGATTGCCGCTGCACGGGCTGGCGAAGAAGTGGTCGAGATGACTTGGGCCGAGCTGATGCCGCTGATCCAGGACTTCTGGTTGCAGGCCAAGGCGCAGATGACTGCACGTCAATCCCCGGGTCGTCTGAAGCAATGGCTGGCCATGCTGACGCGCAATTATCCCGAAGCCACCGAGCTGTTTACCGTCCTGCGCCGTGAGACGGAACCGGATCAGGTCTCGCGTTTACTCGGTCTGCCTGCCGCCGAAGCGGCCTGAAAAAAATCTGCAAATAATCTCTTGAAATCAAATCAGCGGTCCCTATCTAAGGGTTACGCGATGCCGAATTCGGGTCGCGGAGTCAAAAAACCTTGCTGATTGTTTTCAGGAGATTTGAACCATGAGTACTGCATTTTCCCTCGCACCACTGTTCCGTTCCTCGGTAGGTTTCGACCGTTTCAATGACTTGTTCGAAACCGCCCTGCGCAACGAGCCAGGCAGCAGCTATCCACCCTACAACGTGGAAAAACACGGTGACGATCAATACCGCATCGTCGTGGCGGCAGCCGGGTTCCAGGAAGAAGACCTGGAGCTGCAAGTCGAGAAGGGTGTGCTGACCATCAGTGGCGGCAAGCGTGATGCCAACGAAGGCGTGACCTTCCTGCATCAGGGCATCGCCCAGCGTGCGTTCAAGCTGTCCTTCCGCCTGGCCGATCACATCGAGATCAAGGCCGCCGGTCTGAGCAACGGTCTGCTGAGCATCGACCTGTTGCGCGTGATCCCGGAAGAAGCGAAGGCCAAACGCATCCCGATCAACGGGGAGCAAAAACCGGCTCTGCAGCACTGATTCACTTGCGGACACACATTGTCTGAACAGGCGCTGAGCCGTTGAACGAAGGCCCCGATACGTCGGGGCCTTTTTTTGTGCTCGCAGGGAAACCGAACGCACTGTTTGCCGCTGCGGCCACGGCTCTTTACAATCCGCGCCAACAAGGCCGGCACTCCCTCATTCCCGCTGGCCCGGAGCCTTTGTTCATGGACGAAATCGAACAGCGCTGGCTATATGCGCTTTCTGCGCCTTTGGTCGCCCTCAATCCCGATGCCGACTACGCCGCCCCCACTTATTGCTTCGACCTCAAACACGTCGATGTCGAAGGCGGCTGGGGCATTACCACACGCGCGCAATTGCTCGATATGTTGAGCACAGCCGACACCGGGCACGCGACGTCTTTGAATGACGCCTACCGACAGTGGGAACGTTGCCTGCCGTCTGAATGGCAAGCCCTGCTCGACACGCTGGATACCCGCCAGCGCGCCTTTTATGAGTTGGCCAATCGTACGTTCGGCGAGTGTGGCGCTGGCGGTATTCGCGCCTGGGACATTGGCCGAATGGGCTTTCTGTTGCGCTCGGCGGTGCTGCACGGCTGGATCGATCTCACCGAAAGTCTCTGGCTGCACGGCCGCATGGCGGCGCGAGCGCGGTACTACTACGACAGTTGGACGAGTTACCTGAATGGCTTTGTCATCGGTAAAGCCTTCTGGCATTGCCTGGGCAATAAAGATGAGGAACTTGCCCACGAATACGATCGGCAAGGCGACTACATCGGCACCACAGTGGTCATCAGAAAGCTTGATCGCGATGCCCGCGAATTTTTTGCCCAGTTGCCCTGGGACATGCCCTTGCATCTGCCTGAACGGCCCGACTCATTAGGGGAGTTCGACTGGTCATGAGCTGCTGGATTCACTTGGGTATCGAGCCCACCAAAGACAATGACGTCATTCGCGGCGCCTACCGCGCGCGCTTGCCGCAACATCATCCTGAAACCGATCCGGAAGGATTTCAGGCACTGCGCGAAGCGTACGAACGTGCACTGCGTTTCGCCCGCGAGCAGCCTACCGAGGCGGACGAGCCAGTCGATGACGAGGTGAGTCCTGCCGACCAGACGTTGGCAGATTTCGAAGCGCTGCTGATCGATCCGGCACGTCGCTTCAGCCCGGCAGCTTGGCAGGCATTCAATCTAGAGTTGGATCGCCTGCCGCTGGAAGTGCTGGACGATGTTTGCTGGCCATTGTTGCGTGAATTGCTCGACGCGGGACCGATTTCCCACGCCTGCGCACGCTTGTTGGCGCAGCGCCTGGGCTGGGCGAGCCGGATGCTTGATCTGGCTTTCGACAACGCCCGGCATGTCGATGAGTTTTTGAAACGGATAGCCGCGCCGGACCCGTTCGACACGTCGTTGATGTGCCATTGGCCCGTCGTCGCGCAATTGGAAGCGCTCTGGTATGTGCGCACGCTGAATCATCTTCACCATAACGCTTCGCTCGACGATTTCCGCTATTTCGCCAGCCTGCACACCTGCATCCCGCTGCCTGCCGATGATGCACTGGTGCAACGTCTGGCGATCCAGTTCAGTCAGGCCGGCATTGCCAGTAAAGACTTTCTCGACATCGTCAGTGAGCAGCATCGGCTGGCGCCGGAGGATGTTGACTGGCTTTATCTGCTGGCCTGTCAACGCAGTGCGCTGGGCATGGAAGAGTTGGCGCTTCAGGCGTGGGTGCAACTCTGGCGAGAACATCAACATCCGAAAGCCGCCACCTGGTTGCTGGATTTGTGTGCGCGCCATCAACCACAGCGCTTGCCGCTGCTGATCCAGGCGTTTGATCGTCTGGAAAATTTCCGCGCCTGGTCCGCTGACCTCAGTGATGTCACCCAGGAATACGGCAGTCCTTCGCAGCGTCCGGAAACCTTGGGGCGCTGGTTCCGCGCGCGTCAGCTCGACTTGCAGGGCATCGCCGATGCCTTTGTCGAATGGCGCATCAGCGGTGACGAATTGCCCTTGCTGGCGTGGCTGATTATTGCCAGCGACGACCCGGCACTTCAGACGCTGTACCAGCACGCCTGGGCTTTGCATCGCGGCGATGTGCCGTTGCTGCAACGCGTCATGGATGCACCAGCGACTCCGGAGGTTCTTGATCAGCTGGTGCTGGAAGGCTTCAAGTACCAAGCCGATCAACAGATCTGCTGGTTGACCCAGGCCCCCATTCCGCGTGCCTTGCAAGCGTTTCTGAGCAGCGAAGAATCGGCGCAGCTGCCGCCGGAACTGCAAAAGGGCGAGCCGCTGGAGCTCAGTCTGCTGTGGATGCGCCGCTTGCGAGCCTATGATGCGCGGTCGCTGGCCCGGCTGGACGAGGCATTCAGCCTGGACAAGCGCGACGTCGTGCTCGATGGCCTGAAGCTGCAAGCGCAGCTGGCCGAGCAGGGCATGCTGCTGCCAGCCATCGATAACCCTGAGGCTGTCTGGGAATGGCATCGTCAGGCGTTGTACCTGCTGGCGACCCTCGACGAGCCGACACGTTGGCTGGGTGCGCAATCGGCGCACTGCATTGATTCGATGAGCGTTGCGCGTGAGCATCCATTGGCGCGTTTGCAGCCGCTGCTGTGTCGATTGAATCGCGAGCAGGGAAGCGCCAGTGGCCTGCTTGGCTGGCTGCAAGCAGCCGATCCGGTGCATGCCTTGCTCGCGCGTAAATTGTTCAGCGTACAGGAGGCGCTCGACAGTACGCGGCTGTTGAGCAATGACCGTTTGTACGAGTGCATGCGCAGCGACATCAGCCGCTTCAATGATGATTTGCTCGGCCGCATGCTGTTGGGCGGGGTGCTGTATCACGATCCGCTGCTGAATGCGCAACAGCGCAAATTCCTGCTTGAGAGCATTACCGAAGTCGTCAATCCTCAGGATTGGTTCGACGGATTCCGCCACAGTCTGATCAAAGGTGAACCCACACGCCCGCCGCGTGAGGTGCTGGAGGATGACGGCGTTGATTACACCAACGCGTTTTACCTGGCGCTGGATGTGCTCAAGGATCTGGCGCGTTACGGTAGCGCCGGGGTGCCGCGACAGAAAATTCTGATGCGCATGCAGCAGGCCAAGGACGACACGCACAATGGCCTCGGCTTACGCTTTGCCTTCAGTGCATTGCTGTCGTGGTCAGAGCGTTTGCTGTTGGCCAAGGCTGACACTCGGCCGACGCCTGCAACCGCGTTCTGGCGCCTAGGCACACGACTGGGGCGCGAGGCATTTATCGGTCAAGTGATCGGTATCGTGCTGCTTACGCCATTGCTGGCATTGTTCAGTGGTTCGATGTTTTCCGCTTTCGTGGTGTTGGCAGCGGCGCTGATGCTCATGCTCAGCGCCATTCTGCGGCGCTTGCATGACATGGGCCGAGGTGTCGCGACCTTTCTGGTGCTTGCCGGTCTGACGCCTGTCTTGCCGTTTCTGCCGCTGGTGCTGTTCGGCTTTCCCGGCGAGAAGCTGCCCAACCGCTACGGTGTACCACCGGACAGTGATCGTGAGGACACGTTATCCGGCGGTTTGCAGGCCGCGTTACGTCGACTCAACGGTTAGAGATGCAGCTCATCCAGCACTTTGTTGAGTTGTGAGCGGTGGCTGGCGATTTCTTCTGATCGCTGACCACCCAGCACCGAAGTGAAACTGTCCAGCCATTCGGCGATGCGCTGACGCTCGTCGCCGAGGCTTTGCATCCACGCACGTTCCAGTCTCGCCAGCAGGGTGCGGTTGGGCAGGGCGTCGCGGGGATGAATTTTCAGTGCGGCCAAACGCTCGTGGCTGGTCTGGCGCGATTGCTGGTCAAGCCCGGTAGGGCTGCGGTCGATGTTGTGGCTGTGGCGTTCGCCGGTTTCCAGCAGCGTGACATCGACTTCAAGCAGGCCATTGATGTCATAGCTGAAGCGCACATCAAGTGCCTGAATATGATCGATCGGCGTCAGCGTGACATCGAAAGCATCGATGAAAATGTTGTCGCGCACCCACGGACGTTCGCCTTGATATACCTCGATGCGGATTTGTTTCTGCTGCGGATAAGTCGTTTGATAGCGCTCCACCCGTGACGTCGGAATGATGGTGTTGCGCTCGATGATGGGCGAGAAGGCCCCTTCGATGCCTTTGCCGCGCATGGTCTCGATACCCAATGTGTAAGGGCAGACATCGGTCAGGATCAGTTCTTCTACCGCCCCATCGCGCGCCTTGCACGCTGCTTGCGTTGCCGCACCCAGCGCAACGATCGTATCCGGATCAAGATGCCGATAAGGCAGGCGCCCAAATAGCGTGGCGACCATTTGCTGCACCGCTGGCATCCGCGTAGCGCCGCCCACCAGCACCAGGCTGTCGAGGTCACGCGGCTTGAGCCGGGCGTCGCGCAGGGCTTGTTCGATCGGTGCGCGCAAACGGCCGAGCAGTGGCTCCCAGATCTTCACTGCAGCGGCTTCGTCCAGCGACCACTCCAACGTCTTGTCGGCATGCCGCCAGCTCAATGGCTGCATGCCTTCGGCGAGTTTGCATTTGAGCTGTTCCAGCGCATCGCCAAGGCTGGCCATGCCTTGCGCATCGACCATTGATGGCGTCAATTGCCAGTGTTTCAGACAGGCCTGTAACAGTGCGGCGGTGAAGTCATCGCCACCGAGAAAGTTGTCACCGGTCGACGCATGCACCTCGATCAGTGGCAGCGCATATTCCAGCACCGTGACGTCAAAGGTGCCGCCGCCCAGATCGAAGATCAGCGTGCGTTCGAATTTCTGCTCATGCAGCCCATAGGCCATGGCGGCAGCGGTCGGCTCATTGATCAGGCGGGTGACGGACAGTCCGGCCAGTTCCGCAGCAAACAGCGTGCGCTTGCGTTGCTCGTCACTGAAGTACGCCGGCACGGAAATCACTGCTTCCGACACCGTGTGGCCAAGAAAGGCTTCGGCGTCCTGCTTGAGCGAGCCGAGCACCAGCGCCGACAACTCTTCCGGGCTGAACTGACGATTGCCAAGCTGGACTTGTTTGTCGCTGCCCATGAATCGCTTGAAAGCCGCCGCGGTACGTTCCGGGTGGGTGGTCAGTCGGGCGCGGGCGGCTTTGCCGACCAGAATCGTGTCGTCCTCATCGAGGCTGACCACCGAGGGGGTCAGCACGTCGCCGAGGGCGTTGGGAATCAACCGGGCCTGACCCTCCTGCCAGACGGCGATCAGGCTGTTGGTGGTGCCAAGGTCAATGCCCAGCAGGGCCGGGCGGGGAAGGGTTGCATCCTGCATGCTAGATCTCGAAACGGCGCAAAAAACGCGACCCTACAGGTTGCTGTCAGCACTGGCAATTGCCGCTCTGTTGCAACCTGCGCGCTTCATGGCAGCAGCTTTTTCAGATCCTCCAGTGGCAGCGGCCGACTGTGCAGATAACCTTGATACAAATGGCAGCCCAGGCCTTGCAGGAACGCCAACTGCTCCGGCGTCTCCACGCCTTCGGCAATCACCTCGAGCTCGAGGCTGCGGGCCATGGCGACGATGGCGCGGATGATCTCGGCGTCGTTCGGGTCGGTGGTCGCATCGCGGATGAACGACTGGTCGATTTTCAGCGTGTCCACCGGCAAGCGCTTGAGGTAAGTCAGCGACGAATAACCGGTTCCGAAATCGTCCATGGCGAAGCTCACGCCAAGTTTTTTCAGGCGACGCATTTTGCTGATGGTGTCTTCCAGATTCTGGATGACGATGCCTTCGGTGATTTCCAGTTTCAGCAGCGAGCAGGGCAGATCATGGCTGGTCATGCTGTGTTCGATGCGCTCGACGAAATCGTTCTGGCGAAACTGCCGAGGGCTGATGTTCACGCACAGGCTGAAATCCAGCGGGTCGACCCGTTTCTGTGCGATCAATTGTTTGAAGGCCGCGCAGGCCTCGTCGAGGATCCAGGTACCGACTTCCAGGATCAGGCCGCTGTCTTCCAGCACCTTGATGAATTCGGTCGGTGACTGCGCGCCCAGCTCCGGGTGATTCCAGCGCACCAAGGCTTCGGCGCCGATGATGCGGTTGTCCCGCGCGTCGACCTGGGGCTGGAAATGCACTCTGAATTCGCCGCGAGACAGCGCCAGGCGCAAATCGGTCTCCATGCGCAGCCGTTCGCTGGCCGCTTTCTGCATGGTGTTGTGATACATCGTCGTGGTGTTGCGCCCCGAATCCTTTGCCCGGTACAGGGCGATGTCCGCGCGTTTGAGCAGGTCGGTCGGCGTTGAGCCATGATCGGGAATCAGCGCCACGCCAATGCTCGGCGTCACTTGCAGACGCTGGCCGTCGAGGAACATCGGCTCTGACAGCAATTCACGAAGGGTGTCGGCCAGTTCGCGCACCTGTGCGCTGACTTCATTGCGCGTGCCTTCCAGGCCACTGAGCAAGACCACGAACTCATCGCCGCCCAGGCGCGCCACCGTATCTTCCATGCGCACGCTGGCTTCGAGCCGTGCGGTGATGATCTTCAGTACCGTGTCACCCACCGGGTGGCCGAGGGAATCGTTGATGTGTTTGAAGTGATCCAGATCGAGGAACAGCAAAGCTCCGCGCAGGTTGTGACGCTTGAGCAGGGCGATCTGCTGGCTCAGGCGATCCATCAGCAGGGCGCGGTTGGGCAGATTGGTCAGCGGGTCGTGGTAAGCCAGGTGGCGGATTTGTGCTTCAGCGTTTTTCAGCAGGCTGACGTCGCGGGCGGTCAATAGCAGGCATGCGGTTTCGTTGAGGGTGATCGGCTCGATCGAGACTTCCACCGTGAGCATTTCCCCACGCTTGTTGCGCCCGAGCATTTCCTGATGGTGCACGCGGCCCTTGATCTGCAACTCGGCGAACAAGGCCGAACGCTGTTTCTCCTCGGCCCAGATACCGACCTGATACACCGTCTTGCCCACCACTTCATCGGCGCGATAGCCGGTGAGGCGGCAGAAACCGTCGTTGACCTCCAGGTAGCGCCCGGTGTCGCGCTCGGTGATGGTGATTGCATCGGGGCTGGAGTGAAACGCCTTGGCGAATTTCTCTTCGCTGGCCTTGAGTGCCGCTTCCGAGCGTTGCTGCTGGGTGATGTCGCGCAGCGTGGTGACGATGCACGGTTGGTTGCCGACGCTGATCTGCCGGCTGGAAATCACGCAGGTCAGCGATTGGCCGTCCTTGTGCTGGACGATAATGGCGACGTTGCTCAGGCCTTGTTCGCGGATCACCCGTTCGATGCGTTGCAGGCTTTTCGCCGAGGCATCCCACAGGCCGATTTCTTCGGCAGTGTGGCCGATCACGTCGGCGGCGCTCCAGCCGAATGTCTGGGTGAAGCTTGAGTTGATTTCAATGAACTCACCGCTGTCCTGGCGCGTGACGCAGATCGGGTCGGGGCTGACCTGGAACAGCGTGGCGAATTTTTCTTCTGAAGCCACCAGCCGTTGTTCGCGTTCGACCTGATCGGTGATGTCCAGCAGGGTACCGGCCATGCGCAACGGCGCGCCGTTATCGTCGCGATAGAGGCGCGCGCGGCTTTCCAGATAGCGCGAGCTGCCGTCCGGCAGTTGTACCCGGTATGTCAGCTGATAGTTGCCCGCCGGGCCTTCGCGCAGGCTTCGATAGGCGTCGCGCATGTTGTCTCGCTCTTCGCCGGGCACGCCTTCGAAAAACTCATCGAACGATTCATGGAACGGAATCGGCTCAAGGCCATGCAACTGTGCAGCGCGTGCAGAACCGTAGAGCATGCCGCTGGGGATGTGCCAGTCCCAGGTGCCGAGCTGCGCCGAATCCAGCGCCAGATCGAGGCGTTCCTGGCTGTCTTTCAAGGCGTGTTCGGCGGCTTTGCGCTCGGTGGTGTCGAGGAATGTGCTGAGCAGATAGGGCTGGCCTTCGAGTTCGACCTTTTGCGCACTGAGAATGCCGTCAAGGACTTGGCCGTTACTGGCGCGAAATTGCACTTCCATGCTGACCAGCTCGCCCTTGGCTTTGGTCTTCTTGACCAGTTCGGCGCGCTGCTCGGGATGCACCCACAGCCCAAGTTCCAGGGTGGTGCGGCCAATGGCGCTCTGCACCGGCCAGCCGAACAGACTTTCGAAATACTGGTTGGCCTCGCTGATCAAACCGTCTTCCTGTCGCGTCAGCAACACCATGTTCGGGCACAGATGAAACAGCGTGGCGAAACGTTTCTCCGAGCTGCTCAAGGCCTGTTCGCGCTGGCGCTGATGGGTGATTTCGCGAATCACCCCGATCATTCGGGGGCGGCCATTTTTGTCCGGAAGCAGACTGCCGTTGATTTCCAGCCAGTGCAGGCTGCCGTCGGGCCATCGGATGCGGTGGTGCATCGCCTGTTCCAGCGGTGCGCCGGCAATCACCGCGTGGAAGGCGCGTACGGTTTTCGCCCGGTCTTCCGGTGGCAGCAAATCGAGGTATTCGAGGTCTTCCGGCAACGGTTGCCGCGGATCGAAACCGAACAACGCCTGGGTGCCCCGTGACCAACTGATCTGCCCACGCTCGATGTCCCAATACCAGGCGCCGAGCCGTGCGCCGTTGAGCGCCGCCAGCAATTGCGGCGCGCTCTCCCAGCTCTGCTCGGAATGTCGCGGGTCAATGGCTTGAATGCGCGGCATCGGCGGAATTCGGTCAACAGACTTCGGCATCGTTAACAGGCCTTGAGCGGGTGGTGGCATTTAGGTACAGAGACAGCGGCTCTATAGGATTAGCACAAGTTAGCCCTGAATCCCTGGCAGATCGATTTGTGCATCCAGCAAGGCCATAAACGCCCTTGCCGCATTCGACAGCGTCCGTTCGGTGTGCACGATATAGCCTAGCTGGCGAGTGAGCTGTATGCCCGGCAATGCGATGCTCGCGACTTGTTCATCAAGCATGGTGCGCGGCAAAACGCTCCACGCCAGGCCGATCGAGACCATCATCTTGATGGTTTCCAGATAGTTGGTGCTCATGGCGATGTTCGGCGTCAGTCCTTGGGCCTCGAACAAACGTTGGACAATATGGTGGGTAAAGGTGTTGCCGCCGGGGAAAACCGCGGGATGACCGGCAATATCCGCCAGGCTGACGGCGCCATTGCTGATCAGTGAATGCTCGGGAGCGACGACGAAATCCAGCGGGTCGTCCCAGACCGGCGTGGCTTTGACCAGCGTGTGCGGCTCCGGGGCGAGGGTGATGACCGCCAGTTCGGCGCGGCCATGGAGAATTTCCTCGTAGGCGACTTCCGAATCAAGGAACTGAATATCCAGCGCGACCTGTGGGTAGCGGCGGGTGAACTCCCGTAATAGAGGTGGCAAACGGTGCAGACCGATGTGGTGACTGGTGGCCAGCGTCAGGCGGCCGCTGACTTCGCCAGTGAGGTTGGTCAGTGCGCGGCGGGTGTCGTCCAGCACGTTGAGAATCTGATAAGCCCGCGGCAGCAGGGCGCGGCCGGCCTCGGTCAGACCGACTTCGCGACCGAGCCGATCGAACAGGCGCACCTTCAGTTGCTGCTCCAGCCCGGCGATGCGTTTGCTGATCGCCGGTTGTGTCAGGTGCAGGCGCTCGCCGGCGCCGGAGAAGCTACCTGTCTCGGCAATCGCGATAAAAGCATTGAGGTTGGCCAGATCCATGTTCGTATTCCAGTTGGTTATCCAAAGCATAAAAAATATGAATTTGAGTTATTTAATCTAACCCCATAGGATCGGCCTCACAAGCCAAAGGGTTATTGATAAGCCCAGGGCATAGAAACAAGCTGATGAGGAACCGTCTGATGGCCGGCAAAACGCTCTACGACAAGCTCTGGGATTCGCATTTGGTCAAACAGCGCGACGATGGCTCGGCGCTGATTTACATCGATCGTCACATCATTCACGAAGTGACCTCGCCGCAAGCCTTCGAAGGCCTGCGTCTGGCCGGGCGCAAGCCGTGGCGCATCGATGCCAATATCGCGACCCCGGACCACAACGTACCGACGACGCCAGAGCGCAAGGGCGGCATCGAAGCCATTGCCGATCAGGTCTCGCGTTTGCAGGTTCAGACCCTCGATGACAACTGCGATGAATACGGCATCGTCGAGTTCAAGATGAACGACGTCCGCCAAGGCATCGTCCACGTGATCAGCCCGGAGCAGGGCGCGACCTTGCCGGGCATGACCGTGGTCTGCGGCGACTCGCACACCTCGACCCACGGCGCATTCGGCGCGTTGGCGCACGGTATCGGCACCTCCGAGGTCGAGCACGTACTCGCCACCCAGTGCCTGGTCGCCAAGAAAATGAAAAACATGCTGGTGCGTGTCGAAGGGCAATTGCCGTTCGGTGTGACCGCCAAGGACATCGTCCTCGCCGTGATCGGCAAAATCGGCACCGCCGGCGGTAACGGCCACGCCATCGAATTCGCCGGCAGCGCGATCCGCGACTTGTCCGTCGAAGGCCGCATGACCATCTGCAACATGTCCATCGAAGCCGGCGCCCGCGTGGGCCTGGTGGCGGCGGATCAAAAGACTGTCGATTACGTGAAGGGCCGTCCATTCGCCCCGAAAGGCGCGGAATGGGACATGGCGGTCGAAGCCTGGAAAGATCTGGTGTCCGACGCCGACGCCAAATTCGACACCGTGGTTGAACTCGACGCTGCGCAGATCAAGCCGCAAGTCAGTTGGGGCACTTCCCCGGAAATGGTTTTGGCCGTTGATCAGAACGTGCCGGATCCAGCCAAAGAGATGGATCTGGTCAAGCGCGACTCGATCGTCCGCGCCTTGAAATACATGGGTTTGACCGCCAATCAGGCGATCACTGACATTCAACTCGATCGCGTGTTCATCGGTTCCTGCACCAACTCGCGGATCGAAGATTTGCGCGCGGCGGCAGTCATCGCAAAGGGCCGTAAAGTCGCTTCGACCATCAAGCAAGCGATCGTGGTGCCAGGTTCAGGTCTGGTGAAAGCGCAGGCGGAAGCCGAGGGTCTGGACAAGATTTTCCTCGAAGCCGGTTTTGAGTGGCGTGAGCCGGGTTGCTCGATGTGTCTGGCGATGAACCCGGACCGTTTGGAGTCTGGCGAGCATTGCGCCTCGACCTCCAACCGTAACTTCGAAGGCCGTCAGGGCGCCGGTGGCCGTACCCACCTCGTGAGCCCGGCGATGGCGGCGGCGGCAGCGGTGAACGGTCGTTTCATCGACGTTCGTGAATTGATCTAAAAGGAGCGCAGCATGAAAGCTTTTACCCAGCACACCGGTCTTGTCGCGCCCTTGGATCGTGCCAACGTCGACACCGATCAGATCATTCCCAAGCAGTTTTTGAAGTCGATCAAGCGCACCGGTTTCGGCCCGAACCTGTTTGACGAATGGCGTTACCTGGATGTGGGGCAACCGTATCAGGACAACTCCAAGCGCCCGCTGAACAAGGACTTCGTCCTTAACGCCGAGCGTTATCAAGGCGCCAGCGTATTGCTGGCCCGCGAAAACTTCGGTTGCGGCTCCAGTCGTGAACACGCGCCGTGGGCGCTGGAAGAATACGGTTTTCGCAGCATCATCGCGCCGAGCTATGCCGACATCTTCTTCAACAACAGCTTCAAGAACGGCTTGCTGCCGATCATCTTGAGCGACGCTGAAGTCGATGAACTGTTCAAGCAGGTCGAGGCCGAGCCGGGCTATCAATTGCAGGTCGATCTGCAAGCGCAGACCGTAACCCGTCCGGATGGCAAGGTTTACAGCTTTGAAATCGATGCGTTCCGTAAGCACTGCCTGTTGAACGGTCTGGACGATATCGGCCTGACCTTGCAGGACGGCGATGCGATTGCGACGTTTGAGGCCAAACATCGCGTGAGTCAGCCGTGGTTGTTTCGCGACGCGTGATTGATTCGAGATTGATGTAGTCAGGGCCGGCCCCTTCGCGAGCAGGTCGAATCGTCGCACCGTCGCTCCCACATGGGAATGTATTCCAAGGTGGGAGCGAGCCTGCTCGCGAAGACGGCAGCCCGAACAACACAAATATCAGGATGTGACCATGACCAGCACCGCCCAGCACACTCAGGTCGTACAGAAGCAATTCGGTGAACAGGCCGCCGCCTACCTGAGCAGCGCCGTTCACGCTCAAGGCACTGAATTCGCCCTGCTACAAGCTGAGCTGACAGGACAGGGCAGCGCTCGGCTGCTGGACCTGGGTTGTGGCGCCGGTCACGTGAGCTTTCACGTCGCACCGCTGGTAAAAGAAGTGGTGGCCTACGACCTTTCGCAGCAAATGCTCGATGTGGTCGCGGCGGCTGCCGTAGATCGCGGGTTGAGCAACATTGCTACAGTCAACGGCGCCGCCGAGCGCCTGCCGTTTGCCGATGGCGAGTTCGACTTCGTGTTCAGCCGTTATTCGGCGCATCACTGGAGCGATCTCGGTGTGGCCCTGCGCGAAGTTCGCCGGGTGCTGAAGCCGGGCGGCGTGGCGGCGTTTGTTGACGTGTTGTCACCGGGCAGTCCGTTGTTCGACACTTACCTGCAAAGCGTCGAAGTGCTGCGCGACACCAGCCATGTGCGCGATTATTCCGCTGGCGAGTGGTTGCGTCAGGTCAGCGAGGCCGGTTTGCATACGCGTAGCACCACGCGTCAGCGTCTGCGGCTTGAGTACAGCAGTTGGGTCGAACGCATGCGTACACCTGAAGTGATGCGCGCGGCGATCCGCCAGTTGCAGCAGTCGATGGGCAACGAAGTGCGCGAATATTTTGAGATTGATGCCGATGGCTCGTTCAGTACTGATGTAATCGTGCTGATGGCGCAACGGTAAGCATTTTTCCGGGAGTGCCAGTAAACGGCGCACCGACTGAAGACACGAGGAAAGCATGAGCAAGCAGATTCTGATTCTCCCAGGTGATGGTATTGGTCCGGAAATCATGGCCGAAGCGGTCAAGGTGCTGGAGCTTGCCAACGACAAGTACAGCCTGGGCTTCGAGCTGAGCCATGACGTGATCGGTGGTGCCGCCATCGACAAGCACGGCGTGCCGCTGGCTGACGAAACCCTCGACCGTGCCCGCGCTGCCGATGCCGTGCTGCTGGGCGCTGTCGGTGGCCCGAAATGGGACGCCATCGAGCGCGACATCCGTCCTGAACGCGGTCTGCTGAAAATCCGTGCGCAACTGGGCCTGTTCGGCAACCTGCGTCCGGCGATTCTCTATCCGCAACTGGCCGATGCTTCCAGCCTCAAGCCGGAAATCGTTGCCGGTCTGGACATCCTGATCGTTCGTGAGCTGACCGGCGGCATCTACTTCGGCGCGCCACGTGGCACTCGCGAGCTGGAAAACGGCGAGCGCCAGGCCTACGACACCCTGCCGTACAGCGAAAGCGAAATCCGCCGCATCGCCCGTGTAGGTTTCGACATGGCCATGGTCCGTGGCAAGAAGCTGTGCTCGGTGGACAAGGCCAACGTGTTGGCGTCCAGCCAGCTGTGGCGTGAAGTGGTCGGGCAAGTGGCCAAGGATTACCCGCAAGTCGAACTGAGCCACATGTACGTCGACAACGCCGCCATGCAACTGGTGCGTGCGCCGAAGCAGTTCGACGTGATCGTCACCGACAACCTGTTCGGCGACATCCTGTCCGACGAAGCGTCGATGCTCACCGGCTCCATCGGCATGCTGCCGTCGGCCTCGCTGGATGCCAACAACAAGGGCATGTATGAGCCTTGCCACGGTTCGGCGCCGGACATTGCCGGTAAAGGTATTGCCAACCCGTTGGCGACCATTCTGTCGGTGTCGATGATGCTGCGTTACAGCTTCAATCTGCACGAAGCAGCCGATGCCATCGAGAAAGCCGTCAGCGTCGTGCTCGATCAAGGGCTGCGTACTGGCGACATCTTCTCGGCCGGTTGCACTAAAGTCGGTACGCAGGAAATGGGCGACGCAGTAGTCGCCGCGCTGCGGAATCTGTAATCTCTCCGGCCCGCTGCGAAATTCAATACAAAGCAGCGGCCCACTTTTCAAGAAGGTGTAGTTGCGATGAAACGTGTAGGTCTGATCGGTTGGCGCGGTATGGTCGGTTCCGTGCTCATGCAGCGGATGCTGGAAGAGCAGGATTTCGATCTTATCGAGCCGGTGTTTTTCACCACTTCCAATGTCGGTGGCCAAGGCCCGTCCGTGGGCAAGGACATTGCTCCGCTCAAGGACGCTTACAGCATTGAAGAGCTGAAGACCCTCGACGTGATCCTGACCTGCCAGGGCGGCGACTACACCAGCGAAGTGTTCCCCAAGCTGCGTGAGGCCGGTTGGCAGGGTTACTGGATCGACGCGGCCTCGAGCCTGCGCATGAACGATGACGCGGTCATCATTCTCGATCCGGTCAACCGCAAGGTCATCGACCAGCAACTGGACGCAGGCACCAAGAACTACATCGGCGGCAACTGCACCGTCAGCCTGATGCTGATGGGCCTGGGCGGTCTGTTCGAAGCCGGTCTGGTCGAGTGGATGAGCGCCATGACTTATCAGGCGGCTTCCGGTGCCGGCGCGCAGAACATGCGTGAACTGATCAAGCAAATGGGCGCGACTCACGCTGCCGTTGCTGATCAACTGGCCGATCCGGCCAGCGCGATCCTCGACATCGACCGTCGTGTGGCCGACGCCATGCGCAGCGAAGCGTACCCGACCGAGAACTTCGGCGTGCCGCTGGCCGGCAGCCTGATCCCGTGGATCGACAAGGAACTGCCGAACGGTCAGAGCCGCGAAGAGTGGAAAGCCCAGGCCGAGACCAACAAGATTCTGGGTCGCTTCAAAAGCCCGATCCCGGTCGACGGCATCTGCGTGCGCATCGGCGCCATGCGTTGCCACAGCCAGGCGCTGACCATCAAGCTGAACAAAGACGTGCCGATCGCCGACATCGAAGGGCTGATCAGTCAGCACAATCCTTGGGTCAAACTGGTGCCGAACCAGCGCGAAATCAGCATGCAGGAGCTGAGCCCGACCAAGGTGACTGGCACCCTGAATGTTCCGGTGGGGCGTCTGCGCAAGCTGAACATGGGCACCCAGTATCTGGGCGCCTTCACCGTCGGCGACCAACTGCTGTGGGGCGCGGCCGAACCGCTGCGTCGCATGCTGCGGATTTTGCTGGAGCGTTGATCGCTTGCAGCAATGAAAGAGCCCGCGCCTTGTGAGAGGTGCGGGTTTTTTTATGCTTCAGATTTCTCGATTGCCTGTACCGGCCTCTTCGCGAGCAGGCTCGCTCCCACAGGGGAATGCATTTCAAAGTGGGAGCGAGCCTGCTCGCGAAGAGGCCGGTACAGCGACCACAAATGCTGGGCAGAAATTGCCTGTGCGCCAGTCACCCGGTAAAGTGCCGCTCCCCCCGTTTCGCCAGAGGTAGAATCATGACCCAGACCCTAGATATTGCCGTGATCGGCGCCACCGGTACTGTCGGCGAAACCCTCGTACAGATTCTCGAAGAGCGCGACTTCCCGGTCGGCAACCTGCACCTGCTGGCCAGCAGCGAATCCGCCGGCAGTTCCGTGCTGTACCGCAACAAGAACGTACGCGTGCGCGAAGTCGATGAGTTCGATTTCAGCAAGGTCAAACTGGTGTTTTTCGCTGCCGGTCCAGCCATCACCCTGAGCTACGCTGCCCGCGCCCATGCTGCCGGCTGCTCGCTGATCGACCTGTCGGGCGCCTTGCCGGCCGATCAGGCGCCGCAAGTGGTGCCGGAAGCCAACGCCGCTGTGCTCGCCGGTTTGAAAGCGCCGTTTCAGGTCAGCAGCCCCAGCCCGTCGGCCACTTCGCTCGCCGTAGTGTTGGCGCCGCTGCTTGAGCTGATCGATCTGCAGTACGTCAACGTCACCGCCAATCTCGCCGTTTCCGCCCAGGGTCGCGAAGCCGTCACCGAGCTGGCACGTCAAACAGCCGAGCTGCTTAATATGCGCCCGCTGGAGCCAACCTTCTTTGATCGCCAGATGGCGTTTAACCTGTTGGCGCAGGTCGGCACGCCTGATGCGCAGGGCCACACGCTGCTGGAAAAACGTCTGGTGCGCGAGCTGCGCCAGGTGCTGGCGCAGCCTTTATTAAAGATTTCCGCAACTTGCGTTCAAGCCCCGGTGTTTTTTGGCGATAGCTTTAGCGTGACCTTGCAGTCAGCGCAGGCTGTCGACCTGGTAAAGGTCAATGCCGCGCTGGAAGATGCGCCGGGTATCGAACTGGTCGAGGCGGGTGATTATCCGACGGCGGTCGGCGATGCGGTGGGGCAGGACGTTGTCTATGTCGGTCGCGTGCGCAACGGTGTCGATGACCCGGCGGAACTTAATCTGTGGCTGACGTCAGATAACGTACGTAAAGGCGCGGCCCTTAACGCTGTGCAGGTGGCTGAATTGTTGATAAAAGACCTGCTGTAAAAGATACTTGGCAACAATTTGTCGACTGATTCTAGCCGGGCGCTATGCTTGGCCGGAGCACTCGATAACGTTTCACCCTCCGGGACTTTCCGGGGCATCAAAGAAATGATCGCGCGCGACACCTGTCGTCGTCGCGCGCAATGCCTTACGGCAGCGGCAATCAACATCTTCTCGCTGGCCGAGGAACGTTCAAACAAAGGATGAGGCTATGGTTCAAGTTCGCAAACTGGTGTTAGCAATAGCGGCCGCGTCGGCGCTGTCCTCCGGTATGGCGCATGCCCTCGGGCTCGGGGAGCTGACCCTGAAGTCGACCCTGAACCAGCCGCTGGTGGCTGAAATCGAGCTGCTCGACGTCAAGGATCTCACCGCTGCCGAAGTGGTGCCGAGCCTGGCCTCGCCGGAAGATTTCGCCAAGGCCGGCGTTGATCGCCAGGCTTTCCTTAACGATCTGACGTTTACCCCGGTGCTCAACGCCAGCGGCAAAAGCGTGCTGCGCGTAACGTCGAGCAAGCCGCTGTCGGAACCGATGGTGAAATTCCTCGTGCAGGTGATGTGGCCGAACGGCCGTCTGCTGCGCGATTACAGCGTGCTGCTGGATCCATCGAAGTTCTCGCCGCAGACTGCTGATGCCGCCGCGCAACCGGCGCCGTCGCAAACCGTCACCGCGCCGACCACTGGCGCCACGCACCCGGCTCAATACACCACCACGCCGCGCGACACCCTGTGGGAAATCGCCGCGAAGGCGCGCACTGGCGGTTCGGTGCAGCAGACCATGCTGGCCATTCAAGCGCTGAACCCGGACGCTTTCATCGGCGGCAACATCAACCGGCTGAAAACCGGTCAGGTGCTGCGCCTGCCGGACTCGGTGCAGAGCACTTCACTGCCACAGTCCAAAGCCATTGCTGAAGTCGCCGCGCAAAACGAGGCCTGGCGTCAGGGCCGTCGTTATGTGGCCAAGCCTGGCAGCGGTCAGCAGCAGCTCGATGCGACCAATCGTGGTCGCGGCAATAGCGGCGCTGCGCCAGATGCCAAAGACAACCTGAGCCTGGTCTCTGCCGAAAGCGCCAAGGCGCGCGGCAAAGGCCCGGCCGGCGATGCCAAGGCCCTGAGCAACAAGCTCGCGCTCACTCAGGAAAGCCTCGACACGACCCGTCGTGACAACGAGGAACTGAAAAGCCGCATGTCCGATCTGCAAAGTCAGCTGGACAAGCTGCAAAAGCTGATCGAGCTGAAGAACAATCAACTGGCGAAGATGCAGGCCGAAGGCGCGGGCGCCGCGCCGGCCGGCAATCCTGCCGCTGCGCCGGTTCCGGCGATTACCGCCGAACTGGCCGCCACGCCGCCGGCCACTCCGGCCGATGCTGCGTCGACATCGCCTACGCCAGAGTCGGCCATCGCACCACCGGCTGAGACGCCTGCCGAGACCCCCGTTGTAGAGCCGAAACCGGTTGTCGATGACGAAAAAACCTTCAACGAGCTGCTGACCAATCCGATCCTGATGGGGCTGGTCGGTGGTGGTGCTGTGGTTCTGCTGCTCTTGCTGTTGCTGCTGGCCCGTCGCCGTAAAGCTCAGCAGGAAGCCGAAAAGCATGTGCGCATGGCTCGCGCCCTCGCCGAAGACCAGGATCTGCCGGAAAGCAGTTTCGAAGGTCTGGAAACACCGGCGGCGAGCGTCAAGCTGAATACGCCGGCGCCAGCCCCTGTTGCTGCGGTAGTCGCCCCGATCGTGATGGCCGAACCGATTGCCGCGCCGCTGGTGGCGCCGGCCGCTGAGCGCTCCGACGACGTGCTGGACAAGGCGCAATCGCACATCAATGCCGGTCGCCTGAATCAGGCGGCCGCGTTGCTGGAAGAGGGCGTCAGCCTGGAGCCACAGCGCAGCGATCTGCGTCTCAAGCTGATGGAAGTCTACGGTCAGCAGGGCGACCGCGATGCGTTCGTTGGTCAGGAGCGTCAGCTGGTGGCCAATGGCGACAACTTCGCCAAGGTCGAAGAGTTGAAAAGCCGCTTCCCGGCCATGGCGGTAGCTGTTGCCAGTGGTCTTGCGGCAGCGGCTGTTGCTGCTGAGCTGGATGCTCAGTACGTCAAAGACTTACTGCTGGATGAGCCGGAAGAACCAGCAACGACACCTGCTGAAGATGATCTGGACAGCGCGTTTGACTTGAGTCTGGACGATCTCGACAACATTACGCCGGTAGAACCTGCGCCGGTCGTTGAGCCAGAAGCGCCGATTGAGCTGGGTGCCCCGGTCGAGCTGGACGAATTCCCGGCGGACGATGATTTGAGCTTCGAATCGGTGCTGCAACAGCAGACCGAAATCAAAGAGAATCTGGACGACTTGTCGGACTTCGACCTGGATCTGGATCTTGGCGCCGAACCAGCGCCAGCCGCATTGGCTGACGACGATTTTCTGCTGGATCTGGACGACAGCGTGAAGGATCTGCCGCCGGTCGAGGCGCCAGTGGTTGCCGATGTGCCGCAGGATGATCTCGAGTTGCCAGCCGATTTCGATCTGTCGCTGGCCGATGAAATGGACAGCAACCCAACTGCCGAACCGGATGCCTTCGCGGCTGAGTTGGACGACGTCAACGCCGAACTGGATCGCCTGTCGCAAAGCATCGCCGAACCGACCTTCACCGAAGCCGATGCAATGAAGGGTGATGATCTTGGCGAAGATGATTTCGACTTCCTCGCCGGCACTGACGAAGCGGCGACCAAGCTCGATCTGGCTCAGGCCTACATCGACATGGGCGACAGCGATGGTGCACGCGACATCCTCAACGAAGTGTTGACCGAAGGTGACGAGAAGCAGCGTGGTGAGGCCAAGGACATGCTCTCGAGCTTGTAATCAGTCCAGCGATAAACGAAGCGGCAGCCCATTGAGGCTGCCGTTTTTGTTTGTGCGGGATTCATTGGTGCCTGATCCACCGCTTTCGCGAGCAAGCCCGCTCCCACAGGGGAATGCATTCCAAGTGTGGGAGCGGGCTTGCTCGCGAAGGCATTGTTACAGGCGACAGAGAACCTCTGGTATCCCTGAACCACAGCCTTATAATGCCCGCCTTTGCAAAAACAGCAGGCTGTCCCACCTTGGCAAACATAGATAACCCGGTCGCCGAAATGGCCCCCGAGGGCTTTTACCGCGTAGCACTGGGCGTTGAGTACAAAGGCTCGCGCTACAGCGGCTGGCAGCGTCAGTTGACCGGTGTGGCAACGGTGCAGGAAGAGCTCGAAAAAGCCCTGTCGAAAGTCGCCAATTCACCGGTATCCCTGCAATGCGCCGGGCGTACCGACGCTGGCGTGCATGCCTGCGGGCAAGTGGTGCATTTCGATACCACGGTCGATCGTTCGCTGAAAGCCTGGGTGATGGGCGCCAATATCAATCTGCCCCATGACATCAGCGTCAGTTGGGCGCGGGTGATGCCGGCACATTTTCATGCGCGCTTCAAAGCCATCGCCCGGCGTTATCGCTATGTGATCTACAACGATCAGATTCGCCCGGCGCATCTGAACGAAGAAATCACCTGGAACCACCGTCCACTGGATGTCGAGCGCATGGCTGAAGCCGCGCAGTACCTGATCGGTACCCACGACTTCAGTGCGTTCCGCGCCGGCCAGTGCCAAGCGAAATCGCCGATCAAGAAGATGCATCACCTGCGCGTCACCCGTCACGGCAAAATGATCGTGCTCGACATCCGCGCCAATGCCTTCCTGCATCACATGGTGCGCAACATCGCCGGTGTCTTGATGACCATTGGTGCCGGCGAGCGGCCGGTTGAATGGATGAAGGAAGTGCTGGAAAGCCGCGAGCGCCGTTCCGGTGGTGTGACCGCGCATCCTTATGGGCTGTATCTGGTGCAAGTCGAGTATCACGACGAATTCCCGTTGCCCGAGCGTTTTATCGGGCCACATTTCCTTACGGGTTTCTCGGAACTTGACGGCTGACGCCCTCGAACGCTTTTGTTACCATCCGGGACTTTCCCGGATTTGCCTCGGAGTTTTTATCGACATGTCAGCCGTTCGCAGCAAGATTTGCGGGATTACCCGCATAGAAGATGCGTTGGCCGCCGTCGAGGCCGGGGCGGATGCGATCGGATTCGTGTTTTACGCCAAGAGCCCGCGTGCGGTGAGCGTGCAGCAGGCGCGGGCGATCATCAAGGCCTTGCCGCCGTTTGTGACCACGGTTGGCCTGTTCGTCAATGCCAGCCGCTGCGAGTTGGGGGAAATCCTCGATGCCGTGCCGCTGGATCTGTTGCAGTTCCATGGCGACGAGCGCGCAGACGAGTGCGAAGGCTGGCATCGTCCTTACATCAAGGCGCTTCGGGTCAAGGCGGGCGATGACATTGCTGCGGCCGTCGACGCCTACCCAAGCGCCAGTGGCGTGCTGCTCGACACTTATGTCGAAGGCGTGCCCGGCGGAACCGGTGAGGCGTTCGACTGGTCTTTGATTCCTCAAGCCTTGAACAAGCCATTGATTCTGGCCGGCGGGCTCACTGCGCAGAACGTCGCCGACGCTGTCGCGCGGGTTCGGCCTTATGCCGTGGACGTCAGTGGCGGGGTAGAGGCGAGCAAGGGCATCAAGGATCACGCAAAGATTCGGGCGTTCATCAACGCTGTACGCAAAGCACCATATTGATGTGACGGCTGGCAGTCTGCCGCCGTCCATCAATGCACTTGCACAAAGCAGGCGCGGCTGAGGGTTTCTGGATGGCACGCAGGTCATGTTTCGCGCTGACCGTGGCTGTTCATCAATCATCGCCACACACATGAATTTAGCTCAAGGGCATACGCGGGGCTGCGAACCAGAGCGTTCGGGCCGCCGGTACTGGAGAAAGAAAGCATGAGCAACTGGTTAGTAGACAAACTGATCCCTTCGATCATGCGCTCGGAGGTCAAGAAGAGCTCGGTGCCTGAAGGTCTGTGGCACAAATGCCCGTCCTGCGAGGCCGTGCTGTATCGTCCGGAGCTGGAAAAGACCCTGGACGTTTGCCCGAAATGCAACCACCACATGCGCATCGGCGCACGTGCGCGTATCGACATCTTCCTCGATGCTGAAGGTCGCAACGAGCTGGGCGCCGACCTGGAGCCGGTTGACCGTCTGAAATTCCGCGACGGCAAGAAGTACAAGGATCGCCTGACCGCCGCGCAAAAGCAGACCGGCGAAAAAGACGCGCTGATCTCCGTAAGCGGCACCCTGTTGGGCATGCCGGTGGTGGTTTCGGCGTTCGAATTCAGCTTCATGGGCGGTTCCATGGGTGCCATCGTCGGTGAGCGTTTCGTCCGCGCTGCCAACTACGCGCTGGAAAATCGCTGCCCGATGATCTGCTTCGCGGCCTCCGGTGGCGCGCGGATGCAGGAAGCCCTGATCTCGCTGATGCAAATGGCCAAGACCTCGGCCGTGCTGGCACGCCTGCGTGAAGAAGGCATTCCGTTCATCTCCGTACTGACCGACCCGGTTTACGGTGGTGTTTCCGCCAGTCTGGCCATGCTTGGCGATGTGATCGTCGGCGAGCCGAAAGCCCTGATCGGCTTCGCCGGTCCGCGCGTGATCGAGCAAACCGTGCGCGAAAAACTGCCGGAAGGCTTCCAGCGCAGCGAATTCCTCCTGGAACACGGTGCGATCGACATGATCATCCACCGTCAGGAACTGCGCCCACGTTTGGGTAACCTGCTTGCACAAATGACTGGCAAGCCGACGCCGAAATTCGTCGCCGCGCCAATCGAGCCGATCGTGGTTCCTCCGGTACCTGCCGGCCTATGATCGAGCGCACCCTTGGCGAGTGGCTCGCCTACCTTGAGCAGTTGCATCCGTCGGCCATCGACATGGGGCTGGAGCGTTCGCAACAGGTAGCGTCCCGTATGGGGCTGGGCCAGCCGGCGCCTCGGGTGATTACGGTCACCGGCACCAACGGCAAAGGTTCAACCTGCGCTTTCGTGGCTTCGTTGCTGCGGGCGCAGGGGCTGAGTGTTGGCGTCTACAATTCTCCGCACCTGCTGCGTTACAACGAGCGGGTGCAGCTCAATGGCGTCGAAGCCACTGATGCGCAGTTGTGCGAGGCCTTTGCAGCGGTCGAGGTCGGGCGCGGCGAAACCTCCCTGACTTACTTCGAAATGGGCACCCTCGCGGCGTTCTGGCTGTTTCAACAGGCCGGGCTCGATGCGGTGGTGCTGGAAGTCGGTCTGGGTGGGCGTCTGGATACGGTCAACGTGGTGGACGCCGATATCGCGCTGGTCACCAGTATTGGCGTCGATCACGCTGATTATCTGGGCGACACCCGTGAGTCCGTGGCTTTCGAGAAGGCCGGTATCTTCCGCCAGGGCAAGCCTGCCTTGTGTGGCGATCTGAATCCTCCACAGCCGTTGCTCGACAAGGCGCGTGAGCTGGCGTGTCCGTTCTTCCTGCGAGGGCGCGATTTCGATCTCGGCATCACTGAGCAGAACTGGCAGTGGCGCGGTACCGATGCGCAGGGTCAGGTTGTCGAGCTGCACGACTTGCCGTTGCTCGATCTGCCGATGGAAAACGCCGCGCTGGCCTTGCAGGCGTATCTGCTGCTCGGTTTGCCGTGGAATGACCGGCAGATTGTAACGGCCTTGCAGGCGACTCGCGTGGTCGGTCGGCTGGATCGCCGCTCGTTCGAATGGAACGGCAAGCGCCTGAATCTGTTGCTCGATGTCGGCCATAACCCGCACGCGGCAGAATATCTGGCCCGTCGCCTGGCCTCGCAGCCACCGGTCGGCAAGCGTCTTGCGGTGTTCGGCCTGCTGGCGGACAAGGATCTGGATGGTGTGCTCAGCGAATTGAATGCTAGTGTCCAGCACTGGGCCGTAGCGCCGCTGGATTCGCCGCGCTCACGCCCGGTTGCAGAATTACACGCGGCCTTGCAGAACCTTGGCGCTTCGGTCGCGTCTTACGACAGCGTTGCCGCCGCTCTGGAAGGGCAGTGCGCAGTCGCAACCAGTGACGACGAGATTCTGTTGTTTGGATCATTTTATTGTGTCGCTGAGGCCCTTGAATGGCTGGCCCGGCGCTCCACGGAGGAAGCGGCAAATGGCTTTGCTGGATAAAGCGTACAAGCAGCGCATGGTCGGTGCCCTGGTGCTGGTGGCGCTGGCGGTGATTTTCCTGCCGATGCTGTTTTCCCGTCAGGACGAGCAGCGTCAGGTGACGGTCGATGCCCCGGCCGCTCCGCATGCTCCTGCAGTGCCGCAAGTACAGCTTGAGCCGGTCGCCGTGCCTGAGCCGCAAGCCTTGCCGCAAGAACCTGTGTCAACTGATGAAGAGGTCGCAGAAGACACTGCACCTGCTGCATCGACTGCGCCTGCCCCGGCGCCGACAGCTCCCATAGCAATCGCCAAGCCGACTGCTCCGCCTGCGGTGGCCAAGCCGATTCCGGCGCCTGCTCAGCCGATCGCGGCGGCGTCGGCCAAGCCTGACACCACGCAAAGCCGCGTCGATGCCAACGGTCTGTCGGTAAGCTGGTCGGTACAGTTGGCGAGTCTGTCGAGTCGCGCCAGCGCCGAAAGCTTGCAGAAAACCCTGCGTAGCCAGGGTTACAACGCTTACATCCGTTCTGCCGATGGCAAGAATCGGGTGTTTGTCGGCCCGCTGATCGAGCGTGCCGAAGCCGATCGTCTGCGTGACCTGTTGGGTCGTCAGCAGAACCTCAAAGGTTTTGTCGTGCGCTTCCAGCCCGAGCGCGGCTAGGATCTATCGATTCGATTGAAATGCACTGAAAATCGCAGCTTACCGACAGCCATGCGCTCTGCTAAAATGCGCCGCCTTATCCGTCTGTAGGCTGCACTGTGCCATTTACCTGGGTTGACTGGGCGATCGTTGCAATCATCGCCATCTCCGCTTTGATCAGTTTGAGCCGCGGCTTCGTCAAGGAAGCATTATCGCTGGTGACCTGGATCATCGCAGGAGTCGTTGCCTGGATGTTCGGTGGCTCATTGTCCGAGTACCTGGCCGGATACATCGAAACCCCATCGGCTCGCGTGATCGCGGGCTGTGCCATCATGTTTGTCGCCACACTGATCGTGGGCGCAATGATCAATTATCTTATCGGCGAGTTGGTTCGCGTCACCGGGTTGTCCGGGACCGATCGATTCCTGGGCATGGCCTTCGGCGCTGCGCGTGGCGTGTTGCTGGTGGTTGTGGCAGTCGGGCTGTTGAGCCTGGGGCCGGTACAGCAGGACGGGTGGTGGAAAGAATCACAGCTCGTGCCCAAATTTTTATTGGTCGCCGACTGGTCCAAGAACCTGATTCTCGGGTGGAGCAGTCAGTGGCTTGCCAGCGGAATCAGCGTACCCGCTGATATTCCGTTCAAGGAGCAGCTCTTGCCGTCGGCCAAAACGCCACAGTGAGTGTTGTTCAGTTCAGATCCATTAAGTAGGGGTTGCGTCGCATGTGTGGCATCGTCGGTATCGTCGGTAAGTCGAACGTCAATCAGGCGCTGTATGACGCGCTAACCGTGCTCCAGCACCGCGGCCAGGACGCTGCCGGTATCGTGACCAGCCATGATGGCCGGTTGTTCCTGCGCAAGGACAATGGCCTGGTGCGTGACGTGTTTCAACAGCGTCACATGCAACGCCTGGTCGGCCACATGGGTATCGGCCACGTCCGTTACCCGACTGCGGGCAGCTCGACTTCGGCCGAAGCCCAGCCGTTCTACGTCAACTCGCCTTACGGCATCACCCTGGCGCATAACGGTAACCTGACCAACGTTGAACAGTTGGCCAAAGAGATCTACGAATCCGATCTGCGTCACGTCAACACCAGCTCCGACTCGGAAGTGCTGCTCAACGTGTTCGCCCACGAGCTGGCCCAGCGCGGCAAGCTGCAGCCGACCGAAGAAGACGTGTTTGCTGCCGTGACCGACGTGCACAACCGTTGTGTCGGTGGTTACGCAGTGGTGGCGATGATCACCGGCTACGGCATCGTCGGTTTCCGTGATCCGCACGGCATCCGTCCGATCGTGTTCGGCCAGCGTCATACCGACGAAGGCGTCGAGTACATGATCGCTTCGGAAAGCGTTTCGCTGGACGTGCTTGGTTTCACCCTGATTCGCGACCTGGCACCGGGCGAAGCGGTGTACATCACTGAGGACGGCAAGCTGCACACTCGTCAGTGCGCGACCAACCCGTCCCTGACCCCGTGCATCTTCGAACACGTCTATCTGGCGCGTCCGGACTCGATCATCGACGGTGTGTCGGTCTATAAGGCGCGTCTGCGCATGGGCGAGAAGCTGGCAGAGAAGATCCTGCGCGAGCGTCCAGAGCACGATATCGACGTGGTCATCCCGATTCCGGACACTAGCCGCACTGCGGCACTGGAACTGGCCAACCACTTGGGCGTGAAATTCCGCGAAGGTTTCGTCAAGAACCGTTACATCGGCCGTACCTTCATCATGCCGGGCCAGGCGGCCCGCAAGAAGTCGGTTCGCCAGAAGCTCAACGCGATCGAGCTGGAATTCCGCGGCAAGAACGTGATGCTGGTCGACGATTCGATCGTGCGCGGCACCACCTGCAAGCAGATCATTCAGATGGCCCGCGAAGCCGGCGCGAAAAACGTCTACTTCTGCTCGGCCGCTCCGGCTGTTCGCTTCCCGAACGTATATGGCATCGACATGCCGAGCGCTCACGAGCTGATCGCGCACAACCGTTCGACCCAGGACGTGGCGGATCTGATCGGCGCAGACTGGTTGATCTATCAGGACTTGCCTGACTTGATCGAAGCGGTCGGCGGCGGCAAGATCAAGATCGAAAACTTCGATTGCGCGGTGTTCGACGGCAAGTACGTCACCGGCGACGTCGACGAAGCTTATCTGGACAAGATCGAACAGGCACGCAACGATGCCTCCAAGGTCAAGACCCAGGCGGTCAGTGCGATCATCGATCTGTACAACAACTGAGTTTCTACCGGCCCTGAGGGGCCGGTTTTGTATCTGGCAAACGACTTTTATTTATCGAGAACAGGCAAGGAGTGACAGCATGAGTCAGGAATGGGATGCCGGTCGTTTGGATAGCGACCTCGAAGGCGTAGCGTTCGATACCCTGGCCGTACGTGCCGGTCAGCACCGTACGCCGGAAGGCGAGCACGGTGATCCGATGTTCTTCACCTCCAGCTATGTGTTCCGCACCGCTGCCGATGCGGCCGCGCGATTTGCCGGCGAAGTGCCGGGCAACGTTTACTCGCGCTACACCAACCCGACCGTTCGCGCGTTTGAAGAGCGTATTGCGGCGCTGGAGAGCGCAGAGCAGGCCGTTGCCACCGCGACCGGTATGGCGGCGATCATGGCGGTGGTGATGAGCCTGTGCAGTGCCGGTGACCACGTTCTGGTTTCGCGCAGTGTGTTTGGCTCGACCATCAGCTTGTTCGAAAAGTATTTCAAGCGCTTTGGCGTGGAAGTCGATTACGTACCTTTGGCCGAGCTGTCGGCCTGGGATGCGGCGATCAAGCCCAACACCAAACTGCTCTTTGTCGAGTCGCCATCCAATCCGCTGGCCGAGCTGGTGGACATCACTGCGCTGGCAGAAATCGCTCACGCCAAAGGCGCGATGCTGGTGGTCGACAATTGCTTCTGCACCCCGGCGTTGCAACAGCCGCTGAAAATGGGCGCAGACATCGTTGTGCATTCGGCCACCAAGTTCATCGATGGCCAGGGCCGTTGCATGGGCGGTGTAGTCGCCGGTCGCAGCGAGCAGATGAAAGAAGTGGTCGGCTTCCTGCGTACCGCCGGGCCAACCTTGAGCCCGTTCAACGCGTGGATCTTCCTCAAAGGCCTGGAAACCCTGAATCTGCGGATGAAGGCACACTGTGCCAATGCCCAGCAACTGGCTGAATGGCTGGAACAGCAGGAAGGCATCGAGAAAGTCCATTACGCCGGTCTCAAGAGCCATCCGCAGCATGAGTTGGCGCAGCGTCAGCAGAAGGGCTTCGGCGCCGTGGTGAGCTTTGAGGTCAGGGGCGGCAAAGAGGGCGCGTGGCGCTTTATCGATGCGACGCGGTT
Source organism: Pseudomonas sp. Irchel 3E19 (assembly GCF_900187585.1). Lineage (NCBI taxonomy): Bacteria > Pseudomonadati > Pseudomonadota > Gammaproteobacteria > Pseudomonadales > Pseudomonadaceae > Pseudomonas > Pseudomonas sp. Irchel 3E19. Next base: position 72,825 of record NZ_FYDT01000009.1, read on the forward strand.
GATTTCGATCACCGCCAACCTCGGCGACAGCAAAACCACCATTACCCACCCGAGCACCACTTCCCATGGTCGTCTGGCGCCGCAGGAGCGTGAAGCGGCGGGTATTCGTGACAGTCTGATCCGCATTGCGGTCGGTCTGGAAGATGTCGCCGACCTGCAAGCCGATCTGGCGCGCGGTCTGGCGGCGCTGTGATCGAGTTGTCCACTCCGAAAGCCGGAACCCATGGCCGCGTTGCGCTGGTCACGGGCGCCGCGCGCGGTATCGGTCTGGGCATTGCAGCCTGGTTGATCAGCGAAGGCTGGCAAGTGGTGCTGACTGATCTGGACCGAGTGCGCGGATCGAAAGTGGCGAAGGTGCTGGGCGAAAACGCCTGGTTCATTGCCATGGATGTGGCGGATGAAGGTCAGGTCGCGCTAGGTGTGGCCGAGGTGTTGGGGCAGTTTGGCCGTCTCGATGCGCTGGTGTGCAACGCGGCGGTGGCTGATCCGCACAACATCACGCTGGAAAGCCTTGATCTGGCGTACTGGAATCGGGTGATGGCGGTGAATCTCGGTGGGCCAATGCTGTTGGCCAAGCATTGCGCACCCTATTTGCGGGCGCACAATGGGTCGATCGTCAATCTGGCGTCGACACGTGCCGGTCAGTCGGAACCGGACACCGAGGCCTATGCGGCGAGCAAGGGTGGCTTGTTGGCACTCACGCATGCGCTGGCGATCAGCCTGGGGCCGGAGATTCGCGTCAATGCGGTCAGCCCGGGCTGGATCGATGCGCGGGATCCGTCTGCGCGTCGGGCCGAGCCGCTGGCCGATGCTGATCATGCCCAGCATCCAGCGGGCAGGGTAGGGACGGTCGAGGACGTGGCGGCGATGGTGGCGTGGCTGTTGTCGAGGAATGCCGGGTTTGTCACCGGGCAGGAATTTGTGGTCGATGGCGGTATGACCAAGAAGATGATCTATACGGAATGACTCAATTTCGTCTTTTTTAGAAAAACTTCAATCCTGCTATTGACTTAGGTTCGCTATCTGCGTAAATTTCGCGGCCTCGGAGATGCAAACGGGTGATTAGCTCAGCTGGGAGAGCGTCTGCCTTACAAGCAGAATGTCGGCGGTTCGATCCCGTCATCACCCACCACTCCCCGAGAAACTTGTGAAAGCAAGAGGTAGGCTGAAAGTGCCTGCACCGACGCGCAGCGGTAGTTCAGTCGGTTAGAATACCGGCCTGTCACGCCGGGGGTCGCGGGTTCGAGTCCCGTCCGCTGCGCCATATTTTACGAGTCAGGCACTGTCTGGTTCGCGATTGCAAAGCACCGAAGCTTTACAGTCAAAACGAGTTACTTGAGCGCAAGCTCAAAGCGATACGCAGCGGTAGTTCAGTCGGTTAGAATACCGGCCTGTCACGCCGGGGGTCGCGGGTTCGAGTCCCGTCCGCTGCGCCATATCTGCTTCAAGGACCACTGAACGCCTTGAAGCACCGAAGTCAGCCTCGCTGAGTCGGATCCGATAGCAAAGACCCTGGTCGAAAGACCGGGGTTTTTTGTGTCTGCAATTTGGCTTTTCCTCTCTTCCTCCCTCCTCAATCCAGCGCAAATCCCTGTGGGAGCGAGCCTGCTCGCGAAGGCGTCGGCACGTTCAAAATCAGTATTGGCTGGAAGAACGCTTTCGCGAGCAGGCTCGCTCCCACAAGGGGGGGGCGATATGTCCAGCGATCTGCTGCGGTGCCACGTCGCATTGATTTTTTGATTCTTTAGTCAAATTTTTGTAACTGGTTGTTTGCCGGAAGCTCAGAAACCTTTAAAGTTAACCTTTCGGTCAGCTTTGCACTGTCAACACAGCTCTTCGCTTCGCCAGAAAGAGCTTCTGCAAGACTCGAGATTCCCAGTAGATAACCAGAAGGGTGGACACATAACCGCCCAGAGGATGATCCATGTCCAACCGTGAAATATCCCGGCGTTCGTTCCTCCAGGGCGGACTGGTGGCGGGTGTGAGCGTCACGCTCACGCCGCTCAGCAGTCAGGCGCTGGCTGCCTTGATGGAAAACAGCGTGACCGTGCCGTCCGAGAAGTGGCTCGGCAACAACGGCAAGGCACGCCAGCGTAACGATGCCCTGTCCAAGGTCTGCGGCAGTAAAGTATTTGCCCGCGACATCCGTTCCAAGGACATGCCGGGCTGGCCGGAGCAGCAAGGCCACGCCATGCTGCTGAAAACCATCAAGGCTGACCGGATCTACGACGGCTACGACCTGTCGTGGCTCGGCGCCGACTTGCAGCCGGACCGCATCGTCACCGCTGCCGATCTGGACAAGGACGGCATCGTCTTCCCGGAGGAGCACGCGCCCGATCCGTTACTGCCGGTTGGCAAAGTGCCGATGTTCATCGGCCACCCGGTGGCGATCCTGATCTGGAACGACTTCGAGCGTTTCCGCCAGGCCAAGAACAAACTCAAATTCAATGACAAAGCGATTCGTTACGGTGCTCAAGTGCCGTTCTACGAAGGCGATCCCTATGGCAGCTTCCGCTACGTGCGTGTGGGTGGCCCGACCTCGGCAGACGAAGATGAATTCGCCAGCCTCAAGGACTCGATCCTCTTCCCGATGCTGAAAAACCGCCGCCCGGTGTGGAACTCCCAGCCGAACCTGCACGGCAACCTGACTGAGCGCGGTCTGTTCTACGCTGAGCGCATGAAGAAAGAGATCGACACACCGCCGGACAACTGGCTGGTGTTCGACGAGCGCTACAAGACCCCGTCGATCGAACCGGCCGCCATGGAGCCGGACAACGGCAACGGTTGGTACGATCCAGCGACCAAGACTTTGCACTTCGTCGTGGCGACCCAGTGCCCACTGGAAGCCGCGACCGAGATGGCGAAAATGATTTCGCCGTCTCGCTTCGGCCTGGCCAACCTGAACATGCACCCCGGTTACACCGTGGGTTACGGTTCCAAAGACCACAACATCTTTGTCTACTACGCAGCTCTTGCCGCGTTGTACGGTGCCGGTGTGCCGGTGCGTCTGGCCAACGACCGCTACGAGCAGTTCCAGAGCGGCATCAAGCGTCACCCGTTCGATATTCGCTACCAGTTGGCCGTGGACAAGAACGACTACAGCTTCAAGATTTTCCGCGCCGAAATGAGCGTCGACGGTGGCGGTCGCATCAACTACAGCCCATCCGTGGCAGCGGTTGGCGCCACGGCCGCGCAATCGATCTACTACATGCCGCAGAACGACCTGCAGGTCACCGCTTACCACTCACGTGGTGTTGAAGCGGGCTCGATGCGCGGCTATGGCACCCTGCAAAGCATGGCGGCGACTGAAATGATGGTCGACGAAATCGCCAATCGTCTCGGTGTCGATGCAATTGATTTACGCCGCAAGAACGCTCTGCGCTCGGGCATGAAAAACACCCAGGGCGCGATCCCGGCCGGTGCGCTGCGCCTGCACGAGATTCTCGACAAGGCTTCGGTGCATGATGTCTGGAAAAACCGCGACGCGATCAAGCAACAGCGCGAAGCGGCAGACCCGGACAACTGGTATGGCGTCGGTTTCGCCATTTGCCAGAAAGACTTCGGCACCGGTTCCGAAGCGCCGATGGCCAGCATCGAGTTCACCGCAGAAGGTCGCATCAGCCTGCGCCACATCGGTATTGAAATCGGCACCGGCATGTCCACTTCGCAAGCGCTGGTCGTTGCCGATTTCCTCGGCAACCCGGCGCACGAAGTGAAGACGGGCGAAACCGAATGGAAGGAAATGCAGCTGATCACCAGCGGCAACCCTTACATCATGAGCCAGGCCGAGCAGGACAACCTGCTGCGCAACCCGCGCTGGGTCGGCAAATTGGCCTCGGCCTCGTCAGCGACCAACTCGGCTTATTACTTCAGCCATGCCACCCGCGAAGCAGCACGTGTGCTGTTCACCCACGGTTTGTGGCCGGCGGCGCTGGAGATCTGGCGTCAGGGCCCGTATGGCGGTCAGGCCAACCCTTACGTGGTGCGTCGCGAAGATGCGCATTGGGTCGACGGCAAGCTCACCGCCAACGGCATGCAGCCGTTGAGCTTCGAAGAGCTGGCCAAGCGCGCTCACGAGCGGGGTCTGGTGACTGGCGCGACTGTTCACGGATTCAACCGTTGGAGCTGGGCCGAGGCCGAATACAGCATCGACGGCGTGAAAGAGCGTCTGCCGCTGGACGGTCTGGCGGTGAAGTATGGCGACGGCGCACCGAAGGCCAAGCAAGCGTTGATGAGCACGGCCGGTTTCCACCTGTTGGACCGCCAGAACATCAACTATCCGGTGACCCAACTGAACAACGCTGCCGTGACTTACTACAGCCCGGTCGCCACGCTGGTCGAGTTGAAGGTCAACAAAGGTTCGCTGGAAGTCGAAGTGCTCAATCACCATTCGTGGGTCGAGTGCGGGCGTGTGCTGGTCGAAGAGCTGGTCAAGGGCCAACTTGAGGGCGGTATCGCCATGGGCATCGGCCACGCATTGATGGAAGAAATGCCGCTGTATGAAGGCGGGCCGGGGGAGGGTGACTGGAACTTCAACCGTTACCGTCTGCCGATGGCGCGTCACGTTGCGGTGTGGAAACAGACGGCGGAAATTCTGCCGCCGCTGTCGCCAAGCGATCCGTCCAAAGGCATCGCCGAAGTGGTGATGATCCCGGTAGTCGGTGCCATCGGTAACGCCGTGGCGCACGCCATCGGTAAACGTGTTCGCGATCTGCCAATCACTGCTGCGCGCATCAAGGAGGCCCTCAATGGCTAACCGTCCGCTTCAACTGACCCTCAATGGTCAATCCGTCGGCCCGGTGGACATCCCTGATGACCTGCCGATGATCGACTACCTGCACGAATACAAGAATCTCACCGGCTCGCGCCTGGGCTGTGGTCAGGGTATCTGCCACGCCTGCGTCGTCATCGTCGACAACCCGGACGGCACCAGCGAAGAAGTGCGCACCTGCATCACCGGCGCGCATTACTTCGAAGGCAAGAAAGTCCGCACCATCGAAAGCCACGCCAAGCGTGACGAAGATGGGCAGGTCACTGAGCTGAATCCGATCCAGCAGCGTTTCGTCGACGAGTTCGCCTTCCAGTGCAGCTACTGTGCACCGGGCTTCGTCAATGCCGCGACAGTGCTGGTAGAAAAGCTGCAACGCCAGCCGATCGTCAAAAGCCAACTGGAACAAGTCATCGAGGACAGCCTCGGCCATCACATCTGTCGTTGCACCGGGTACGTGCGTTACTACAATGCTACCCGCAATGTGCTGACCGATCTCGGCCTGGTCAAGGAGGGTTAAGCATGAAGCTTTTATTGACCCGCCTGACCTTGGCGGTCGGGCTGGCTGCGCCGGTGCTTTTTGCGCATGCCGATGATCAGGTCAAGCGCGGCGAATACCTCGCCCGTGCCGCCGACTGCATGGCGTGCCACACCGCACCGGGTGGCGCGCCGTATGCCGGCGGCCTGCCGATTGTTTCGCCGTTCGGCACGATCTACGGCACCAACATCACCCCGAGTAAAGAGCATGGCATCGGTTTGTATAATGATGACGAGTTCTTCGCTGCGCTCACCAAAGGCAAGCGTCGTGACGGTGCGAACCTGTATCCGGCGATGCCGTACACCTCGTATCACCTGGTGCCGCGTGAAGATTCGGATGCGATTCATGCGTACCTGAAAACCGTCGAGCCGATCGAGCGCGCATCACCGGTCACCAGCCTGAGCTTTCCGTTCAATGTGCGTCTGGGCCTGATGGGCTGGAACATGATGTACGGCACAGACGTGAAGCTTGAGTCTGGCGAAGGCAAAAGCGAAGCCTGGAAGCGCGGCCAATACATGGTTGACGTGCTTGGCCACTGCGGTGAATTCCATACGCCACGTGGTCTGCCGGGCGCGATGCAGATGGACAAGCGCCTCACCGGCGGCATCCTCAATGGTTATCTGGCGCCGAGCTTGCTGGCCACTGATCTGGCGGCACGTGGCTGGAATCATCAGGATCTGAGCACGTTCCTCAAGCACGGCATGAGTGCGCAGGGCACGATGTTCAACGAGATGTTCCCGGTGTTTCATAACAGCACCCAGGGTCTGAACGATAAAGATCTGGCGGCGATGGCGACTTTCCTGCTCGGCGATCAACCGCCAGCGGCAAAAGTGCTGACCGAAGTGCCGCTGGACAAACTCAGCCCGAGTGCCCAGCGCGGCCGTCAGGAATACTTGAACGTCTGCGCCGGTTGCCATGCTGTGGGTGGCGAAGGCAAGCCGCACATTGCGGTGGCCATGCGCGGCAACACCACGTTGCGTCTGGAAGACCCGCGTAACCTGTTGCGGGTGATCGAGGACGGCATCGGCGAGCAGAAATTCTCCGGGTTCGAACACATGCAGCCGATGCCGGGTTTTGCCGACAAGCTCAGTGCTGAGCAACTGACCGATCTGCTGAACTACCTGCGTCAGGGTTGGGGTGGACAGCCTGCTGAACTGGCAGTAAGCGATGTGCAGAAGTTGCAAGCTGACGCACCTGCCATCGAGCACAAGGCGCACTGATATGCAGCATCTTGATCTGCAAGTGGTGCAACGGGCCCTGGAATGGTCGTTGGCGGGGCGGCGCATCTGGCTCTGCACCGTGCTGACCACTTATGGTTCGGCACCGCGTGCGCCGGGTTCGCTGCTGGCAGTGAACGACGGTGGACAGTGGATCGGGTCGCTGTCGGGTGGTTGTGTCGAGGAGGATTTTCTCGAGCGTGTCGCCGAAGGTGCGTTTCTCGATGCAGTCAACGTGGTGCGCTACGGGGAGGGTGAAGATCCGCGTTCGCGGGTCAGCCTGCCTTGTGGCGGCATTCTCGATGTGCTGGTAGAGAAATTTGACGCTGGCTGTGATGTGCAGGCGCATCTGCATGAGCTGGAGTCGGCGCTGCTCGGTCGGCGTCGGCTGATTCGCGAGGTAGATCTGGTCAACGGTGCGCGCAGTCTGTTTGCTGATCGCGAGCAGGGGGCGCGGATCGAACGTGAGATTGATCGTGTACGCATCCGTGTCGGCGCGGCTCAGCGCTTGTTGCTCGCCGGGTATTCCAGCGTCGCGCAGGCGTGTGCCGAGTTCGCGGTGGGTTTGGGGTTTGAGGTGATTCTCTGTGATCCGCGCGATGAGGTGCTGGAAGGTGTGGTGCTCAACGGTGTGGAGATTCGTCGGCAATTGCCCTCGGTGTTCATTGCCGACGGTGGCTGTCATCGCGACACGGCGGTGGTGGCACTGACCCACGATCCGCGCATCGACGATCTGGCGATGATGGAGGCTGTGCGCACCGAAGCGTTCTACATCGGCGTCATGGGTTCGCAGCAGACGTCGCAGAAACGCTTCGAGCGTTTGCGCCGTATTGGCGGGTTGGGGGAGGGCGAGTTGGCGCGGATCCATGCGCCGATCGGGCTTAACCTCGGCAGCAAGACCCCGGCGGAGATTGCCTTGGCGGTGCTTGCCGATATCTTGCGGATTCGTAGCGGGATTACTCGGGATCAGCTCTGACAGTGTTTCGCGCTGAATAAAAAGGCCGCTTTTCAGCGGCCTTTTTTACATCCCGAACTTGTCGCGCAGACCGTAATACCAGGCGCCTAGCGCCGCAAACGGTGTACGCAGCATTTGCCCGCCAGGGAACGGGTAGTGCGGCAGATCAGCGAACGCATCAAAACGCTCCGCCTGACCACGTAATGCCTCAGCCAGCACCTTGCCGGCCAGATGCGTATAAGTCACACCGTGCCCGCTGCAGCCTTGCGAGTAATAGATGTTGTCGCCCAGGCGACCTACCTGCGGCAAGCGCGACAGTGTCAGCAGGAAATTTCCGGTCCACGCGTAGTCGATTTTCACGTCTTTGAGTTGCGGGAATGCCTTGAGCATTTTCGGGCGGATGATTGCTTCGATGTTCGCCGGATCCCGTGCGCCATACACCACGCCACCGCCGAAGATCAGGCGTTTGTCACCTGTCAGTCGGTAGTAGTCGAGCAGGTAGTTGCAGTCTTCGACGCAGTAGTCCTGCGGCAGCAGGGTCTTTGCCAGTTCATCGCCCAGAGGCTCGGTGGTAATCACCTGCGTGCCGCACGGCATGGATTTGGCCGCCAGTTCCGGCACCAGATTGCCGAGGTAGGCGTTGCCGGCAACGATGATGAACTTGGCCCTGACCTTGCCTTGCGGCGTATGCACGACAGGGTTGGCGCCGCGCTCGATACGCACTGCCGGCGATTGTTCATAGATAGTGCCACCCAAGGACTCCACCGCAGCCGCTTCACCGAGCGCCAGGTTCAGCGGGTGAATATGCCCGCCGCTCATGTCGAGCATCCCGCCTACATATTGATCGCAGGCCACGACTTCGCGAATGCGGCGTTGATCGAGCAGTTCGAGCTGTGTATGACCGAAGCGCTCCCACAGACGCTTCTGCGATTCCAGGTGCCCCATCTGCTTGGCCGACAGCGCTGCGAACACACCGCCGTCCTTCAGGTCGCACTGGATGTTGTACTTCGCTATGCGTTCGCGAATGATGCGCCCGCCTTCGAAAGCCATCTGCCCAAGCAATTGCGCCTGCCTGGGACCGACGGTGCGTTCGATCACGTCGATGTCGCGGCTGTAGCTGTTGACGATCTGCCCGCCATTGCGGCCCGATGCGCCGAAGCCGACCTTGGCCGCTTCCAGCACGGTCACGCGAAAACCGTTCTCCAACAGAAACAGCGCGCAGGATAGCCCGGTATACCCGGCGCCGATCACACACACGTCCGTCTCCACATCATCCTGTAAGGCCGGACGTGGCGGTACGGCATTCGCCGACGCAGCGTAATAAGACTCTGGGTAAAGGGTGGTCGCCATCCTGCAGCCTCTGTTTAATATATTTTACGAGTGCGCTGATCCTACCCGAGTTGAAAAACCTCCGCCAGCTACCGGAAAAATCTTCCTGGCTGGCCGGAAATTAAATATTTTGCATATTCATAGGGTTAGGTGAAAAAAAGGTGTTGACACCCCTCCGGAATTCCGTAGAATGCCGCCTCACAGCAGGCACGTAGCTCAGTTGGTTAGAGCACCACCTTGACATGGTGGGGGTCGTTGGTTCGAGTCCAATCGCGCCTACCAAACAAAATCCGCTCTGCTGGGCGGTCTAGAAGGGCCCACCGAAAGGTGGGCCCTTTTTTGTTGTCTGCGATTTGCGAAATTCCTGGCCTTGCTCCTTTCTGGTATCTGGGTGTTGTTTTTCAGGTGGGTATTCTGCTTCGATCTGAATCGCTCGATATTTCAATGCGCCTGGTCTATCGTCCATGAAAATACTGTGGATATTTAATGGCTTACGGATGTTACGAACTAACCGGTTATCAAAAAAACGTTGTTACCGAACGTGGATTTCAGTAACATCCGCCCTGCGTTCACCACCACGGTTTATGCATTTTTAAATCCCAAGCTTCCATCAGCTGCTTGGGATTTTTTTTGCCTGCGATTTGGCTTTCGCGGTGCTTCCTCTTTGTCCGGCGACCCTGCGCGGGCAAATCCGAACATTTTCAACTACTACTGACTGGCCGATTTCCAACGCTTTCAAAAGGAGTGTGTCGATGCTGGTTCACTGGTTTCTGGCGGCTATTCATCTATTGGCTTTTGCCTTGGGCTTTTGGGCAGTGCTGACGCGCGGAGCGGCGTTCAGTCGCTTGGCCGCCGGCATGGGGGAGGCCCGACGGGTTTTGCTCGCCGATAATCTATGGGGTATTTCTGCGTTGATTCTGCTTGTGACGGGTGGGATGCGGGCGTTTGGTGGATATGAAAAGGGCACTGACTACTATCTTCATCAGCCGCTGTTCCATCTGAAGATGACGCTGTTTGTGCTCATCCTGCTGATAGAGCTCGCACCGATGATCACATTGGTCAAATGGCGAATCGCATCAGCGCGCGGTGCGGCACCCGAAACGGGGCGTGCAAAGTTGTACTCGCGAATCAGTCATATCGAGGCGCTGTTGCTCGTGTTGATGGTAATAGCGGCCACAGGTATGGCGCGAGGCGTGACATTCTCTTAGGAGGGCGAATTCCCTGTGATCTGTCGGAAACGTCCGACAGCCAGTCTTAAAAATGGCAGGTAGTATCGGGCGGCAACAGGGGATAGGAATATAGAAGTGAGAGTGATCGGAAGGGGCGTTGCGTGTCAGGCGCCGTGCCCAACGGAGTGGGGAGCGGATGGCAATACGGCGCGTGAATCTCTAGCCAGTCATTACACGAGGCAAACGAACTGGCTACTGACTGCGAGGCGACTCAGGGAGTTTGTGGCTTGTCCGGGGCGGTCAGACCGGCCTGAATGCGTTGATAAATCTCTTCACGGTGCACCGCAACGTTTTTCGGAGCGTTGATACCGATTCGTACTTGCTGGCCGCTAACGCCCAGAATGGTGATGGTGATGTCATCACCAATGTTTATGCTTTCACCGACTTTGCGGGTGAGTATCAGCATGGTCTTCTCCTTGATTGCTTTGTAGGGCACCTGATTCAGACAGTGCAGAGGTCGGTGGTACGTATAGATTAGTGCGACTTCTCATGGTTTGGGTGCCTCTTTCTGACGCGCAGATGTGGCATTAATTCCCAGGGCGTAACTATACAGAGGCTGCAATCATCAATCTCGTTGTTTTGTGCCCATTTTGCGGGGCTCGCGAAGTATTTATGAATGATAAGATCGCCGCTTTGAGATTTTCGAGGAAAGCGTTGTGCGCAAATTGGTCTGGATAGTCGCGGCACTGGCATTGGCAGGATGTGGGGAGGGCAAGAGTGTTGATACTCCAAAGCCGAAAACGACAGTCGCCGCCGCTCCTGCGGTAGCCTCTGCGCCGCAGTGGGATCTCGAGGTGCGCGGTGAAACGCCTCAGGCAGTCAGCGACTTGAGTGGCTGGCTGATCGAACATGCTTTCGTGCCGACGGTCATCAAGGACGCTAGCGGCAAAACGCGGATTCTGATTGGCCCGTTCAACTCCCAGGCCGAGGCGCAAGCTCGAAAGGTGCAAGTCGATGCGGCATTGGTGAAGGCCAAAAAGCAGAATGTCGAATCGGTGTTGGTTGAGCATCCGCTCACGCCGTAAGCGATTCATTCGGCGGAGCTGCCTAAAGGTCATCCAACGCGATTCGTTCCTTTTGAAGTCGCTGATGATTTCCAGAAGGAGCTCCCCATGGCCTCCGCCAACCCCTACAAATTGTTCGATGTCACCTTGCATCGTAAAACGCAGTTGAGCCCGCATATGATGCGGATCACGCTCTGCGGCCCGTCAGTCAACGAAATGGCCACTTGGGCGCCGGATCAACGGGTGAAGCTGTTTTTTCCGGCCGCCGATGGTTCGCAATCACGACTTTCCCAAGGAGACGGTTGGTACGCTCGCTTCCGGGCGATGCTGGCGGATCGACGTCCCGCCATGCGCACCTACACGATTCGCCATTTGCGCGCCTCACTGGGGGAGGTGGATATCGATTTCGTCCTGCATGGTGAGACCGGCCCGGCTTCGCGTTGGGCACTGCGAGCGCAACCGGGTGAGTCGATGCAGGTCCTCGCGCCTGACCGTCATTTCTCCGCCCGCGATGCTGGTGGATTCGAATGGAAGCCGCCGAAAGTGCTCAAGCACGTTCTACTCGTCGCTGACGCGACTGCGCTGCCGGCTGCCATGGGTATTCTTGATGAGTTGGCGGGGCTCGCTGAGCCACCCCAGGTCCAGGCGTTCTTCGAAGTGGATAGCGCTCTGGATAGGCTTGCCATTCCTGACTGGCCCGGGCTGTCAGCGCGGTGGTTGATCCGGGATCAAGCGCCTGAAGCGGTCGCCGGAGCTTTGATGGTAAAAGCGGTGTGCGATGCAAAGCTGCCTGTTTGTATCTCTTCGGCGGGGCGTGCGGTCGAGTTGGTCAATGTCGACATAGACAAGGACATTCTCTGGGAAACTGCCGAGGCGGCCCCGGAAGGATTTTACGGTTGGGTCGGCGGAGAGTCTGCGGCGGTGATGAGCCTGCGCAGATACTTGATCAAGGAATGCGGTATCCCTCGCGAATCACTCAATCTGATGGGCTATTGGCGTTACAACAAATCCGGCGGTTAGCCAAAAAGAAAGGCCTCGAACTTGGCGTTCGAGGCCTTTCTTTTTTGTGCTGCGATCAGCCGCAGGCTTTCATGTTCACAGGGCCGACAAATTCATTGCCGCGCCCCATCACGCACGCCACGCTCTGATTGCGCTGGCGTTCCCAGTCTTGCACTGGGTAGGTCTTGTCCCACGCCTCGTAAAGTTGGCGATCCTGTTTCGACAGGCGCAAGCCGTACTGTTTGCTCATGTAGAAATAGGTGCGGGCGATCATGCCGCGAATCGAAGGGCGGGGCATGACCTTCTTGGCCTTGAAGTCGACCTGGGTCAGGCATGAGCCGTACTGGCCGGATTGCACGGGCAGCCAGCCGTAACTGAAATTGCTGCGATCACCGTTGACCTCGCCAATACTCGGCACCAGGTTATGCAGGTCAGCTTCGGCTTTCTGATAGGTTGGGTCGTAACGCGTGCAGTTCTTGCGTCCACCTTCCTGCCAGCATTGGCGCTGATGGCCGAACTGCCAGGCCGGCACGATGTGCTCCCACTCGATGCGCGATGCGCGTTTGGCATTTTTGCGGGGGACATAGCCGCAGGCTTTCAAATCAACCCTGTTGCCGGTGTATTTACACCCGCAATAAAACTCGGTGGATTGCGGCGCATACAGTTTCCAGGCGACCTTCTTGGCTTCGGTAAAGGTGCGAGGCGCGCCAGCCTGGGCGCCCATGGCGATGAACAGCAACAGCAAAGCAAAACAGCGGGAAATCATTGAATCAATCTTCCTTCGGCACAACCCAAAAAATCTGCACGCCGCCATCGTCTCGATAGGCGAGGGTGACGTTGTCGTTCTCGTCGATTTCCTCGAGCAGGCGCTCCCAGTCATCCATCGGCTCTTCCGGGAGGCGGAAGATCAGTGCAGCTTTGGCTTTTTGTGCGGTGGGGGAATTGATGATTTTCTGAACGCGCATACCCATGCGTTCATAAGCGTCAGGAGCATCAGGGGAGGTGGCCACGAGGTTATCCTTATTAAGCTGTACGTGCATACAGTATTTAACTGTAAGCATTTTCGCAACTGCTTAAAATTCAAGAAAATCCTCTGACAGCGTTTTTCTTGTTTTGGTGTGAGCCTTGTCGATTTTTTGTAGGAAAAATGCAGACGTTTTGTAGGCGTCGCACCACCCACCAATGTCGGCAGGTGGTGGAAGGATGCCCGACCAAGAGTGGGTCGGGCGAAGTTCAATCAGTATTCCCAGAACATCCGTTGCAGCTCTTTGCTGTCGTTGGTTTTGGTCAGTGCGACCATTGCCAGGATGCGCGCTTTCTGCGGATTCAGGTCGTGAGCAACGACCCAGTCATACTTGTCGTCAGGCTGTTCGGCGTTACGAAGAACGAAACCGCCAGCGTTAACGTGGGACGAGCGGATGATTTGCACGCCATCCTTGCGCAATGCTTGCAGGGATGGAACCACGCGGGAGGACACCGAGCCGTTGCCGGTACCGGCGTGAATGATGGCTTTGGCGCCGGACTGGGCGAGTGCCTTGTAGGCGGTGTCGCTCACGTTGCCGTAGGAATAGGCGATTTCGACATCAGGAAGGCTCTTGATATTTTTGATGTCGAATTCCGAATCCATGGTGTGGCGCTTGGCTGGCAGGCGGAACCAGTAGGATTTGCCTTCAACCACCATGCCCAGTGGGCCCCATGCGCTTTTGAATGCTTCGGTCTTGATGTTGATCATTTTGCTGACGTCGCGACCGGACTGGATTTCATCGTTCATGGTCACCAGTACGCCTTTGCCGCGTGCCTCTTTGCTGCTGGCCACGGCCACGGCGTTGTACAGGTTGAGCATGCCGTCCGCCGACATGGCGGTGCCCGGACGCATCGAGCCTACAACAATGATCGGCTTGTCGGTTTTCTCTACCAGGTTCAGGAAGTAAGCGGTCTCTTCCAGGGTGTCAGTGCCGTGTGTAATGACGATACCGTCGACGTCTTTGCTGTCAGCCAGTTCGGCGACACGACGGCCCAACTGCAGCAGGTTGTCGTTGGTGATGCTTTCCGAAGCGATCTGCATGACTTGTTCGCCACGCACATTCGCCAGTTTGTTCAGTTCGGGGATACCGGCAACCAGTTGTTCAACGCCAACCTTGGCGGCTTGATAAGTGGCGCTGTTGGCTGCGCTGGCACCGGCGCCGGCAATGGTGCCGCCAGTGGCGAGTACTACGACGTTGGCAAGTTTGGTCTGTGTTTCGGCTTCTTTTGCCTGTAGGGCAGTAGGCAGGAGCAGGAGGAGGGCCAAGGTGCCCGGAACGAAGGTTTTGAAAGCAGATGTCATTATTTTTCTCTCTAGTAGTGAGACGGTGCTGATGCAGGTTCATCTAGATGCGCCCCGAGCCGATCTGGATGCCCGGAGTGCGATGAAAGGAGCAGGATTTGTACCAGACGTACTTTGCGCCAGGGAAATGTTTAACCTGATGATTTATATCAAGATTTTGTAAGTGTTAAGTTCGCAGGGTAAATCCTTCATCCGGGTTTCCGAACAATGGTTCCTTTCGCGTTCGGCTCCCCGAAAAGGACTACTGCTTCTGTCGAGCAAACTGGATTGCAGTTTCAGATTCTTTGCTAAAGAAACCATCGCGCAGGCCGATGGGTGTTCAAGGAATCTGAAATTTTGGGAGTTCACATGTCACTGACGATCGGTCTTTCAAACCCCGGTGCCGTCACCATCGGCGGCAAAACCGCAGCGACGATCAATGCATTGAATCAAGCGGAAGCGGACGCTTCTGCCGAGGCGCTGGGCATCGAGAAAGAAGAGAGCAATCAGGTCAGAACCGGTGGTCCCGCACAGGAAGCAAGCAAGGCTGCCGAGAGCAGCGGCGATAATCTGAGCATTACCGTCAAGATGCTGCTCAAACGGATGCAAGAATTACAGAAGCAGCTTCAGGAGCAGCAACAGCAACTGGCGGCAGCACAAGCGGCGAGCTATCCAACGCCCGAAGCCAAGTCGCAGGCGGTCATGTCCATTCAGGGGCAGATCGCGCAAACCAGCGGCGCGTTGATGGAAGTCGCAGGTGCACTGCTCAAGGAAATGTCCAAGGACTCCACGAGCGGTAACCTGGTCAGCACAACGGTGTAAGCATTGATAGGGCGAGTCGGTGGATTCGACCTACAATAAATGACGATTTCTGATTGTTGACAAATGTCGGCGGGATTCGCATAGTTCGGTCTACGCAAACGTTTGCGCGGCTTTCCCGGTGCACTATGCTCTCGGTGCAAGCAACGGAGCTTAAGCCAGCGCAAGCGTTGCTCACAATAATCATAAGATCGGAGTGAACCCATGAAGCTGCCATTTGCTGGACGTCTTCTTGCTGTCGCTATGCTGGCTGCCACAGCCGCTGCACTACCTGTCTCTTCGGCGTTCGCCGAATCCCCTGAAAAACCTAAAGTCGCACTGGTCATGAAATCTCTGGCCAACGAGTTCTTCCTGACCATGGAAGATGGCGCCAAGGCCTACCAGAAAGAACACTCCGCCGATTTCGACCTGATCTCCAACGGCATCAAGGACGAAACCGACACGGCGGGCCAGACCCGCATCGTCGAGCAAATGATTCTGGCCAAAGTTAATGCCCTGGTCATCGCACCTTCTGACTCCAAGGCCATGGTGCCGGTGATCAAGAAAGCCGTCGACGCCGGCATCACCGTGATCAACATCGACAACCAGCTCGATCCGCAAATCGTCAAAAGCAAAAACATCAGCGTGCCATTCGTAGGCCCGGACAACCGCAAAGGTGCACGTCTGGTCGGTGAGTACCTGGCCAAGCAGCTCAAGGCCGGTGACGAAGTCGGCATCATTGAAGGCGTCTCCACGACGACCAATGCCCAGCAGCGTACCGCTGGTTTCAAGGATGCGATGGAGGCGGCGCAGATCAAGATCGTGTCCCTGCAGTCCGGTGACTGGGAAATCGACAAAGGCAACAAGGTTGCCGCTTCGATTCTCAGTGAATACCCGGATGTGAAAGCGCTGCTGGCGGGTAACGACAGCATGGCTGTCGGCGCCGTTTCCGCCGTGCGTGCCGCCGGCAAGGCGGGTCAGGTGCAGGTTGTCGGCTACGACAACATCAATGCCATCAAGCCAATGTTGAGGGATGGTCGTGTCCTGGCGACTGCCGATCAATATGCCGCCAAACAAGCTGTGTTCGGCATCGAGACCGCGCTGAAAATCATCAAGGGCGAGAAGGTCGACAGCGGTGCCAATGGCGTGATTGAAACGCCGGTCGAGCTGGTCACCAAGTAAGTCTTCTGGCGACACAATGGCGCTCGTCCGTCCGGGCGAGCGCATGGAGAGTTTTTATGTCAGTTTCCGCCCCGAACGCTGTCCTCTCGGTCCGCGGTATCGGTAAGACCTATGCGCAACCGGTGCTTGCCGGCATCGATTTGACGCTGATGCGCGGTGAAGTGCTGGCGCTGACCGGCGAGAATGGCGCCGGGAAAAGCACCCTGTCGAAGATCATTGGCGGCTTGGTCACTCCGACCACCGGCCAGATGCAATATCAGGGCAAGGACTATTGCCCAGGCAGTCGCACCCAGGCTGAAGATCTCGGCGTGCGCATGGTCATGCAAGAACTCAATCTGTTACCGACGCTGTCGGTTGCGGAAAACCTGTTTCTCGACAATCTGCCGAGCAATGGTGGCTGGATCAGCCGCAAGCAATTGCGTAAAGACGCCATCGAAGCCATGGCGCAGGTCGGGCTCGACGCGATCGATCCGGACACGCTGGTCGGGGAGTTGGGCATCGGGCATCAGCAGATGGTCGAAATCGCCCGTAATCTTATCGGCGATTGTCATGTACTGATTCTCGACGAGCCGACCGCGATGCTCACCGCGCGTGAAGTTGAAATGCTCTTCGAGCAGATCACCCGTTTGCAGGCGCGGGGCGTTTCGATCATCTACATTTCCCACCGTCTGGAAGAGCTGGCGCGAGTAGCGCAACGCATTGCCGTACTGCGTGACGGCAATCTGGTCTGCGTCGAGCCGATGGCCAACTACAACAGCGAGCAACTGGTGACGCTGATGGTCGGCCGTGAACTGGGCGAGCATATCGACATGGGGCCGCGCAAGATTGGCGCGCCAGCGTTGACGATCAAAGGTCTGACTCGCTCCGACAAAGTGCGCGATGTCTCGTTCGAAGTGCGGGCCGGGGAGATCTACGGGATTTCCGGGCTGATCGGAGCAGGGCGCACAGAACTGCTGCGTTTGATTTTCGGTGCCGATGTCGCCGACAGCGGCACGATTGCGCTGGGCTCGCCAGCGCGAGTGGTGAACGTGCGTTCGCCGGTGGATGCGGTGCGCAATGGCATCGCGTTGATTACCGAGGACCGCAAGGGCGAAGGCTTGCTGCTCAGCCAGTCGATCAGCGCCAATATCGCCCTGGGTAACATGTCGGAAATTTCCAGTGCTGGTTTCGTCAACAATGGCGACGAAATCTCTTTGGCGCAGCGTCAGATCGATGCCATGCGAATCCGCAGTTCCAGCCCTACGCAGTTGGTGTCCGAGTTGTCCGGCGGCAACCAGCAGAAAGTCGTGATCGGCCGTTGGCTTGAGCGAGATTGCTCGGTGCTGTTGTTCGATGAGCCGACCCGGGGCATCGATGTCGGCGCCAAGTTCGACATTTATGCCTTGCTTGGTGAACTGACTCGCCAGGGCAAAGCGCTGGTGGTGGTGTCCAGTGACCTGCGTGAATTGATGCTGATCTGCGACCGAATCGGTGTGCTGTCGGCCGGACGTCTGATCGACACCTTTGAGCGTGACAGCTGGACCCAGGATGATTTGCTCGCCGCCGCGTTCGCCGGCTACCAAAAACGTGATGCGTTGCTCAACGAAGCGGCGCCTAGGGATCTCCCATGAAAACTGCATCTCCTGCCAGCAAACGTAGTGGCAATTTCTACGGACTGGGCACCTATCTCGGCCTGGCCGGTGCCTTGCTGGCGATGATCGCGCTGTTCTCGGTCTTGAGCAGCCACTTTCTGTCCTATAACACCTTCAGTACGCTGGCCAACCAGATCCCCGACCTGATGGTTCTGGCTGTGGGCATGACCTTCGTGCTGATCATCGGTGGCATCGACCTTTCGGTGGGCTCGGTGCTGGCGCTGGCGGCATCGACGGTCAGCGTCGCCATGCTCGGCTGGGGCTGGAGCGTCTTGCCCTCGGCGCTGCTCGGCATGGCAGTTGCGGCTCTGGCCGGGACCATCACTGGCTCGATCACCGTAGCGTGGCGGATACCTTCGTTTATCGTTTCCCTTGGCGTGCTGGAAATGGCCCGCGGTCTGGCTTACCAGATGACGGGTTCGCGCACGGCCTACATCGGCGATTCGTTTGCCTGGCTGTCGAACCCGATCGCGTTCGGTATCTCGCCATCGTTCATCATTGCCTTGCTGGTGATCTTTGTCGCGCAGGCGGTTTTGACGCGCACGGTGTTCGGCCGTTACTTGATCGGCATCGGCACCAACGAAGAGGCTGTGCGCCTGGCGGGGATCAATCCGAAGCCCTACAAGATTCTGGTCTTCAGCCTGATGGGCCTGCTGGCCGGTATCGCCGCGCTGTTTCAGATTTCCCGTCTGGAAGCGGCTGACCCGAATGCCGGTTCCGGTCTGGAGCTGCAAGTGATCGCCGCGGTAGTGATCGGCGGCACCAGCCTGATGGGCGGCCGGGGTTCGGTAATCAGCACATTCTTCGGTGTGTTGATTATTTCCGTACTGGCGGCCGGTCTGGCGCAGATCGGTGCAACCGAGCCGACCAAGCGCATCATCACCGGCGCAGTGATTGTCATTGCGGTAGTGCTCGATACCTATCGCAGCCAACGCGCCAGTCGGCGGGGCTGAGACATGGCGACGATCAAGGATGTGGCGGCTCTCGCGGGGATTTCCTATACGACCGTGTCGCACGTGGTGAACAACTCCCGGCCGGTCAGTCAGGAAGTGCGGCTGAAAGTCGAGGCAGCCATCAAGAGCCTCGATTACGTACCCAGTGCGGTGGCGCGTTCGCTGAAAGCCAAGACCACTGCAACTATTGGTTTATTGGTGCCCAACAGTCTCAACCCGTACTTCGCTGAACTGGCGCGGGGCATCGAGGATTACTGCGAGCGTAACGGCTACTGCGTGATCCTCTGTAACTCCGACGACAATCCGGAAAAACAACGAAGCTATTTGCGTGTTCTGCTGGAAAAGCGCATCGACGGCTTGATCGTTGCCTCTGCCGGCGGTGACAGTGGCTTGGCGCAGGGGTTGGCCGGGGTGAAAACGCCTATGGTGATAGTCGACCGTGGACTGGACGGCGTTGATGCCGATCTGGTGCGCATCGATCATGAATACGGCGCGTACCTCGCCACCCGTCATCTGCTGGAGCTGGGTCACCGCGACATCGCGACCATCGGTGGCCCGGCGAGCACAAGCGTGGCGCAAATGCGTCAGGCCGGATATTGCCGGGCGCTGAAAGAGGCCGGCATCGAGGTGCGCCAGGAGCGCATGCTGGAAAGTGACTTCACCAGTACCGGCGGTTACAACGCTGCGGCCGTTTTGCTTGAAAAGAATCCGCCGAGCGCGATCTTCGCGGGTAATGACATGATTGGTATCGGTGTGCTGCGCGCGGCGGCAGAGCGTAATGTGCGAGTGCCCACCGAGCTGTCAGTCATCGGCTTCGACGATATCCAGATGAGCCGTTACGTCTACCCGGCACTGACCACCGTCGGCCAGTCGATCCTGCAACTGGGCGAGATGGCGGCCGAAGTATTGCTGCGAAGGATTGCTACCCCGAGCCTGGGCACCGATCAACGGATCGTGACCCCGAGTATTGTCTTGCGCGAGTCGACCGCGCCGCTGTCCGGCGTGTTCACCGAATACCGCTGAAACCGAATTGACGAGTAATGATGTATGCCAGCAAATGTAGTGGTAATAGGCAGCCTGAACATGGATCTGGTGACCCGGGCACCTCGGCTGCCCCGGGGCGGTGAAACACTGATCGGTCATTCCTTCGCCACCGTGTCTGGCGGCAAAGGCGCCAATCAGGCCGTGGCTGCCGCGCGACTGGGGGCACAAGTGGCCATGGTCGGTTGCGTTGGCAACGACGACTATGGCGTGCAATTGCGTGACGCCTTGCTGGCCGAACAGATCGATTGTCAGGCGGTGAGCGTCGTTGAGGATTCCAGTGGTGTGGCGTTGATTGTGGTTGATGACAATAGTCAGAATGCCATTGTGATTGTCGCCGGAGCTAACGGTGCAATGTCGCCAGCGGTGATCGACCAGTTCGATGCGGTATTGCGGGCTGCCGATGTGGTCATTTGTCAGCTCGAAATTCCGGATGCAACGGTGGGCTACGGGCTAAAGCGCGCCCGTGAGTTGGGCAAGACCGTTATCCTTAATCCGGCGCCAGCCAGCCGTCCATTGCCGACAGAGTGGTTCGCGTCAATCGATTATCTGATTCCCAACGAGAGCGAAGCCGCCGCGTTGAGCGGCTTGCCGGTCGACTCACTGGAAACCGCAAAAACCGCGGCAAGTCAGCTGATTGCGATGGGCGCGGGCAAAGTAATCATCACTCTGGGGGCCGAGGGCTCCTTGTTCGCCAACGGCAAGGGTTTTGAGCAATTCCCGGCGCCAAAAGTGAAAGCGGTCGATACCACGGCGGCGGGGGATACCTTTGTCGGCGGTTTTGCCGCTGCGCTGGCAGCCGGCAAGTCTGAGGCCGAAGCGATTCGCTACGGGCAGATTGCCGCCGCATTGTCGGTGACTCGCGCCGGCGCACAGCCTTCTATCCCTACAATGTCCGACGTACAGGCGTTTAAACCCGCATGAAAAAGACTCCTTTGCTCAACGTCGCGTTGTCGCGGCTGATCGCCTCCCTGGGCCATGGCGACATGGTGGTCATTGGTGACGCCGGGTTGCCGGTGCCGCCGGGTGTTGAACTGATCGATCTGGCGCTGACCCACGGTGTTCCGGATTTCGTCAGCACGCTGAAGGTCGTGCTCAGCGAAATGCAGGTCGAAAGCCATGCGCTGGCCAAAGAGATTTTCGACAAGCAACCGACAGCGCTGACTGCGCTGGACGAGTTGAATCAAGAAGGTGCACTGGGTCGTCGGGATCTGCTCAGTCACGAGCAATTCAAGGTTCTCAGCCGTCAGGCGCGGGCGATTGTGCGTACAGGCGAATGTCAGCCGTACTGCAACATCGTGCTGGTGGCCGGTGTCACGTTCTAATTTACGTTTTAACTATCGATTCACCTGCACAAGGAATGCGCCATGCAACGCTATGCTCAAAAACTGCATCAACTAATCCGGAGTCTGCTGCTTTTGTCCGTGATAACCGCGACCGGCGCTCACGCGGCGGAAAAAATCGACCTGATCATCGACACCGATCCGGGTGCCGACGACGTGGTCGCCTTGCTGTTCGCGCTGGCTTCGCCGGACGAGCTGAACATTCGTGCCCTGACCACCGTGGCTGGCAACGTTCGCCTCGACAAGACTTCGCGTAACGCGCGTCTGGCTCGTGAGTGGGCAGGGCGCGAGGATGTACCGGTTTACGCAGGCGCGCCAAAGCCGCTGATGCGTACGCCGATCTACGCCGAGAACATCCATGGTAAAGAAGGCCTGTCGGGTGTCGCCGTGCACGAACCGAAAAAAGGCCTGGCTGAAGGCAACGCGGTCAACTACCTGATCGATACCCTGAAAAAGGCCAAGCCACACAGCATCACCATCGCCATGCTCGGCCCACAGACCAACCTGGCGCTGGCGTTGATCCAGGAACCGGAGATTGTCCAGGGCATCAAGGAAGTGGTGATTATGGGCGGTGCGCACTTCAATGGCGGCAACATCACCCCAGTGGCCGAATTCAACTTGTTTGCCGACCCGCAAGCCGCTGAGGTAGTGCTCAAAAGTGGCGTGAAGCTGACCTACCTGCCGCTGGACGTAACCCACAAGATCCTCACCAGCGATGCACGCCTGAAGCAAATCGCCGCGCTGAACAATAACGCGAGCAAAATCGTTGGTGACATTCTTAACGAGTACATCAAAGGCGACATGGAGCACTACGGCATTCCGGGTGGTCCGGTGCATGACGCCACTGTTATCGCTTATCTGCTCAAGCCGGAACTTTTCACTGGCCGCTCGGTGAATGTGGCCGTTGATAGTCGCGAAGGCATCACGTTTGGCCAGACTGTTGTCGATTGGTACGACGGCTTGAAACAGCCGAAAAATGCCTTCTGGGTCGAGAACGGTGATGCTCAGGGCTTCTTTGATCTGCTGACAGAACGCCTGAAGCGCTTGAAGTAAACGATCAGCCCGCAGGTGCCAGCCTGCGGGTTTTTTATTCCCCCTGCGCGTGCTCGACGTGTTCGGTCGGATATCTCTCGAAAATCTGTTTGATGAATTGCTGGGCCGCTTGTGTCCCCAAATCCTTGACCAGTAGATCAATGCCAATAAGCGCCAACTCTTCTGTGGTTCCCGGGCTATAGGAGCTGTGTCCGTCTGCCCATTTGGCTTTGATGTCGGCTTCGATGCTTAGACTGGTCATGATGAGGCTCGAAAAGTCGGGAGGTCTGTACGCCGAGTTAACCATTTTGTCGGGCGTTTGGCACTGCGACTTAGGCATGAGCGCAGCGCTATGCGACACTTGGTCTTTTCCGGTTAATCTCAGGATTGCGCTGTGCAGATCGATTTGAACAACCCTGAAAGCCTGACGCTTGAGGCGGTGCGCCGTTTGCTGGCCTCGGCCAGTGATAATGAACACACGCAGTTGCGCGTGACCAAGGGCGGCATGGCTTATATTTCTTGCGGCGTGACGGGCGGGCAGGATATCGACGGCCTGTTGTTTCGTCTCGAAACCTGGGCCAAGGGCTCGGGCTATGTCGGCAATGTCGCGGCCAGTGACGAGGTGTGGGTGATGCAGATTTTCAACGCGCTCAAAGACAACTGGCCCAATCCGCCGTTTGACTACATCGACGTCTACTGAGCATTGTTAATATTCAGTCACGATTGAGTAATGAAGTAATGAGTGTTGCTCAGGCACACTCTGCGTTTTTCCGAGCGTGGGGCAGGGTGATGGCATTTGTCATGAAACCAAGCGCCATATCGGCGGTCGCACGATCTCAGCTAATTATTTGAAAATAAGGAGGCTTCATGCCTTTGAAGTTCGCATCTCTGGGTGCACTTATGGCCGTTGCCATGTTGGCCGGTTGCAGCACCACCTCCAGCGAGTCGGCAAAGGATCCCGTTGCGCCAGAAGCCGGTAGCCGCTGTGAAGCGAGCGCGGCGGAATTCGCCATTGGCAAGAAAGCTTCGCCCGCATTGCTGGAGCAGGCCCGAGCCAAAGCCGGTGCGCAAAACGCGCGGTTCCTCAAGCCTGACGACATGATCACGCTGGAGTACCGCTCTGATCGTCTGAACCTGAACACCGACAACGCTTTGGTGGTCACCCGCGTCAACTGTGGCTGATTGCCGACAGCCTTTGTCGCAGGCATAAAAAACCCCGTCACATGGACGGGGTTTTTTTAGTGCGCCGAGAAATTACTCTGGGCGAACCTGTGCAGCTTGCATACCCTTTTGGCCTTTCTCAGCCACGAAGGAAACGGTCTGGCCTTCTTTCAGGCTTTTGAAACCGTCGCTTTCGATAGCTTTGAAGTGTACGAACAGGTCGTCACCGCCACCTTGAGGAGTGATGAAGCCGAAGCCTTTTTCATCGTTGAACCACTTAACGGTGCCGGTTTGGCGATTAGACATGGTGTATCTCCAAGAAACATATATTTTTCAGTACTGTGCTGCTCAGGCCAACTGGGCACACCCGGGTATCATAGTCGAAATGTTCGCTTTGGGAGCCCCCCGGACGTGCTGTTTGCCAATCAGTCGTGTTTTCTTTGCTGTCTTTTTCGTCTGAAAGCCCCGGTTTGAAAGGCTTTGAGCGAAACGTAAAGACAATAAAAAAACCTGTAAAACCTGCATAAATCGTCCGAAAAGGCTCAAAATCAGCCGTTTTTAAGGGCGCTGAGCCTAGTCAGAACTCTTTTTTACTTACTTTTTCGCCGGGGTGTTGGCCTTGCATTTGGCGATTTGGCCCAGCGCTTTCTGCTGCAGTTCAGGGGTAGCCTTGTTATCCATCAGCGCTTGAATGTCGCTGGCCGGGTAAGACTTGATTGCATCAGCGCCACAGGCACAGTGTGCTTTGGCAGCGGCTGCGCCGATTTGTGGAGTAGCCGCCTGGGTGCACTGCGCCATATATTTATCGCGTTCGCCCTTTGGCCAATCGGCATGGGCGCTCAGCGGCAGCAGCAGAACAATGGGGGCGACTACAGCGAATAAGGTATTCAGACGCATGCGAAGATGCTCCTTGTGGGTCAATGTCTTGTTATCTGAGGGCGTAATGGCCTGTCAAGTTCAGCACTCTGGCATAAAAACGGACGAGGTGCCTTCTGGTGAAACAGGGGCATAAGTGACCGCTCATCTGTGCTAGCATGCCGGGCTCAAGCGTTATCAGGCTCCGCAGACCTTCAGTCCCGGCAGCGGTCAACGTGCGAATACTCTGATTTGAATCCCAGTCACTCTGGTTCGGTTTTCCGGTTGGCCGCAAGGCTCCTGCCGCTGTAAGGCAGGCGTTCGTCATTGAATGGCCTGGATCGGATCTTGTACTGGCTCATCCCAACCCACGTGACCTTTGGTAGGGGTCACCACTAGGAGAGGAGGCGCCATGCCAACTATTACTCTTCCCGACGGCAGTCAACGTTCATTCGATCACCCGGTTTCCGTAGCCGAGGTCGCCGCATCCATTGGTGCAGGCCTGGCCAAAGCCACCGTGGCCGGCAAGGTCAATGGCAAGCTGGTTGACGCCAGCGACATCATCGACAGCGACGCTAGGCTGCAAATCATCACGCCAAAGGATGAAGAGGGGCTGGAGATCATTCGCCACTCTTGCGCCCACCTGGTTGGCCATGCGGTCAAACAGCTGTACCCGACCGCCAAAATGGTGATCGGGCCGGTCATCGACGAAGGCTTTTATTACGACATCGCCTTCGAGCGTCCTTTTACTCCGGACGACATGGCGGCCATCGAACAGCGCATGCAGCAGCTGATCGAGAAAGATTACGACGTCATCAAGAAAGTCACTCCGCGCGCCGAAGTGATCGAAGTGTTCAAGGCCCGCGGCGAAGACTACAAACTTCGTCTGGTCGAAGACATGCCGAATGAACAGGCCATGGGTCTGTACTATCACGAAGAATACGTCGACATGTGCCGCGGCCCGCACGTGCCGAACACGCGCTTCCTGAAATCCTTCAAGCTGACCAAGTTGTCCGGTGCCTACTGGCGCGGCGACGCCAAGAACGAGCAACTGCAGCGCGTTTACGGCACCGCCTGGGCGGACAAGAAGCAGCTGGCAGCGTACATCCAGCGCATCGAAGAAGCGGAAAAGCGCGATCACCGCAAGATCGGCAAGCGCCTGGGACTGTTCCATACCCAGGAAGAAGCGCCGGGCATGGTGTTCTGGCATCCGAATGGCTGGACCCTGTACCAGGTGCTCGAGCAGTACATGCGCAAAGTGCAGCGCGATAACGGCTATCTTGAGATCAAGACGCCGCAAGTGGTTGACCGTAGCCTGTGGGAAAAATCCGGGCACTGGGCCAACTACGCCGACAACATGTTCACCACGCAGTCGGAAAGCCGCGACTACGCCATCAAGCCGATGAACTGCCCGTGCCACGTGCAGGTATTCAATCAGGGCTTGAAGAGCTACCGCGAGCTGCCAATGCGTCTGGCCGAGTTCGGTGCATGCCACCGTAACGAGCCTTCGGGTGCGCTGCACGGCATCATGCGTGTGCGTGGGTTCACTCAGGACGACGCTCACATCTTCTGTACTGAAGAGCAGATGCAGGCTGAATCCGCAGCATTCATCAAGCTGACCATGGATGTTTATCGTGACTTCGGCTTTACCGATGTCGAGATGAAGCTGTCCACTCGTCCGGAAAAACGCGTTGGTTCCGATGAGCTGTGGGATCGCGCCGAAGCTGCATTGGCTGCAGCCCTTGATTCCGCGGGCTTGCCGTACGACCTGCAGCCGGGTGAGGGTGCGTTTTATGGTCCGAAGATCGAATTCTCGCTGAAAGATTGCCTCGGTCGCGTCTGGCAATGTGGTACCTTGCAGCTCGATTTTAACCTGCCTGTCCGTTTGGGCGCTGAATACGTCTCCGAAGACAACAGCCGCAAACACCCAGTGATGTTGCACCGCGCGATCCTTGGATCCTTCGAGCGTTTCGTCGGGATTCTGATCGAGCACTACGAAGGTGCGTTCCCTGCGTGGCTGGCGCCAACCCAGGCAGTGATCATGAATATCACTGACAAACAGGCGGATTTCGTCGCTGAAGTTGAAAAAACTCTCAACGAAAGCGGATTTCGTGCCAAGTCCGACTTGAGAAATGAAAAGATCGGCTTTAAAATCCGTGAGCATACTTTGCTCAAGGTTCCCTATCTTTTGGTTATCGGAGATAAGGAAGTCGAGATGCAGACTGTCGCTGTGCGTACTCGTGAAGGTGCTGACCTGGGCTCGATGCCCGTCGCCCAGTTCGCTGAGTTTCTCGCGCAAGCGGTTTCCCGGCGTGGTCGCCCAGATTCGGAGTAATTATTATTAAGCGTGAAATGAGACAAGATAAACGAGCTGCACCGAAAGCCCCGATCAACGAGAATATCTCGGCACGCGAGGTTCGGTTAATTGGTGCTGAAGGTGAACAGCTTGGGATTGTGTCAATTGAAGACGCGCTTCTTAAGGCTGAAGAGGCCAAACTGGATTTGGTGGAAATTTCCGCCGATGCAGTACCCCCTGTTTGCAAGCTGATGGACTACGGCAAATCGATCTTCGAAAAGAAGAAACAGGTTGCCGCTGCAAAGAAAAACCAGAAGCAGATTCAGGTTAAAGAAATCAAGTTTCGTCCAGGGACGGAGGAAGGGGATTACCAGGTAAAACTGCGCAACCTGGTACGTTTCCTGAGTGATGGGGACAGGGCCAAGGTATCCTTGCGATTCCGCGGCCGTGAGATGGCCCACCAGGAGCTGGGGATGGAACTCCTCAAGCGGGTTGAAGCTGACCTGCTCGAGTACGGTTCGGTCGAACAGCATCCTAAGATGGAAGGACGCCAGCTGATCATGGTCATCGCCCCGAAAAAGAAGAAGTAATCAACAGGGCACGGCAGGCCTTCTGATTATGTTTATCAACTGAATGCGGAGTATCCGAACATGCCAAAAATGAAAACCAAAAGTGGTGCTGCTAAGCGGTTTCTGAAAACTGCTAACGGTATCAAGCACAAGCACGCTTTCAAGAGCCACATCCTGACTAAAATGTCGACCAAGCGTAAGCGTCAACTGCGCGGTAGCAGCTTGCTGCATCCGTCTGACGTGGCAAAAGTCGAGCGCATGCTGCGCCTTCGTTAATTTTAGTCAAGAATAGAGGAAGTAACTCATGGCTCGTGTAAAGCGTGGCGTCATTGCCCGTAAGCGTCACAAAAAAATTCTGAAACTTGCTAAAGGCTACTACGGTGCACGTTCGCGCGTATTCCGTGTTGCCAAGCAAGCGGTAATCAAGGCAGGCCAATACGCCTACCGTGACCGTCGTCAGAAAAAACGTCAGTTCCGCGCTCTGTGGATCGCTCGTATCAATGCTGGTGCTCGTGTTAACGGTCTGTCCTACAGCCGTTTCATCGCTGGCCTGAAAAAAGCGTCCATCGAGATCGACCGTAAGGTTCTGGCTGATCTGGCAGTGAACGAAAAAGCGGTGTTTGCTGCGATTGTCGAGAAAGCTAAAGCCACCTTGGCTTAAGTACCCCCGACAATCACCCGGCCTCACTTCCGTGGGGCCAGGTGGTAAACGTCTTAAATAGGGGAAGAGCCTTCAAGCTCTTCCCCTATTTTGTATCTGGAGTCTGTACATGGAAAACCTGGATGCGCTGGTCTCTCAAGCACTAGAGGCTGTGCAAAGCGCTGAAGATATCAATGCCCTGGAGCAAATCCGGGTTCAATACCTTGGCAAGAAGGGCGAATTGACTCAGGTGATGAAGACCCTGGGGAATTTGCCGGCAGAAGAGCGTCCGCAAGTCGGCGCGCTGATCAACGTTGCCAAGGAACGTGTCACAGGCGTTCTCAATGCGCGCATGGCTCTGTTTGAAGAAGCCGAACTGGCTGCCAAACTGTCTGCCGAATCCATTGACGTGACGTTGCCGGGCCGCGGTCAGACCTCCGGTGGTCTGCATCCGGTTACCCGGACTCTGGAACGTGTCGAACAGTTCTTCACTCGCATCGGCTACGGCATCGCCGAAGGCCCTGAAGTCGAAGACGACTATCACAACTTTGAAGCGCTTAACATCCCAGGCCATCACCCGGCCCGGTCGATGCATGACACCTTCTATTTCAATGCCAACATGCTGCTGCGCACCCATACCTCGCCGGTACAGGTCCGCACCATGGAATCGAAGCAACCGCCGATCCGCATTGTCTGCCCAGGCCGTGTGTACCGTAGCGACTCCGATATTACTCATTCGCCGATGTTCCATCAGGTTGAAGGCCTGCTGGTTGATCGCGATATCAATTTTGCCGATCTCAAAGGCACCATCGAAGAGTTCCTGCGCGTGTTCTTCGAGAAAGAATTGGCTGTACGTTTCCGTCCTTCGTACTTCCCGTTCACCGAGCCATCCGCTGAAGTCGACATGGAATGCGTGATGTGCAGCGGTAAAGGTTGCCGCGTCTGCAAGCAGACTGGCTGGCTGGAAGTGATGGGCTGCGGCATGGTTCACCCGAACGTGCTGCGCATGTCTGGCATCGATCCGGAAGAGTTCTCGGGCTTTGCCTTCGGCATGGGCGTAGAGCGTCTGGCCATGCTCCGTTACGGCGTGAACGACTTGCGTCTGTTCTTCGACAACGACTTGCGGTTCCTCGCGCAATTTCGCTAGTCGTAACGAATTCTTAGGAGAGCAGGATGAAATTCAGTGAACAATGGCTGCGTGGCTGGGTCAGCCCGCAGGTAAATCGCGACGAGCTGGTTGCTCGTCTGTCGATGGCCGGCCTTGAGGTCGATAGCGTGACCCCGGCTGCCGGTGTATTCAGCGGCGTAGTGGTAGGCGAGGTGCTGAGCACCGAGCAGCACCCTGATGCTGATAAATTGCGCGTTTGCCAAGTGAGCAATGGCGCGGAAACCTTCCAGGTCGTGTGCGGTGCGCCAAATGTGCGTCCGGGCCTGAAGATTCCTTTCGCCATGATCGGTGCAGAGTTGCCGGGCGACTTCAAGATCAAGAAAGCCAAGCTGCGCGGTGTTGAATCCAACGGCATGCTGTGCTCGCAAGCCGAGTTGCAGGTTGGTGAAGGCAATGACGGTCTCATGGAGCTGCCGGCCGACGCGCCGGTGGGTGAAGATTTCCGTGTGTATCTGGATCTGGAAGACGCCAGCATCGAGGTTGATTTGACCCCGAACCGCGGCGATTGCCTGTCCCTGGCAGGTCTGGCCCGCGAAGTCGGCGCGCTGTACGACGCTCCGGTCACCCGTCCGGTTGTGATGGCCGTTCCCGCGGTACACGACGAAGTGCGTTCGGTAGAAGTGCTGGCGCCAGCCGCATGCCCGCGTTACCTGGGTCGTGTCATTCGCAATGTTGATCTGTCCAAGCCAACACCGCTGTGGATGGTTGAGCGTCTGCGTCGCGCTGATGTGCGCAGTATCGATGCTGCCGTCGACATCACCAACTACGTGATGCTCGAGCTGGGTCAGCCACTGCACGCTTTCGATCTCGCCGAAATCAATGGCGGCATTCGCGTGCGCATGGCTGAAGAGGGCGAGAAGCTGGTACTGCTTGATGGTCAGGAAGTCAGCCTGCGCAACGATACGCTGGTGATCGCTGACCACACCCGTGCCCTGGCAATTGCCGGTGTGATGGGTGGCGAGCACAGCGGTGTCTCCGCGACCACTCGCGATGTGTTCCTGGAAAGTGCGTTCTTCGATCAGATCGCTGTCGCTGGCAAGGCCCGTTCGTACGGCTTGCACACCGATGCTTCGCACCGCTACGAGCGTGGCGTGGATTGGCAGCTGGCCCGTGAAGCCATGGAGCGCGCCACTGGCCTGCTGCTGGAAATCACGGGGGGCGAAGCTGGCCCGATCATCGAGACCGTCAGCGAGCAGCACTTGCCGTCGATCGCCCCGATCACTCTGCGTGCGCAGCGCATCACCCAGATGCTGGGCATGGAAATGGATTCGGCACAGGTCGAGCGTCTGCTCAGCGGTCTGGGCCTGAATATTTCCGCCGACGGAGCAGGGCAGTGGCGCGTTGAAGTGCCAAGCCATCGCTTCGATATCAGCCTGGAAGTCGACTTGATCGAAGAGCTGGCTCGTTTGTACGGTTACAACCGTCTGCCGGTTCGTTACCCGCAAGCGCGTCTTGCGCCGCAAGCCAAGGCCGAAGCGCGTAGCGATTTGCCTGAACTGCGTCGTCTGTTGGTTGCTCGTGGTTATCAGGAAGCGATCACTTACAGCTTCATCGATCCAAAGCAGTTCGAACTGTTCAATCCGGGCGTCGAACCTTTGCTGCTGGCCAATCCGATCTCCAACGACATGGCTGCCATGCGCTCGTCGCTGTGGCCGGGTCTGGTCAAGGCGTTGCAGCACAACCTGAACCGTCAACAGGATCGCGTGCGTCTGTTCGAAAGCGGCCTGCGCTTTGTCGGTCAACTTGAAGGGCTGAAGCAAGAGCCAATGCTGTCCGGCGTTGTCTGCGGTAGCCGTTTGCCGGAAGGTTGGGCGCAAGGTCGCGATACGGTCGATTTCTTTGACGTAAAGGCTGACGTGGAAGCCGTGCTGGGCTTCGCCGGTGCG
The DNA here is from genome assembly GCF_900187585.1 of Pseudomonas sp. Irchel 3E19. NCBI lineage: Bacteria > Pseudomonadati > Pseudomonadota > Gammaproteobacteria > Pseudomonadales > Pseudomonadaceae > Pseudomonas > Pseudomonas sp. Irchel 3E19. The sequence continues at coordinate 103,724 of NZ_FYDT01000009.1, forward strand.
CTGGATTCGTTCACTTTCGCCCCGGGCAAACATCCGGCGCTGCACCCGGGTCAAACCGCGCGCATTGAGCGGGAAGGTCGTGAAGTTGGCTTCATCGGTGCAATCCACCCTGAATTGTCGAAAGCCCTCGGTCTCGACCGTCCGGTCTTCGTGTTCGAGCTGGTTCTGGCTGAAGTGGCGCTCGGTAAAATGCCGAAATTCCACGAGTTGTCGCGCTTTCCTGAAGTGCGTCGTGACCTTGCACTGATTGCGCACAAGGATGTCGCAGCCTCGGCTGTATTGGACGTAATCCGTGAAAATGCAGGCGAATGGCTCACAGATCTCAGGCTGTTTGACGTGTATCAGGGTAAAGGTATTGATCCTGATAGAAAAAGCCTTGCAGTTGGCTTGACCTGGCAGCATCCATCGCGCACTCTTAATGACGATGAGGTGAATTCGACGACGCAAAATATCCTCACCTCGCTCGAACAAAGGTTGAACGCCACGTTAAGGAAGTGACGTATGGGGGCTTTGACGAAAGCTGAGATGGCGGAACGTCTGTATGAAGAGCTGGGCCTGAACAAGCGGGAAGCCAAGGAATTGGTAGAACTGTTTTTCGAGGAAATCAGGCACGCTCTTGAAGACAACGAGCAGGTCAAATTGTCCGGTTTCGGCAATTTCGACCTTCGGGACAAGCGCCAGCGGCCTGGCCGCAACCCGAAAACGGGGGAAGAAATCCCGATCACGGCTCGCCGTGTGGTCACCTTTCGTCCAGGGCAGAAGTTGAAGGCCCGAGTTGAGGCTTATGCTGGAACCAAGTCATAACGACGAACTACCCGTCATCCCGGGCAAACGCTACTTCACCATTGGTGAAGTTAGCGAGCTGTGTGCCGTAAAGCCACACGTGCTGCGCTACTGGGAGCAGGAGTTTCCTCAGCTCAACCCCGTCAAACGCCGCGGAAATCGCCGGTATTATCAGCGCCAGGACGTGCTGATGATCCGGCAGATCCGCGCGCTCCTTTACGATCAGGGGTTCACCATCGGCGGCGCACGCTTGCGTCTGTCCGGCGATGAAGCCAAAGACGACACCACCCAATACAAGCAAATGATCCGCCAGATGATCGCCGAGCTCGAAGATGTGCTGGTGGTACTCAAGAAATAAAAAGCTGCGTTTGAATACTTCCAGTTTTCAAACGCTTGCGATATATTCTTGAGCGTTCTTCGAGGTGAAGAGCGAGTTGTAAAACCAGTCGGGGCGTAGCGCAGTCCGGTAGCGCACTAGCATGGGGTGCTAGGGGTCGAGTGTTCGAATCACTCCGTCCCGACCATATAATTCAATGACTTAGGCCAATGTTCACAGCATTGGCCTTTTTCATGCGCGTGACTTCTCCATTTCTCACGCCTGCTTCCTCTTCAAGATTGTCAGCACCGGCCCACGCGAATTGGTTGCTGATACCATGTTCGCAGCCTCAATCAGATGCCCGAGCTCAGCGCCCGAATAGTGACTGGTGATGCTGCCGTTCTTGTGACCCAGAAGTGCCTTTCGGTCTTCTTTGGTTACTCCTGCCGCTCGAAGGCGACTGGCCGGTACGTCACCTGGGGAGGGAGTTACTGCTGAGGGTGTGTCGCGTTCCAGCGCTCGAAGGCGTCCTGCGTCGTGGCTGCGTCGATCAGTTCGCGCAGCTGGTTCAACGGCTGCGGCGACTCATGCAGAAACACGAAGTCATAGACGATGCGTATGCAGGGTTTGGCGCCCAGCTGGTGCTTGGCGAGCGGTCGCGCTCGTCAAGGTAGACGCTTGCGAAGAGCTGCGACGACAGGTTCCGGTCGGCGATAAGAGTTACCTAGGTGCGGGAGTACCGCATCAAAATCTAGATTACGTCGGCGATAGGCGGCGATGAAGTACGTACAGTCCAGCGCCAAGTGCCGGCTATATCAGAGCTGGCTTTGCCTATGTATGCTGTTGATAACCTATACGAGTTACGGACATGCTTTTATAAGACTTGCATATCTAGACAGTCTTGAGGATGAACCAAGTTACTTATTCCCTTTGATGGTGATCCTGTCGTACTGTTATTCTGGGCAGGTAAACGGAAGTAGTCGAGACGCGTCGTCAACGTGTAATCAACGGCATTGATGCTGCCAGTATCTTAATACAGCCTTACACCAGAAAGTACTGAATCGAATGTTCAGGAGTATTTTCAGTTTTCGTATTTTTAGTCGTGAGATTTTGACTCTAAATACGCAATCCCTTTGTTCGAAAGCCATCCGATTGAAGAGTGTATTCCCGATTCTACGAGACCTTTATCAATAGACCTGTTAACAGCGCTTTCACATACTTTTCTTGGGGCGCCGGTTTGTTCTTGAAGCAACTCCGCAGCACGACTAAAACGGTAGCCAATTGGTGTTTTCTGTAAATGAATTTCTCTAACGGCCTTGCAAACCGTTAAGTCAGTAATGTCCTTGGTTTTCATCTCACACCCTTCATAGTGGTTGCTTAGGCAGTTTGTAGAGTATTTGTAATTTAATTCTTGTCTGCTGGCGATGTCTAGTGGGTAGCGTTGAAGGGCTATCTAGCCTGTCGTGTTGCTGTCCCTTACGCCAGGGAGTTGAGTCGATGACCGTCGATCAGTGAGTCGTTGAAACTCGCCATGCTGATTACAGATACTGTATTTTTATCCAGTATAGAGCAAGCAATGCGGTTCGTGATTGTGCCCATGAGAGAGCGAGGCGTCGCCAGAGCGCAATTGGATATCCCCAGCGCCGAACCGGTGAAGGGCGATATCATTTTCTCCAGTGCGCCGTCTGACATCCTCAAAAGAACGTCCAGCACCGCGTCTCTGCGGCATGGTGCCTGGCCGGGTGATACGCCCCCGATTCGACCGCTTCTTGATGCTGGCCTGTTCAGCATGGCAACGCTCGGTTTCACGCTGAGCGGCCTGGAAGAGATCAATGGTGTTCTGTACGCGCAGTCTTGGTATTGCAGGGACGTGTGATTGTGTTCGATTGGCAGAACGCCGGAGAAACGGTGAACTACTGTAGGAATATCCAACGCCAAGTTATTTATTCTTATAGGGTGATGTGGCGGTTTTGTACCTTTTTAAATGATCTGTTTTTCTTTATATATCAATTGCTGGTTTCGGGGGCACCGTGCCCCAGCGCATGCTCAGCGAATTGTCGGTACCACCGACTACGGTGACCGGGGGGGGGATCAGGCTGGCGGCGTGACAAGCGTATGTGTAGGAGGTGGCGGCTCCAAGTCCATGAGTTGCAGCGAGCAGTATCACGAGATCGACTTTCTAAAATTTAGTTTTGAAATAGCCGCTCGAGATTTTCTCGGCGGCTATCTGATCGACTAAGGCTCACGCCGTTACATTACTTTTTTTCTGCCCTGAAGGTCACGGTAGCGTTATCGCCGCCTCCACCACTGTATGAAACTTTAACGTTTTCGCTATCGGTCGTGATTTCATACGAATTAGACCCCACGTATGGGTCGTCCCAGTGGATATTTATATTGCAAACTTCCTCAGTGACAAAATCATAAAAAGCGTAGGAGCAAAGTGCCTCCGTGCCCGTAGCGAACCCGTCCGACTCCGTCTTCCAATAGCCTTTGCCGGGCACATTGGAGCTCGGCTTCAATATTTTCTGCGGAGGATAGGTATCCCATTCCCCATGATCTAACTTCAGAGAGTTTTGAATTAGACTCAAGGCGGAGTCGAGGAAATTCTCAAAATAAACATCAACGCTTCTTTTAGCTATCGGTATAATTCCTTTTATTTAATTAACATTGCGCCTGCAATAGTTGGTTTGGGTTTTGCTCCGGCTGTTCTATGTGTCTGGTTGTATGCGATTGTTCCTTTTTTATAGGCTTTGTTAATTATTTCTGATGCCCCATTCAGGCATGGTTTTTAAATATTTTCCAGTAAGTGTGTCGGGCTTTGATTTTTTATCAGGAAGGGGCTTGGTGTCCTGTTTCCAGTTCAGGTGCTTATTATTGATTTCAGCTTGTACTGATTAAAAATTTACTTATGCATCATCAGTTGATCGTGCGCAGTTAGAAACTCATCGTACGTTTTTGATGAATATGCGGTTAAATTTTTGGCATTGGTGGGCAATTTGATGAGCTCCTTATTCCATTAGGAGTGACGATTGAATCTATCCCTTCAAGCTAAGTTAACCACATACTATGATTTTGTTTAATCCTAACAGAGGCTAGACGGCGATCTTTAAAAGTCAAGCAACGTGTAGCGGATATGAGCCGTGCGATGCGCTTATGAGCAAACCGGGCTTGTTGGTTGTATAACCCTATATTTTGTGCAGGTAACGGCAGAGTGACGACTCTGGACAAGATCCTTGCCTAGCCATCAGAGCTGGTCATTGTTGAATGGAGCCGTGTGGTGCAAGCGCTGCGGCGGGATGCAGCAAGAGGTAGATCACTGCAATTTCCATTCCCCAAGTCGCACGATGTTCGGTGCAAACGTCCAACCATGGGCTGGAGGATGTAAAGCCTGCCCTTGATAACCATAATCGCGGTGTAAATCTGCTTCAGTGCAGAAATGCAAAGCCCCGAATGTTCGCGGCTCCTGGGCTTCTATTTTCGCCTCCATCCTTTAATGGCTGGCGAACGTGGTGGCGAGATTACCAGCGATGTATTCGTAATTCACTACTGCTACAGACGGATTGTGTTCGGTCGGCAGGACGCCGTGAGGACTGTGCGCAAAACCTCCTCTGGAGACGGCGAGTTTCCGTTTACATAAGCACAAAAAAGCGGGTGTTTTACCTGCACTGGAATTGATTTTTTTTAAAAACAATAGGTTATATTGATTTAGTGCCCAGCATGAGGTGCTAGGGGTCGAGTGTTCGAATCACTCCGTCCCGACCATATAATTCAATGACTTAGGCCAATGCTCACAGCATTGGCCTTTTTCATGGGGCTGACATTTGCGGGACTTGTTCGAACGTGGTCTCTATCAAGACGTGTCTGTGCATCTGGATTGCAGGTGCCCGATATTTCTACGTCGGTGCCGCGCAGTCGAGCGTTCTCGATAAATCAGCTATTTTTCGCGTTCAGTTTACGCAGCTCTTCGTAAGTCGCGGATTGAACGAACCAGAAGCCAGAGATGATGCACCAGCTCAAAGTACCTACAACGAAGGTACTGACAGCGGCGAGAAAACTCTGGCTTAGCATCACAAGTGCAGCAATCCAGATGACTGCCAGTGCGATATAGAGAACGGTGTTGTTAACGCTGATAACGAAGTCTTTCATGTGCATTCCTTGGATGGATTTTCCTCTGGTTACCCTTCATGGGATCCCAGTGGCGGCATCATATTGCCATCGCGCCAGGCTTCGCTAGTCGCTGATTAGGGAAGACTCGATATCAGTCATGCTGTTCGAGTCATTACTGATCGGGCTTCTTCTCGATATCGTCCGAGTCACTCGACGTTGCTGCATCCTTTTCCGTTTCATGGGCTTGCGCGCCCGCATTTCCCCCTGAAGATTCTTCTCCCTTCTTGTTCGCTTTTTCATCATTGGCGCGCGAGCTTTTAGACTGGTTGACGCCAGGCAGTGCATTGGGTGGCGCGGAGGAGTCAGCGCTGGTTTTCTCGGCTGCCAAGGCACATGCCGGGCCGATGAGTAGCAGGCTGGCAAACGATACCGCCATAATTTTCTTGTTCATCTTCTAAGCCTTCCACGCGATGGGATGTACTGCATTGGACATTAGGAGTCGTAGCAAAGGTGCGCGGCGCTGGACGAGCGGTAGCAATTAACGAATGGTAGCCCGCCGGATGGGGCGGTGTCTTGGGCTGATGTGAGGCTCCAGCTTTGTCGCCAGATATTGCCAAAAAGCGGCAAATTGCTGGCCCCCTAATGCTTCTTTCATCGGCAAACTCGCCTTTTTTCAAAAGGTTAGGTTAGCTATATGCGGACGTTTGTCATAACCGTTGCAACGCTTTCCATGGCTGTCCTTGCTTCGGGAGTTCAGGCAAAAGAGCTAAGTAAAAGCCATCGCTTTGCTTGTACGTGGGGCTCGGACATCGCCGCAGGCGCACAGAAATCAAAACTTTCAGGGGTGTCTTTGTATGGCGCGCGTAAACAGTTGCAGGTGCGTCGATTCCAGCAACCGTGGATGCGTATGACGGCGATGGGGATTATCGAGCAAACCTACAACAGCACCTCGAAGCTCCAGCCCGCTGCGGTCAAGCAGACCTACTACGAGCAATGCGTGCGGCATGAACTGGCGCAGCGATAGAAGAGAAATTCCCGGCAGCCATGACCAATCTACCCATCGCGGTCTACAGTTCAGTGGATGATCCCACTGTCTGAGAGCACGGATATGTTCAAAAGATCAACACGATGGATTGCAGCTTCGATGTCGCTCGTACTGGCCGCTGGCTCTTCGATGGCACTGGCCGACCCCGGTAACGGTAAAGGGCAAGGCAACGGTAAAGGCAATCAACACAACTCCCAGGGCCAAGGGAGCAAAGGCAAAAATGCTGGCCATGATGACCGCAGCCATGGCCCATCCGTCGACCGCGGTAATGTGATTGGCGTGATTGGTGGTTATCGCGACTACTGGAGCCCCGGCCCGGCACTGCCTCCGGGCATTCAGAAGAATCTGGCTCGCGGTAAACCTTTACCGCCCGGTATCGCGAAAAAACTCGATAATCGCTTACTGGGCCACCTCCCGCACTATGACGGCTATGAATGGCAGCAGGCGGGTACTGACCTGATTCTGGTCGCCCTCGCCACGGGGCTCATTTATGAAGTCCTGAATGGTGCCTTTGACTAAGCGCAAGTCAGCCATCAGCCCAACCTTTTCAGATTGGGCTTTTTAATACCTCAAAGCAGTCCTGGCCGGAGCAGCGGAGTACCATGTCGTGCTCTATTGACCTGCCGAGTCCGATGTCCCATGCCTGCATTTTCCCGCTTCACTTCGTTGCTCGACCAGGCGCAGCGCGCCTTGCGACTGGTTTGGGGGACGTCGCGCGGGCTGTTTATGGGCCTGGTGCTGGCGACATTGATGGCAGGTGTGCTGCCGGCACTCGCGGCATGGTTGGGACAACGCATTGTCGATGCGGTGGTGACAGCGATGCAGTTGCATGCGCAGCAGGGCGATGCGCCGTTGTGGCCGGTGTTGCGTTACGTGCTGATGGAGGCGGGTGTGCTCGCATTGCTATCCGGCACACAACGGGCACTGTCGGTGCAGCAGTCGCTGTTGCGGGTGCAGTTGGGGCAGAAGGTCAACACGTTGATTCTGGAGAAGGCGCAGACCCTGTCACTCGTGCAGTTCGAGAACTCCGAGTTCTACGACAAACTGGTGCGTGTGCGCCGCGAAGCCTCGACTCGGCCACTGGCGCTGGTCATGAAGTCACTAGGGCTGATCCAGAACTTGATCATGCTGATCAGCTTCGGCGTACTGTTGGTGCATTTTTCCCCGTGGGCGCTCGTGCTGCTGGTGATCGGTGCGTTGCCGGTGTTCTTCGCCGAGGCGCATTTTTCCGGTGATGCCTTTCGGCTGTTCACCCGTCGCGCGCCAGAGAGTCGCCAGCAGAGCTACATCGAAACCCTGCTGTCCCACGAGGCCTACATCAAAGAGGTCAAGCTGTTTGGTTTCGCGCCGCTGTTATTGCAACGTTATCGCGACACCTTCGCCAAACTCTATGCCGAAGACCGGCGCCTGACGTTACGCCGCGATAGTTGGGGTTTTGGTCTCGGCTTGCTGGGCACTGCGGCGTTCTACGTGGCGTACGCCTGGGTGGTGATCGATGCGGTGCACGGCAATATCAGCCTGGGCCAGATGACCATGTACCTGGTGCTGTTCAAACAGGGGCAGAGCGCGGTCAGCAGCAGTCTGAGTGCGATCAGTGGTTTGTACGAAGATGGCCTCTACCTGACGAGTCTTTACGAATACCTCGCCGAGCCAGTGCTCGCCGACAGCGGTCACCTGACTGTCGGCGCGCGGCCGGGCGACGGGCTGCGTTTCGAAAACGTCGGTTTCCGCTACCCCGGTGCGAGCCGTGCGGCGCTGCATGGTATTGACCTGCATCTGGTGCCGGGCAAAAGCCTGGCGCTGGTCGGGCAGAACGGTTCCGGCAAGACCACGCTGATCAAGTTGCTGACCCGGCTCTACCGCCCCGATCAAGGGCGGATTCTGCTTGATGGCAGCGATTTGCAGGATTGGGAGGAGACCACGTTACGGCAGCGCATTGGCGTGATTTTTCAGGATTACATCCGCTACCAGTTCAGCGTCGGTGAAAACATCGGCGTCGGCGACACACTGGCGTTCAACGATGAGCAGCGCTGGAAGGAGGCCGCTGCCGAAGGCATGGCAGCCCCCTTTATCGAAGCACTCGACCGGGGATACGCGACACAACTGGGGCGCTGGTTTGCCGGTGGTCAGGAGTTGTCCGGCGGACAATGGCAGAAGATTGCCTTGTCCCGTGCCTATATGCGCCGCGAGGCCGACATTTTGATTCTCGACGAACCCACCTCAGCCCTCGACCCGGCAGCGGAGGCATCGGTGTTCGAGCATTTCAGCCAGCACACTGAGGGGCGCATGACGTTGCTGATCTCGCACCGTTTTTCCAGTGTGCGCAATGCCGACCACATCATCGTTCTGGAACAGGGGCGGATTCTTGAGGAGGGCGACCACGAAGATCTGATCGCTGGTGCAGGGCATTACGCTCAGCTGTTCGATTTGCAGGCTCGCGGTTATCGCTAGGAATCCCGCGCGCTGCGCAAGGTTGCCGGCCCGGCGATCCGCGGTGCAGGTTTGGTCTGCATCAACGCATCGATTGCCTTGCGATAATTCTGCCCGCCCAACGCCATGCTGTTGTTGTGCGTGCCACCCGGCACCAGTAACAGACGTTTGGGCTGTTGTGCTGCGTTGAATAGCTGCTCACTGAAGCGCGCCGGCACAAAAGCGTCGGCCAGGCCATGCACCACCAGCAGCGGCATATGAATATCGGCGATCTTGTCGATGGAGTCGAACTTCTGCGACAGCAGCCAGCGCACCGGCAGTGAGGTGTTGGCCACGGCAGCGGCGACATCCGCCAGCGTCGTGAACGTGGACTCGATCACCAGTCCGCGGACCGGGAGCGGCGTGTGATCACGGGCGGCGTCCTTGCCGAGTTCGGCGGCCAGATCGACCGCCACTGCACCGCCAAGCGAGTGACCGTAGATCAGGCGCTTGTTCGGGTCCGGTTGCAGCAGTTTGAAACGCTCCCAGGCCACCCGTGCATCTTCGTAAACGCTGCTTTCCGACGGCAGATCCCCCTTGCTCTTGCCGAACCCGCGGTAATCGATGGCCAGCACCGAGTAGCCCGCCGCGCGCAATTGCTCGATGCGATACAACTGTCCGGTGAGGTTCCAGCGCACGCCATGCAGATAGAGAATCGCCGGGGCATTGGCTTTCTCCGCCGGCCACCACCATGCATGAATGTTTTGCCCGGCCTTGAAACTCTTCGGTTGCAGATCGAGTTCCTGCACGCTGCCGGGCAAGCCGTGATACCAACCCGCCGCGCCCGGCTCGATGCGAAACAGCAGTTTGCGTTCGGCGTGCTCCAGCACGGCACAACTCGCCGGCACGCCGATAATCAAGGCGGCCATGCAGGCAAACGCCAAGCGGCGACGGCGCAGACGAGTCATGAAGGACAGGAACATTAAACGTTTCACCAGGGCGCAGACAAAGAACGCTTTTTACCAGATGCCTTGGTCTGCGCGCGATATTTTCGACCACCGTGCATGTGCAACGATTACAAAATGCTGCAGCGGCTCAATCGACCCGCAGCACAATCTTGCCGATATGGTCGCCGGCCTCCATGTGCGTATGGGCTTGAGCGGCGTCGGTGAGCGCATAGACCTTGTCGATCAACGGCAGGCAGCGCCCTTCATTCAGCGTCGGCCATACGTGTTCGCGCAGCGCATCGGCGATGGCGGCTTTCTCTTCCGTCGTTCGCGCACGTAGTAGCGAACCGGTGACCACCGCGCGTTTGCCAAGAATCGCCAGCAAATCCACGTCGTTGGCCTTGGCGCCGCCCAGAAAACCGAGCATCACCAACCGCCCGTCCATCGCCAGGGCGCTGACGTTACCGTTGAAGTACGAGCCGCCCATGATGTCGAGAATCACATTCACACCTTGGCCAGCGGTCTTCTCGGCGATGACTTCAGCAAAATCTTGATCGCGATAGTTGATCGCCTCGCCGCCCAGTTCACGAATCGCCGCACATTTTTCAGGGCTGCCGGCGGTGGCGAAGGCTTCGATACCAAACTCGCGGCAGAGCATCAGTGCGGTGGTGCCGATGCCGCTGGTGCCGCCGTGAATCAATGCACGTTGCCCCCGGCTGGCGCCGCCGAGGCCAAACAGGTTGGCCCATACGGTAAAGAAGGTTTCCGGGATCGCGGCGGCTTGCACCCAGTCGAGGCCATCGGGGATTGGCAACGTCTGGCCAGCCGGGACTGTGCAATATTCGGCATACCCGCCGCCATTGGTCAGCGCACACACCTTGTCCCCCACGGCAAACTGGCTGACGTCGGCGCCGAGCGCCACCACTTCACCTGCGACTTCCAGGCCGGGAATCGGGTTCATACCGGGTTTCATCGGGTATTTGCCAGCACGCTGCAAGGCGTCGGGCCGGTTGATCCCGGCGGCGCGCACACGGATCAGCACTTCGCCTGCTGCCGCCACCGGTAACGGCACGCGCTTGGCTTGCAGAACCTCAGGGCCGCCGGGTTCGGTGATTTCGATTCGGGTCATTTCGTTGGGTAAGGACATGTCGATTCCTGTTGCTGGAGGTTCTGTAGATGGGAGCGCAGCCCGGAAGCAATGATTCCCTTCAATTTTCACAGGCGCGTGATTCAGACGAGGAGGGCAGCCATTTCAGGGCATGCTCCAACAAAATCGCCACCGTAATCGCGCCCGCAGCGACCACGAACAGCAAGGCGTGATGGCCACCTGTGGCATTGAACAACGCTGAATAGGCAAATCCGGCCAGCGCCTGAAACGTGGCGAATGATACGGTGGCGCGGCTCCAGGCGATTTGCTGGCGATGATGATCCGGCACCAGTTCATGCACCCGGGCCAAGGCCAATGGCACGATGCCGGGCGGGAATGAACCGATGATTACCGCCAGTGCGGCCAGCGCCATTAAAGAGTGGGAAATCGCCAGCAGTCCCAGCGCAATCGCCTGTACGACCAATACCAGGCGAATGCCTGTCCGCGCGCCAAACCGATCCGCCAGAAAGCCATAACTCACCGGCCCGACAATCGCGCCCAGGCCATACATGACCCATACCATTGCGCCGATGTGCGCCCCGGCACCGAGACCGCGAGCCACGTAATCCACCAGGAACACCATGGCCGGCACCAGCCCCGCGGCCATGAACGCATATTGGCCGAACAGCAAATAGACGGCGGGAGGTGTTGGCTCAACCGCCGCAACCTTGTGAGTTGCAGTCGGGTGCGGTAAATCTGCGGGCCAGCCAAACCAGCTCATGGCGGTCAGCAACAACGACAAACCACCCAGTCCCAGCCAAGTGGCTTGCAGGCCCAGGCTCAGCAGCGGCGGCACAAGGGTGCCGGAACCGGCAATTCCCAGGCCGATGCCGAGAAAAATTGCACCACTGGCCAACCCTTTGCGGGACGCCGGCACATGCGGCAACACGGTCGCAGCCACCAGCACCATGATCGCGCCACCGGTAATCCCCGACAGCAACCGCCAACTGAAGAACCAGCTCACCGACAACGGAAACGCACAGGCAAAAAACGCGACGGTGACCAGCAGCATCATCAATCGCAGGGCGGTTTTATTGCCGAGTTGTCGCGCTATCGGCCTGCCGAGCAGAGCGCCGATCAGGTAGCCGACCAGATTGGCTGCGCCGAGGTAGACCACATCGTTGGCAGAAAACCACTGCGCCTGAATCAGCGAGGGAATCAGCGGGGTGTAGGCGAATCGCGCCAGGCCGATGCTGACCAGACTGGCGCAGAGTCCCGCGAAGATCGGTAACGCTGAGGATGATGTACGCATGGGAGCGATCCTGAGAGGTTTATGGCGCTCAGCATATCGGCTATTGTTGCTGCACTAATGCAGCGATTTGGCATCATGGCGATGCATATTTGCATCAGTAGGAGAAAACATGAATTGGGACGATGCCCGGGTATTTCTCGCGGTATGCAGGGAGTCGACGTTACGCGGCGCCGCGCGGGTGCTGGGCGTGGATCAGGCCACTGTCGGGCGGCGGATCACGGCGCTGGAGAAGTCCCTGAGCGCGACGTTGTTTTTGCGCACTGGCGACGGTTACGCGTTGACGCCAGTCGGCGAAGCGGCACTCAGAAGCGTCGAAAAAATGGAGCACTCGGCGCTTGAACTAGAGCGGCAGATTCAGGGGCTGGACGATCGTCTGACCGGTAACGTGCGCGTCAGCACCACCGATTCGCTGGCCATCGACTTCCTGATCCCGGCCATCGCACGCCTGCACGAGCAGCACCCTGACGTGCGCGTGCAACTGGATGCCTCCACGCAGATCCTCAGCCTGGCCAAGCGCGAGGCGGACATCGCCGTGCGCAACACCCGGCCTGACAATCCCGATCTGATCGCGCGGCGAATTGCCCGCTGGCCGGTGGGATTGTTCGCTTCACAGGCGTATATCGACGCCAAGGGCATTCCTCAGCAGGGTGCAGCGTTCGAGGGGCATGACCTGGTGGTTTATCACCCGTATTTAAAGGGGCACAAGGACATGACGCTGGTTAGCGAACCGGTGCATCGCGGGCGGATTGTTGCCAGCCTCAGTTCCAGCCTGTTGGTGCGTCGCTCGATTGCGGCTGGCCTGGGCGTAGGAGAAATCCCGGTGTACATGGGCGAGCGCGATGGCCTGGTCAGGCTTTGGCCGGAGCGGAATCGCCCGCAACCGTATGAGGTATGGCTGGTGACCCACGCGGACTTGCGCCATACCGCGCGGGTTCGTGCAGTGATTGAGCAGATAGTCGAGGCGTTTGCGCTGGAGAATGAGTGAGTGCTTAAAGCGCTTTGGAGAAGCTACATCTTCTGACGAAACAGCCTACACCCATAGCAGAATCTGCCGGCTTGCGGGCTTGGGACGCCAGCCCTATTGTTGAGGCAGCACACAGCGTCAGAAGTCGGGTTGTGAGTGATGCGTCAGGGAAGGTATCGGTAACCCAAGGAAGGGGATCGGCTTGAAAGCCAGGGAATTCGAGCAATATCAAAGCACCGACACATTGAGCAGAGGGCAGAGCACTCAAGCCATGAACGCTATCAGCCGTGACGAATTCAACGCCAGGATCGAGACCATTGAGGCAAGGATGGATGCCCGGGTCGAATATGTGTCGGCGAAAATCGAGAGATTTCTGGATGTTCAGACCGAACGAGACAAGGCCCTGCTAGACCGCTACAACTCCATTTCCGCAAATGTGCAGCAAATCGCTCTGGAGTCAAAAGAGGCGGTCAGACAGGCCTCGACCATCAAGGCGAATTATTGGGCCTCAACCGCTGTGTATTTCCTTGGAATCGTCGGCATCGTCGTGGCGACTTACTACGCCAATCAAGCCAATGTCTACGTAGCGATTCAAACGACTTTGTCGGCGGTTCAAGCAGGCAAGGACACCCATCCGCCTATACCCGCCGTGTCGCCATTACCGGGCACGCCACATTAAAAAAACGGCCTTCATTTGAAGGCCGTTTTTGTGGGCAATGAAGACATTACTTCATGGCATCTGCGGCAATTCCTGTGGCCGCAAGTCAAACACCAAGACCTCGGCATCCACGCCATTATTCAGGGTCAGCAGTTGTTCCTCGCGAACCCGCACGCCGTCACCTTCCTGCAACAGCTGGCCGTTCAGCTCGACGCTGCCGCGAGCCACATGGACGTAGGCGTAGCGATTGGCCTGCAGTTCCAGGGTGGCGCTTTCCTTGCCGTCGAACAGCCCGGCGTAGACTCGTGCATCCTGACGCACAGTCAGCGAACCATCGCTGCCGTCCGGCGAGATGATCAATTGCAGGCGACCGCGTTTTTTCTGCGCGCTGAAATGCTCCTGCTGGTAGCGCGGTTTGGCGCCGCCAACGTCTGGCACAATCCAGATTTGCAGGAAGTGCACAGGCTTGGTGGCCGAATGGTTGAACTCGCTGTGCGCCACACCGCTGCCGGCGCTCATCAGTTGCACGTCGCCGGGGCGGATTACCGAACCGGTGCCCAAAGTGTCTTTATGTTCCAGCGCACCTTCCAGCACGTAGGAAAAGATCTCCATGTCGCGATGCGGGTGTTGGCCGAAGCCTTTGCCGGCGGCAACGCGGTCATCGTTGATCACCAGCAGGTCAGAAAAACCCTGTTCCCGCGGGTTGCGGTAGCTGGCAAAGGAAAAGGTGTGGAACGACTTCAACCAGCCATGATTGGCGAGGCCACGATCGGAGGCTTTGCGAAGGGTCAGCATGATGAAATCTCCTTGCGGGACGTGAATTCGTCCGAGTGAGGAGAAGGTTACTGTTAACCATTCGATGCAATAAGTAGGTGAAAGTTGAAATACTGTCTCCATCAGGTTGACAGTTTTGCATGGCAGTTCACGCAATCTTTTCCGGCGGTGAGCGCGTACTTGGCCATAATGCTCAGCCAGTGCTTTACGTTTATTCTTTTTTTGATCAGTGATGTTGACCCATGAAAACCGTGGCAATGGTGTTGTTTCCCGATTTTCTGCTGCTCGATATGGCCGGGCCGATGGAAGTGTTCTCGGTCGCCAATCGTTATTTGAAACCAGAACGCCATTATCAGTTGATCACTCTGGGGACCGAGCGCGGCCCGTTACGCGCCTCCAATGGCGTGCTGGTGCACGCCGATCAGCTTATCGATGACAACGCGCAGCGTTATGACCAGTTGCTGGTGCCGGGTGGCCCCGGTGCGTGCAACGAAAGACAGGCGCATGCCCAGAGGCAATGCCGACGTTTGTGACCTTTTGAGTTTCATCTCCGGCACCTCACGACAGCGCCAGGCGAACGGGCTGATCCCTTCGCTGCGGGTGAAGATATGACAGAAGTGCGCCTGATCACAGAAACCGCATTCCAGGCTGATCTGCGTCAGGCTCAAGTGCGTGAGCTGGATCAACTGCTTGGCGCGGCCAAAGTACCGTTGATCGCGTAAAGTACGGTGCTCGCGCACCTGACTGAACAAGACTTCCAAGCAAGGAACTCGTGCCCATGAACCGTAACGATCTGCGTCGCGTCGACATGAACCTGCTGGTGATTTTCGAAGCGCTGATGTTCGAAAAAAACCTGACCCGCGTCGCTGAAAAACTGTTCATGGGCCAGCCGGCCGTGAGCGCGGCGCTCGGCCGATTGCGCGATCTGTTCGATGATCCGTTGCTGTTGCGCAACGGTCGCGGCATGGAACCGACCGCCCGCGCCCTGGCCATCCTTAAAGAGCTGCAACCGGCAATGGATGTCATTTCCGGGGCGGTCAGCCGGGCCAAGGAATTCGAACCGGCGAGCAGTTGCGACGTGTTCCGCATTGGTCTGTCTGATGATGCCGAGTTCGGTCTGTTTCCGCCGCTGCTGCGAAAGCTTCAGGAAGAGGCGCCGGGGATTGTGGTGGTGGTGCGCCGTGCCAACTATTTGCTGATGCCGGCGTTGCTGGCCTCCGGGGAAATCTCGGTCGGCGTCAGTTACACCACCGACTTGCCGGCCAATGCCAAACGCAAAAAGCTGCGCGACATTCCCTGCAAGGTGCTGCGCGGCGACGACCGTCCGGGGCCGCTGACGCTGGACGAATACTGCGAGCGTCCGCACGCGATGGTGTCGTTCTCCGGTGATTTGAGCGGCAACATCGATCTTGATCTGGCCAAACTCGGCCGCTGCCGTCGTGTGGTGCTCGGCGTGCCGCAGTTCAGCGGCTTGCGCGCTTTGCTCGCCGGTACGGAAATGATTGCCACCGTGCCGGACTATGCCGCGTGTGCGCTGGTTGAAGGCTGTGCCCTGCGCGCCGAAGACCCACCGTTCCCGATCGAAGCGGCGCAACTGTCGATGGCCTGGAGCGGGGTACACGACAACGATCCGGCAGAAAAATGGCTGCGCTCGCGGATCAGTCAGTTCATGTCGGCATCGCTGGATATCCCGCCAGCCTGAAGAAAAACGTAAATCCCCTGTGGGAGCGAGCCTGCTCGCGATGGCGCCCGGTCAGTCGACATCAAGGTTGAATGACACACCGCTATCGCGAGCAGGCTCGCTCCCACATTGGTTTTAGGTGACTGAAAGAAAGAGAGCACACCCATCCAATTTCTCCCCGCCCCGCATTGGCATTATTCAGGCCAATGACATTTAAAGGGTTGGGTCATGAACGCGACACAAAGCGATGAACGGGCGCACGACGCCGGTTTACTGTTTCTTCGGGTCAGCGGCGGCCTGTTCCTGCTGTGGATACACGGCTTGCCCAAGCTGCTGGACTTTACCGCCCAACTGCAACTGATCGAAGACCCGTTCCACCTCGGTGCTCACCTGACCTTATGTCTGGCGATCTTCGCCGAAGTCCTCTGTCCGCTGCTGATCGTCGCCGGGGTGCTGGCGCGATTGGCCTGCTTGCCTATTCTCTTTGTGCTGCTGGTGGCGCTGTTGGTCGTGCATCCGCAATGGAGTGTGGCTGAAGGGCAGTTCGGCTGGTTGCTGTTGATCCTGTTTGCCACTGTGTTTATCGCCGGGCCAGGACGGCTGGCGCTCAACGTTCGTTTGCCCGGAGTACTGCGTTATGCCTGAAGTCCTTAGTCAACAAGCACCGGGGGCCGATGAGACCGTCACGCTGATCGTCAAGCACCGGGTCAAGACCGGTTTTGAAACTGCCTATGAAGCCTGGCTACGCAATATCGTGCGGGTGGCGGGGGAACGCGAAGGGCATTTGGGGGTAGACGTGGTGCGCGGTAAGCGTGCTGGCCTCGACACTTACACCTGCGTGCTGCGCTTTCGCTCGACCGAGGCGATGCAACAGTGGCTGGAGTCGTCAGAGCGTCAGGCACTGGTCGAAGAAGCTGCGCCGATGCTCGCCGATGGCGACCAGACCGAGGTCGCCCCGGTCAACGAATTCTGGTTTGCACCGCTGGCCGACGCCGCCTCACCGCCACCGCGCTGGAAGCAGGCGGTGATCACCTTGCTGGTGATCTTTCCGCACACCCTGTTGGTGCCGCTGATCTGGGGGCCGCTGCTCAAGCTGCATCCGCTGCTTTCCAACTACGTGGTTGCCACGTTCCTGATCACCCTGACCATCGTGCTGTCGGTGGTGTACGTATTCATGCCCCGCGTGACCCGTCTGTTCGCGCCGTGGCTGGAAGCCGGTCAGGCGCATACCCACGTCGAACCCACAGAACACCCGTCACGCTGAACCCATTCATTTTTTGTCGAAGGAACTGCGATGAACGCCGATCTGATTCTGTTCAATGGCCAATTTCATACCGTAGACCGCAGCAAACCGCTGGCCAGTGCCGTGGCGATCAAGGACGGCCGCTTTGTGGTTGTCGGCAACGACACTCAAGCCATGACCCTGCGCGGCCCGGCTACGCAAGTGGTCGACCTGCACGGCCGCTGCGTCATCCCCGGTCTCAACGACTCGCACTTGCACCTGATCCGTGGCGGTTTGAACTACAACCTCGAACTGCGCTGGGAAGGCGTACCCTCGCTGGCCGATGCACTGCGCATGCTCAAGGAGCAGGCCGACCGCACACCGACGCCGCAATGGGTGCGCGTGGTCGGCGGCTGGAACGAATTCCAGTTCGCCGAAAAACGCATGCCGACCCTCGAAGAACTCAACCAGGCGGCGCCGGACACGCCGGTATTCGTCCTGCACTTGTATGACCGTGCGTTGCTCAACCGCGCCGCATTGCGCGTGGCCGGTTACACCCGCGATACGCCAAACCCGCCGGGTGGCGAGATCGTGCGCGATGCCAACGGCAACCCGACCGGCATGCTGGTGGCCAAACCCAACGCGATGATTCTCTACTCGACGCTGGCCAAGGGGCCGAAGCTGCCGCTGGAGTATCAGGTCAATTCGACCCGCCAGTTCATGCGCGAACTCAATCGCCTCGGCCTGACCAGTGCGATCGACGCCGGCGGTGGTTTCCAGAACTACCCGGACGATTACCAAGTGATCGAGCAATTGGCCAAAGATGACCAGTTGACCGTGCGCATCGCCTACAACCTGTTCACCCAGAAGCCGAAAGAAGAGCTGACCGATTTCCAGAACTGGACCGGCAGCGTCAAGTTGCATCAGGGCGACGACTTCCTGCGCCACAACGGCGCTGGCGAGATGCTGGTGTTCTCGGCGGCGGACTTCGAAGACTTCCTCGAACCGCGCCCGGACCTGCCGCAAACCATGGAGCAGGAGCTGGAGCCGGTGGTGCGCCACCTGGTCGAGCAGCGCTGGCCGTTCCGTCTGCACGCGACTTATAACGAATCGATCAGCCGCATGCTCGACGTGTTCGAGAAGGTCAACCGTGACATTCCGTTCAACGGCTTGCCATGGTTCTTCGACCATGCCGAAACCATCACCCCACAAAACATCGAGCGGGTGAAAGCGCTGGGCGGCGGCATCGCGATTCAGGATCGCATGGCGTTCCAGGGCGAGTACTTCGTTGACCGTTACGGCGCGAAAGCCGCCGAAGCCACGCCGCCGATCAAACGCATGCTCGCCGAAGGTGTGCCGGTCGGCGCCGGCACCGACGCCACGCGGGTTTCCAGCTACAACCCGTGGACGTCGCTGTACTGGATGGTCAGCGGCCGAACCGTCGGCGGTCTGGCGCTGTACGAAGAAGGTTTGCCACGCACCACCGCGCTGGAATTGTTCACCCACGGCAGCGCCTGGTTCTCGTCGGAGCAGGGCAAGAAAGGCCAGATCAAGGTCGGGCAACTGGCGGATCTGGCAGCACTGAGCGCGGACTTCTTCCATGTCGAAGAAGAAGCCATCAAGTGGATCGAGTCGGTACTGACCGTGGTCGGCGGCAAGATCGTTTACGCCGCCGGTGACTTCCAGGACCTGGGACCTGCCAGCGTGCCGGTGCTGCCGGACTGGTCGCCGGTGGCCAAAGTCCCGGGCCACTGGCGCCAGAACGCGCCGATGCAGGCTCAGGTACATCAGTGCGTCGGCGCGTGCGCCGTGCACTCGCACAGCCATGAAAAGGCCCGTTTGTCGAATGCCCCGGTCAGTGATTTCGCCGGTTTCTGGGGCGCGTTCGGCTGTTCCTGCTTCGCGTTCTGATCCTTACAACAATGCGCCGACCCCGACGGTCGGCGCCTCACGCAACAACCATCCACCGAGGAGTTTCCCATGAGCGTTCCATACAAGCGTCTGAACAAAGATGATGCGGTTGTGCTGCTGGTCGATCACCAGACTGGTCTGATCTCGCTGGTGCAGGATTTCTCGCCAAACGAATTCAAGAACAACGTGCTGGCCCTGGGCGACATCGCCAAGTTCTTCAAACTGCCAACCATCCTCACCACCAGTTTCGACGCCGGCCCGAATGGCCCGATCGTACCTGAGCTGCTTGAGCAGTTCCCGGACGCACCGTTCATTCAGCGCCCAGGCCAGATCAACGCCTGGGACAACGAAGACTTCGTCAAAGCCATCAAGGCTACCGGCCGCAAGCAACTGATCATCGCCGGTGTGGTGACTGACGTGTGCGTGGCATTCCCGACCCTGTCGGCCATCGCTGAAGGTTTCGAAGTGTTCGTGGTGACCGATTCTTCCGGCACCTTCAACACCACCGTGCAGCAAGCGGCTTGGGCGCGGATGTCGGCGGCCGGTGCACAACTGATGAACTGGTTCTCTGTCGCTTGCGAGCTGCAGGGTGACTGGCGCAACGACATGGAAGGCCTGGCGCATCTGCTCTCGGAACGCCTGCCGAACTACCGCAACCTGATCAACAGCTATACCAAGTTCACGGCCCAGTAATCGGTGGAGCTGAAAAGCCCCTCACCCTAACCCTCTCCCGGAGGGAGAGGGGACTGACCGAGATGTTTGTGCGAGTTACTCCGACCTGAAATATCAGGTCGAACTCGGGCCTTGAAAAGCTCGAAGATCGGCTCCCTTTCCCCCTCGCCCCCTTGGGGGAGAGGGCTGGGGTGAGGGGGTAAGATCTTCAGCTGGAAAAACCATTGCGAACTACACACATCATCGCTTCTGCAACCACCCCAGAAACCCACCTTTCCTCACCGCCACCGGTTTAACCATCAACGCGAGGCGACTGTTCTGCTGCCGCACCGCCTGCAACTTGTTCAACGCCCGACCAACCTCAGCGCGCTGCTCCATGCATTCGCGCGTGAGGGTCTTGTCGAGACGGTAGATGATCGAAGACGTCAGCGCCGTAAACGTAGCCTGCGAAGGCGTATCCGCCAGAATGCTTTGCTCGCCCATGACCTCGCTCGGCCCCATGCGCCCGGCCTCGGTCTGGCCGGCGCCATCCGGCACCGTGGCGCTAACCACCCCGGTGGCAATCACGAACAGACTGTCCGGCACTTCATCCAGATCCAGTACCACCTGGCCCGCGCTGTACTGCTGCGCGACCATCGACTCGGCGAGACGATCACGCTCTTCGGCGCTCAGCGAGCGGAAGATTTTCACTTCATCGAGCAATGCGCGCGCGCGGGTCGAAGGTTCTATCACGCCGTTCGGATGCCGCGAAATCCCGGCGGCTTCCAAGTGGCGGTGTGCGAGGTCGAACAGCTGATTGCGCACTTCGCTTTTCTTGCCCAGTTCGGCGATAAAACCGCTGGCGACGTATTCGGACATTTCTTCGCCGGCCTCTTTCAACACCACTTTTGGCGCCGGACTCAGCAGCAGGCTGCTACTGCCTTGCAGCGTACGGTCGAGGGCGTCGAGCACCCGGCGAGGGCGGATGTGATTGGGCACTTTGATTCTGATCGACACGCCGTGCATGTTGTTCGGCCGGCTGAGGTTGACGATCTTGGCCTTGGCTGCCACCGAGTTGGGCACCACGGCCAGGGTGCCGGCGCTGGTCAGCAGGTGCGTAGCGCGCCAGTCGATGTCGAGCACTTTGCCCTCGACGCCGTCGATCACCACAAAGTCGTCCACCTGATACGGCTTGGTGGTATTGAGCACGATCCCGGAAAACACATCGGCCAAGGTACTTTGCAGCGCCAGACCGACGACGATCGCGAACACACCGGACGTCGCCAGCAAGCCTTTGACCGGCAGCTCCAGTACGTAACCGGCGGCGGCAACGATGGCCACCAGAAACACCAGCGCACCGATCACGTCTTGCAGCAAGCGACCGCTGTGGCCGATGCGGCGCATCAGGATCAGACCGATCACTTCGGTGAGCACACGTGCCGCGTAAAGCCACCAGAGAATGCCCAGCGCGGTTGCGCCCAATTGCGCGACCTGGTCATCGGCAAACTGCGGCGCCTGCAACGGGCTGACACCGGCGTTGATCACCAGCGCGCTGAACGCCAGAAACAGCATCAGCCGCACACCGACTCTCGGGGCGCGATGGGTGAAGGGCGAGAAGTGCCAGAGCACCGCATCGAGCAGCAGCAGGGCGGCGCTCCAGGACAGCAGGTGAGTATAGAAAAGGGTCATGGCCGGAGCTCCGCAGTGTCTGCCAATAAAAAGATCGCAGCCTGCGGCAGCTCCTACAGGGAAATGCATTCCAATGTAGGCGCTGCCGAAGGCTGCGATCTTCTGCCGTTAAGGCTGCAAATGGGTTTTCAGCTCAGCCGCTGCCTGGCGCACCGCCGCTTTCACTTCGGGAATCTGGCTCAGCGGATTGAGCAGGCCAAAGTCGTGGATCATCCCGTTGTAGCGCACCGCAGTCACCGGCACACCTGCCGCATCGAGATGCCGTGCATAACCTTCGCCTTCATCGCGCAGCACATCGAACTCGGCCGTCTGCACCAGCGCGGCGGGCAAACCCTTGAGCTGTTCGGCGCTGGCGTTCAGTGGCGAGGCGTGGATCTGCGCACGTTCGGTCGGCTTGGTGGTGTAGTTGTCCCAGAACCATTTCATCATGCCTTTGGTGAGGAAATGGCCCTCGGAAAACTGCTGGTACGAGCCATCGTCAAACTGCGCGTTGGTCACCGGCCACATCAGCAACTGGAAGCGCAGCGCCGGGGTTTTCTGTTCTTTGGCCATCAGTGCCACAACTGCCGCCATGTTGCCGCCGACGCTGTTGCCGGCCACCGCCAGCCGTTTACCGTCGACACCGATGTCCTTGCCATGCTCGGCCACCCATTTCGTGGTGGCGTAAGCCTGGTTGATCGCGGTCGGGTACTGTGCCTCTGGCGACGGCGTGTAATCGACGTACACCGCGACCGCGCCAGAACCCACCACCAAATCACGGATCAGGCGCTGGTGCGTCGGGTAATCCCCCAACACCCAGCCGCCACCGTGGAAGAACATGAACACCGGCAACTCACCTTTGACCTGGGCCGGACGCACCACTTTCAGGTTGATCGTCTGGCCATCGACCTTGATCGCCTTGTCGCTGACTTCCACACCGGACAGATCAACCTTCACCGAAGCCTGCGCACCGGTCAGCACCGCACGGGCGTCTTTCGGGCTCAGTTGTTCCAGCGGCTTGCCACCGCCAGCGGCGAGGGCTTCGAGGAAGGCCTGGGTGTTGTGTTCGACACCCGGGCTGCCGGCGGCGAAAGCGTTGCCGATGGACAAAGCGAGGAGGGAAGCGGTCAGGGTTTGTTTGACGATGTTCATGTGCAATTCCATTTTCGATTAATTGAGTGGTGGTGTTTTCAAACCGTGAGCACAGATTAGTGGGATGCCGAAAAGTGAAAAAGCGGCTATAAAGCGTTTAACTGTCCACCAGAGAGTGACAATGAATCCGTTCGAAGACATGCGTATTTTTTGCCAGGTCATGGACTCCGGCAGCTTCACCGCAGCGGCCGATCAATTGGGCCTGTCCAAGCAGTTCGTCAGCCGTCGCTTGATGCAATTGGAAGAGCGCCTCGGCGTGCGCTTGTTGAATCGCTCGACCCGGCGCCTGGACGTCACCCCGCTGGGCCAGAGCTATTACGAATCAGCGCTGCGTCTGCTCGGCGAAGTGGAGCAGGTCGAGCAGGGCATCGCCGGGCAAACCGCCGAGCCACGCGGGACGATTCGCCTGAGTGCGCCGCTGTCGTTTGCCGTGGCGCACCTCGGTTGTCTGTTGCCGATGTTCTTGCAGCGCTATCGCGAGGTCACGGTGGAGGTCGACTTGAGCGACCGCCCGGTGGATCTGCTCGGTGAGGGCTATGACCTGGCGCTGCGCATTGGCGTGCTGGAAGACTCGACCTTGATCGCCCGCCGTATTGCCTCCATCGAACGGGTTTACTGCGTCAGCCCGGCTTATCTGGCCGAACGCGGCACACCGCTCAAACCCGAAGATTTGCTCGGTCATGACTGCCTGCCTTACGGACATGGGCGTTCAGTGCAATGGCGGTTCAACGCAGGGCAGGGCAAGCCATTGCTGGTTAATGTCAGTGGACGCATGCGCGTCAACAACGGTGATTTGCTGCGCGATGCGGCGGTGCAGGGGATGGGGATTACTTATCTGCCGACGTTCATTGTCGGCGCCGCGCTGAAGGATGGACGACTGGTGCGGGTGCTTGATGACATGCGTCCGGAACCGCTGACGCTGTCGGCGGTGTATCCGCAACATCGCCAGGCCTCGCGACCGGTGCAGGCGTTGATCGAGTTTTTGCGCGAGCGCCTTAACCAGAACGCAACCACAAACTCCCTGTAGGAGCTGCCGCAGGCTGCGATCTTTTGGCTTTGGTTTATAAAACGACATCAAAAGATCGCAGCCTGCGGCAGTTCCTACGGGGGGCTTACAAGATTGCAACAATCTGGAGGGGCGGGCTGATCTAGACTCCGACCGCTCAATCAAGAGCATCGTCCGGAGTGCGCCATGGAAGTGCCCAACAATAAAAACGCCATCGAAAGCAATCGTCAGGCGTGGAACGATTCCGCCCGCCATCATCAGGATTCGCCTGACTGGCAGGCGCTGCTGAACGACGTCGCACATGCGGATTTCTCCTGCCTCGACGACACTCTGCGCGGGTTGCTGGAAGAGGTCGGCGTTGACGGCAAAGACGTGATTCAACTGGGCTGCAACAACGGTCGCGAGAGTCTTTCGCTGTTCGCTCTCGGTGCGCGGAAGGTGGTGGGTGTTGATCAGTCGAGCGCGTTTCTCGACCAGGCGCGCGAGCTGAACAGTTGCTCAGCGCACAACGCCGAATTCATCGAAAGCGATATCCATCACCTGCCGGCCTCGTTGCACAAGCGCTTCGATGTAGCGTTGATCACCATTGGCGTTCTGAACTGGATGCCGGACATTGGCGAATTTTTCCGCCATGTAGCGTCGACGCTGAAACCGGGCGGCAAACTGGTGATCTACGAAACCCATCCGTTTCTGGAGATGGTCGACCCTGACGGCGAAGATCCTTACCGCATCGCCAGCTCGTATTTCCGCACCGAGCCGTTTGTGCAGGAAGAACCAATTGTTTATGTCGGCAAGATTGAACAGCAGGCGGCGAAGTCTTATTGGTTCGTGCATACCCTGGGAGCGATCTTCAGCGGCGGCATCGGAGCAGGGCTGAATATTGCGCATTTCAAGGAATATGCACATTCGAATCGCGAAGAGGTGTATGACCGTTACGTGAATCAGGAGGCGCAGATACCCATGTGCTTTACCCTGGTTGCCACCAAGTCCTGAATTCTTGATCGCGACAACCGGCCTCTTCGCTAGCAAGCCCGCTCCCACATTGGATCTGCGTCGTACACAAATCCAGTGTGGGAGCG
Source organism: Pseudomonas sp. Irchel 3E19 (assembly GCF_900187585.1). Taxonomy (NCBI): domain Bacteria; kingdom Pseudomonadati; phylum Pseudomonadota; class Gammaproteobacteria; order Pseudomonadales; family Pseudomonadaceae; genus Pseudomonas; species Pseudomonas sp. Irchel 3E19. The sequence continues at coordinate 128,496 of NZ_FYDT01000009.1, forward strand.
GGCTTGCTCGCGAAGGCTGCATCATTAACGCCACAACATTTCAAATGTGAATCAAGCCTGCGCCGCTGCCGTCACCACCGGTCTTTCCGGCTTGCGCAAAGCCTCCAGTCTTGAGCCGCTGTAGCGTGTCTCGCGGAAGAAACGCCAGTGTCCGAACAGATCGTAGACGTGGGTGATACGCCCCTGTTCCTGATAGCCCAGACGCATATGCATCTTCAGGGCCTGTACATTGGCGCCGTCGCAGATATCCACCACTTTTTCGAAACCTCGGGTAGCCATGACTTGCCAAAGTGCGGTCTGTGCATCGACGGTCAAGCTACTGCCGAAATACTGCCGGGTGATCTCGGCACCGAACTGAAAGTATTCACCGGGCTTGACCGGGAACGTGCAGCGGTAGAAGTGGCGGTCGTAATAGTCGCGAGTGCTGGCCCAGACGAACCCGACGGTGTGACCGTCCTGGTCCAGGTGCATGTGCCCCGTATGCCCTTCAGCGGCCAACTCGGCCATGGTCTGCACGCGGTCACCAAAGTACTTGCTGAATGCCTTGGCGTTCTCCTCGGTGATGTCGACTCTGCGCAAGCCTTCACAAGGGCGCAGTTTGTTCGGGGCAATCGGTGTGACCAGATCGCGCTCCATCCACAGCAATTCACGGTGAGCGAATACGTAACGTTTGCCCAGCGCGCCAAGGGTGCGGCGCAGGCCTCTTTCTCTGATGCGCAGAAGCACTTTTTCGATGACTTTCATGATGCCCTCCGAGGCGCTAGCCCAGGTGTGTTGGATGGTGTTGCCGGTTGAATTTCGGATGTGTTCGTCGCTGTCGAGTTGCCGGCACGCCCTGCGCGCCATTTTTGCAGGGACGGTTTGACGTAGTGCCAAAGGCGTAGCCCCAGGCCCAGCAGCAAGCCGCTCGGGCGCCACGAGTAGAAACTCCAGCGCCAGTGCTCCAGTTGTCCGGTCATGCGTTCGTGCAGTTGATGGCTGGAGTTGTCCAGGCTGACCCGCGACGCATCGATCCAGCGCCAGTGCTCATCCAGCCCCCAGCGAATCCATTCCTCCAGCAACACCCGGCCGCTGCCGAGGTCGGCGTACTGTGGCAAAAACGCCAGGTTGTAATCGTAGAGCCGGCCCTGTTCGAGCAGGCCTAGGCGATAGCTGATGCAGCGGCCGTCCAGCTCCAGCGTCACGACCCGCACCAGGCCTCGGTCGGCGAGGGCGGTAAAGGCGCTTTCCATCCACTGACGACTGCGTTCGGTGGCGAAAATCCCGACGCCCTCGTCACCTTTCCAACTGACCGACTCGACTTCCTGCAGCGCTTCTAAAATCGTAGGCATCGACAGCGCATCGGGGGTGATTCGCCGCACTTGCGCGCCGCATGCAGCAATCCGTTTGCGCGCCCGACGCAGCTTGTAGCGCGGGTCGCCGGAAACCTCGCGATGATCGGCGTCGCTGATCAGATGCACCGGCACCCGGCAACTCAGGCGTCGTTCAGCAGTGGAACTGTGCGCCATCCATTCGGTGAGCGCACTTTCTTCACCGGCAGGTTCCGACAGTTCATTGAGTTGCAGCAGCGCATGGGGCAGACGCTCACGGATCAGCACCAGTGCTTTGTGCATGTCTTCGCTGCCGAGCAACGACAGCAGGGCCAGGCGATCGGCCAGCGGATAACCCAAGTGATGCAAAACACGAAACGGCACGCCAGCGAAGCGTTCGCGGCTGGCCACCAGTGGCAGGCACAGATGCAATTGCTCTGCTTCCCAGCCGAGCAGAATGTGCAGGCGCTGATCTTCGCCCAAGGCCTGTTCTGCCGCGCACAACCAGCCAAGGTTGTTGAACGGCGTGTGGTCGGCCACACGCAGACGCAGTGCCTCGTAGGCCGCTGCCGGGAAATCGGCAGCGCACAGGGACGTGCGCCATTCGAATCGCATCACCATAGGTTCAGGCCGCCGTTGCTGTGACAGGTGGACGGGAAGGTTTGCGCAGTTCTTCCAGGCGCGAGCCGCTGTAGCGGGATTCGCGGTAGAAGCGCCAGCGACCGAACAGCGTGTAGATATTCATGATCCGCTGTTGTTCGGTATAGCCCATGCGCACGTGCAGCTTGAGTGCCGGGATGTTTGTCGACTCACAGACATCGACCACTTTGCTGCAGCCTTCCTCGGCCATGGCTTTCCACAGGCGCACTTGCACATCGACTGACAATTCGGTGCCCCAGTAGGCGCGGGTCATTTCGCCACCGAATTCGAAGAGCTCGCCGGGTTTCACCGGGAACCGGCAACCGTAGTAATGCCGATCGAAATAATCGTGCGGCGTGCCCCAGATAAACGCCACGGCATCGCCATGCTCGTCGACATGCATAAGCCCAGTGCGACCTTCATTGGCCAGCTCAGCCATGACGCCCACACGGTCGCCGAAGTAACGGGTGAAGGCACTGGCGTTGTCTGCGGTGATCTTCATTACGCGCAGCGGTGGGTAGGGTTTGAGGTTGTGCGGCGGCACGGGGCTGACCAGATCACGCTCCATCCACAGCAATTGCTGATGGGCGAAAATGTACTTTCTACGGATCTTGGTCAAGGTCGCTCGCAGGCCGTTACGACGGATATGTGCGCTGAGTTTTTGCAAAAGATCCATGGTCTCTTCTCCCGATGAAGGTAGCCACGCGCGGCATGACGCTCGCAGGACAGAAGGGCGGCTCATGAAGCGCTCCAGCTCAGGGCAAACAGGGTTTGCCCCGGCAATTCGAAACGCACGCGCCCGTTTTCGCAGGCAAACGGTATGTCGCGGCTGCGATTGTCGGCGCCGAAGAAACGCAGGGCGCTTTGGTTCAGCGGGCACCAGGCGCCGCTCAGATCAACGCGTTGCAGGCGTGTGCCTTTGTTCACCCCGAGCAGTGCGCGCTGCTCGTCGCCGGCCATCGCCAGAACATCCACCTCAAAAGCGTCGTTATCCAGTTGCAGCACTTGCGGCAACCAATGCCGCGCGATGAATTGCTGGGCAAGGCCCACCGGTTTCAATTCAAAACGACCATTGTCCAGCACCCGCACCATGCCTTTGCCGTAGGGCGGTTCATCGGCTGCCTGAAACCAGTTGAGCATGCTCAGCAGCCCATCCTGAGAAGCGTTGATCACCACCGAGGCCCACCACAGCGAGGTGTAATGGGTTTCCTGGTCGTAGGGGCTCAGGGCTGAGCCACTGGACAGATTGGTCTGATCCAGCAGCAACGCTTTGCGTGGTTGCCCTTTGGCGTCCAGTCCCACCAGGTCTGCTGCGCGGCGCACGCTGTCGCGGTAGACCCGGGTCGCGAGCAGGTCGCGAATCATCCATTCATGCCAGGCCAAGGCATCGACCTGATCGGCGGATTCACTGAGCAGACGCCGCGCCCAGTCGATGCCGCGCTTGTCCGCCGCGTTTTCGGTGAACGGCCCGTTGACCAAGCGTGAACTGGCCGGCATGGCAATGCGCACCCCGGCCTTGGCGTTGGCCGGGTCGCTGCGCACCTGCCGCGCCATGCTGTTGAAGATCGCCCGGTATTGTTCGTAGCTTGAATAGTTGAGGTTAGGCTCGTCGGCGAAACCGATGTAATGCGTGCCTTTGCCACCCAGAGCGCGGGTGCCGGCGAGCCAGGCGTCGAGGCCGCTGTTGCTTTGTACATCGGCGCGCAGATCGGCCTGACGCCCGGTGCCGGCGAGCAGGGTGATGTCCTGGCGGATGCCGAAGCGATTTTGATAAAGCTGACGAAAAGCGTCTTCGAAATGCGGATTCTTCGAGGTGACATCAACGAAGCTGTAATAGCTCGCAGCGCTGGGTTTCAAGGCATCGAGCAGGGCGTGACTGGACGGCGGCGGTACGAGGTAAGGCAGTGCGATTCCCAGATCCGGCGTGCGTCCGAGGACTTTGTCGTGCAGGGTCAGACGCGTCTGCCCGGGTTCTGACTGCAAGGGTTTGAGCTGCTGCGGATTCTGCGCAAACAGATTCGCCGTGCCGTCGAGCCAGAATGCTGCTTTGCCCCTGCCTTGCAGAAGCAGGCGCCAGACCTGCGGTTGTTCGCTGACGGGCAGCGCGACTTGATCGAACTGCCAATAGGCACGATAGGGTTTCAGTGCCAATGACAGTTGCTGTCCATCGCCAACCCGCTGTGCCTGCAAACCGCTGACGCCACCATGGAACTTGCCGGCCAGCACCGCGTGTTCGCCGGGTGCGACTCTGAAATACAGCTCAGTGCCGTTCCGCACTTCCGCGCTGAAATGCACCTTGGCCGGGGCAAACAGCGCCACGGTTTTTTCGTCATGTTCGATCCGGTAACCGCGGAAACTGTAGCCGGGAATCTCCAGTTGATAACTCGCCGCGCCAGGTGCCAGCGGCCAGCTCTGGCTGCCCCGGGTTTCATTGGCCTTGATCAACCGTTCGCCCTGCAACATGCCCTGACCGTCGAGTAGATACAGATGCTCTTCGTTGGCCTCTGCCTGCCACGCCGGCACCCAGCTGACGGTCACGGTGTCCGCGCGATCGGCCTGCAGATACAAGCTGCCGTCGCGGATATCGCCCCAGCGCATCGACGCCGCGTAGGCGTCCAGCGACAGGCCGAGACCGAGCAGCAGGGCCAGGCGTTTCATGCTGCCTTCCGGCGTTGCAACATCAGCCACATCGGGGTGATGTCGCTGGGCAGGATGATCAAGGTTTGCCAGAACGGCACGCCACTCAAGCGGCAATAAAGCACCAGCATCGCCACAGTGACGGCCAGGTAGGCAATCGATGAAGCCGCCGCTGCACCGACAATCCCGTAGGCAGGAATCAACAGCAGATTCAGCGCCAGGTTGAGCATGGCGCCGATGCCCATCAGTAACGACACCGTGCCGGGGCGGTCTTTGCCAATCAAGTCCAGACGCAGAATGCTCGCGTAGCACAGGCCCAGCAGGCCTGGCAGCAATGCGAGCAGCGCCGGATAGGCCGGCTGGTAGGCAACGCCGAACAGGGTGACGATCAGCCATTCTCCGATCACCGCCATCGTGAAGCAGGCGCCCAACATCACTGTGGCAGTCAGGCGCAGCGCCAGCGGGGTGACTTTGTCCATGCCTTTGTCCTGTTGCAGCAGGCGTTTCATCAGCGGCGTGGTCACCGCTTCGGGGACGATCAGCAGCAGTTCGGCGGCGGCGCTGGCCATTGCGTAGTGACCCAGCGCGGTGCTGCCGAGCAGGGCGCCGATGAATAGATAATCCGAGCGCAGAATCACTTGCTGGAATAGCAGATCCGGATGGCTGCGCGCACTGAAGCGCAGCAGTTCGTTCTGGCTGGCGCGGTCCCATTGCAGCTGCATCGGTTGCGCGCACTTGAGCCACATCCATCCCACCAGCACCACCAGACTGATCCCGGCCAGCCAACTGATCAGCGCCGCTTCCAGCGCAGCACTTTTCCACATCCAGAACAGCGCAAGAAACAGCAGCAGCGGCGCCAGCGATTCGATCAGGCGCAGCACGTTGAACGCGACCACGCCGCCAGAGGCGTTGTGCAATGTCAGCAGGCCGCTTTTGAGTACGGTCAGCGGCACCGCCAACAGCAACAGCCAGGCCAGCAGACCGAGTTGCATCGTTATATCCAGTTCGCCGCCGAACTCACGCACCCACGCAACCACCAGCAAGGTCAGCAGCCCCGCCAGCAGACAGCCGAACACCAGCACCTGAGCGAGTAGCAAACCCATCGGCCGCTGCTTGGCCGCTTGATAGCCGACCGCGGAATTCAGCCCGCCACTGGTGGCGGCGCTGATCAAGTCCGGCAGGGTGCTGAGCAAGGCAAACAAACCGCGTTCACTGGGGCCCAGAATCCGCGCGAGCAACACGTTGCGCAGCAGGCGCAAGGCGATCATCGCCAGCTTGGTGCCCATACTCAGGGCCAGATGCTTGAGGTAGTTGCCTCGGCTCATGTGCGTGCCCCGCGAAAGATGCGTAACGACAGCAGTTCGGGATTGCGTGCGGTGCGTTGACTGACACCGAAGCGCGGCAGGTTCAAAGGGTCGCCGGCCCCACGATAGAGACCGGTAGCGGTGCCGAGGGCAAACGGATAATCGTGATTGGCGACCTGCTCGCGCACGCGCTCATCGTTATCCCCGTTGGGGTAGCAATACACCGGTAACGGCCGATTGCAGCCGTTGTTCAAGGCGTCGCGACTGCGGCTGATTTCCTGGGTCAGGCGCGCACTATCAAGGCCTGTAAGAATCGCGTGGCTGGCGCCGTGCGGGCCGAACCGCACCAGCCCCGAAGCTTCCATTGCGCGCACCTGATGCCAGTCCAGGGCCTGCGGCAGAGAATCCTGCGGGCACTCGTCGGTGAGCCGTTCCAGCACCTGCGGGTCGAGATCTTTCAAACTTTGCAGATAATGCAAAAGGGCCAGACTGCGCCGCTGCACATCGATGTCATCGACCAGCACCGGCAATGGCTTACCGATCGAACGAAGGTATTCGATCAAATGCATCCGCGCCTTGTCGCCATGGCTGCCCCAAAGCGTTTCGCCGAGGCTTTCCCACCAGAATCGTTGACGACTGCCAATGAAATCGGTGGAGAGAAAAATACTCGCCGGCACCTGATGTTTTTGCAGCAGCGCGAAGGCGTTGACGGCGTTGTCGCGCCAGCCGTCATCGAAGGTCAGTGCCACTTGCGGGCGCTCGGTGCGCAGCGAATTTGGCTGAAGGATTTCCATCAGCGGCACGCAATCGAAATGCTTGCGCAGCCACACCAGCAAATGCTCGAAGGCCTGGGGCCCGACGCACAGTTCATTGCGGTGCGGCAGATCGGCGGCGCGGTCGTTGGCCAGCACCCGATGCAGCATCAGGATCACCCCGGCGCCGTGCAACTGATTGCGGCCCACGGACGAGTTGAGATAGAGCCAGCCACTGGTGCGTTTTAGAAGTTGTTTGATCGCCATGGCCTCAGTCCTTTTTTATCGGTTCTGTTCCGGATTCCACTGGGCATACCGCTGGCCGCGCAGAAACTGCCACAGGCCGAGGCTCATGCCCGCCAGGGTGACCAGCAAAAACGCCGCCAGACGGAATGGTTTGGGCAAACGGTGTTGCGAATCGAGCAGGCCGGCGATGGCGATCGTGTAGCCGATCAACTGCGCGATCAGGCTCAAGCGATAAAAGCCGTGTTCTTGCCACAGCCAGAAGTTGCTCAGCAGCAACGGCAGCAACAACACCGGCGCCAGTCGGCGGACCAATTTGTGGCTGATCAAGGCGATCGAATACAGGCCGTGCTTGAACGGATTGAGCAGCTCACTGCGTTGCGCCAGGCTTTGCAAGCCGCCAACGGTGACACGCTGACGCCGGCGAAATTGCTTGCCCGCCTCATCGACGCCATGGTCGATCACTTGCGCTTCGGGCACGTAGACGATGCGTTTGCGTGCCACCGGCGCGCAGGTGCTGATAAAGAAATCGTCGTTGACCTCCGCCGGCACGTTCTGGAACAGCTCGCGGCGCAGAGCGAGCAGGGCGCCATCGGCGGAAACCATGCAACCGGTGCGATTCTCCACGCGGCGCAGCCAGCCTTCGTAGTGTCGGTACAGGCTGTCACCGACGCTCAGGCCCCCGCCTGTGACCGGGATTACCATGTGCCCTGCACAGGCGCCGACCTGCGGATCGCTCAGCGGCGCGAGCAAGTGGCCGAGGGTGTCGCGTGACCATTGGTTGTCGGCATCGGTGAACACCAGAATATCGCCGGTACTCAGCGCTGCGCCGGCATTCAGCGTAGCGGCTTTGCCCTGGCGGGGCAGGTCGAGCACGGTGATGCGCGGATCAACCACTTTGCGCGCGCAGGCCACGGTGTCATCCATCGAGCCGTCGCTGGCGAGAATGATCTGCAGCGTCGCCGGCTGATAATCCTGAGCCAGCAGCGTGCGCAACTTGTGCTCGATGTGCCGCGCCTCGTTATGCGCGGCAATCACGATGCTGATGTTCAGCGGCGGCGCTGGCGTATGGCGCCAGGCCGGGAACAGCGGCGCCAGCAAGGTCAGCAGCAGCGGATAACCGACGTAGGCGTACACCGGCAGCAGCAGGCACATCCAGAAAATGAATTCAGCCACGGGCAGGCCTCCTGGCGTTCCAATGACACAGACTGAGAACAAGTGCCGCGCTGGGCAGGTGCAGGCGTAACCAGTGCAGACCCCACAGTTGCAAGGTGAGGCGAACGTTGTGGTGCTTGATACTCTGCCGCACGCTGAGCACCAGACTCGGCAGCAGGGTCAGCACCAGCAGGATCACCGCGAGCTGCGCGAGGCCGGCGAGCAAGGCAACGATCAGGAGAAAATCCGTCACCCAGACCAGCAGCGACAGCAGCGGAAAACGCAGCAGGCGCAGGCTCATGCCATGGGTGCGCAGCAACTGCAGGTGACTGCCCTGACGCCACAGTTCCTTGCCCATCCACTCGCGCCAATTCATTTCGTAGCCCCAATGCAGGGCGATGCTGGTATTGATCGACAGCAGCCGTGCGCCCTGTTTGCTCAGGCGCAGGGTGTATTCCTTGTCCTCACCGGTGCGCAGGGTTTCGTTGAAACCGCCGACGACGTCGAACCAGCGTTTGCGCATCAGCAGGTTGGCGCTGGGCAGCCAGTCCACGGTGCGGCTGGCGTGCGCTGATGGCCGCAGCATGCGCCGTTGCCAGGCGGTCGCGTACCACGGCGCGGCGGCGGGGGTGTGCAGGTCCAGGCCAAAAATGTCGCCCTGATTCTGCGCTTCGAGAGTTAACAATTGGCTCAGCCAGTCTTCGGGCATTTCAATGTCGGCATCGATGAACGCCAGCCAATCACCACTGGCAACCGTTGCGCCACGATTGCGCAAGGCGCCGATCAGCAGGCCGGGCAGCACCAGAACCTGTGCGCCGAATGCGCGGGCGATCTGTGGCCCGTCATCAATGGAGCCGTTGTCGACGACAATCAGTTCACAGTCGATGTCAGCGGCGTTCGCGGCTTTGCGAGCGGCCAGGAGGGTGCGGCCGATGTGCCGTGCCTCGTTGTACATCGGAATGACGATGCTGATCCGGCTCATGCCCTGGCCTCCGTCAGCGGTGCTTGCTCGGCTTTCAGGCGCAGCACCCAGGTCAGGGCAAGCATGATCCACAGGTATTTCAGGTTCGGCGCGCTGAGAAACATCAGAAACAACGTCAATGACAGAAAACTCATTCCAAGATGAGTCACCACGTCCGCGTGCTGCCACTCGCGCCGTTGCAGCCACGCGCGTCGTGCGCGGATCAGGTTGTAGAAACCCTGCACGAGCATGCCGACAAACAGCAGGCCGGCGGGAATCCCCAATTCGCTGAAAATCTCCAGGTAAGTGTTGTGCGCCCGGCGATACAGATCGCCGATCTTGCGGTTGGCCGAGAATGCCTTGGCGTAACCGGTGGTCGCGTAGTGCAGCGGGAAGGTCCCGGGGCCGGAGCCGAGCAGTGGATGTTCGCGGATGATCTGGCTGCCGACGACAATGTAGGAGGCGCGACGGCCGAGTGATTCGTCCTGAGCCTTGGCCCCGGCGCTCAAGATACTCAGCGACTGGATGCGTGCCAGATAACCGGCAGGCATCGCATAAATCGCCAATGGCAGCACGATGGCGGCGCCGAGCATGGCAAAGCCGAAATGCCGGGGACGGATGCGGGTGAGGTGCTGGCGGTAATGCCAGACACCGATCGCCAGACTCAAGGCCAGTACCACCAGGCCCGAGCGCGATTCTGTCTTGGTCATGCCGCCGAGCAGCAAAAGGCAGCAGCCAGCCCAGAACAAACGCTGCAAAAGGTTCGGGCTGCGAATTACCAGCAGCAGGCCCAGCGGCACGGCGAAGGCGATCAGCAGAGCAAAGGCATTCGGGTCATCGAGCAGGCCGGCGGCGCGGCCCTTGTCCTGGAATCTGCTGGAAAACATCGCCATGGCGCAGGTGGCGCTGACGCTGAGCGTGACCAGCCGGGCGAACAGATCGAGGTTCAGCTCGCGGCCGATCAACAAAGTGATCACGAACAGAATCAGGCCCACGCTCAGTTCACGCAGATGACTCTGAGACATGCCCAGGTTGTCGGTGGCGAGCAGGCTCAGCATGTACAGCGCCATGAAACCGATCAGGTAGCGCCACAGATTGCTGCGCAAGCGCTGCGATGGAATCTGGTGCAATGCCAGTTGCAGCATCAGGATCAGCGCCAGCGAAGCACCGAGGAATTTGCTCCCGGAAAACATGCTGTCCTTGAAGAACCCTTCAAAGGGCACCAGCGCGGCAATGCCAAGCAAGCCCCAGGACGGTTTGCGGTACAGCACCGTGAAACCCAGCAGCCCCAGCACTGCCCCCGGCGCCAGATACGGATAAGGACTGACCAGCAAAGCCATGCAGACCAGTGCCAGCAGGCTGACGATCGAGAGCGGGAAAATCATGCGCGTGCCTCCCGTGCGGTGCGGATGTACAGCTGCGACCAGTGTTCGGCCAAGGCCTTGAGGTCGTAGCGATCCTGTTGCGTGCGTTTCGCGTTGTCGCGCAGTTGCCGGGCCAGGCCCGGTTGCATCAGCAACGTGTCGAGCTGGCGGGCGAGCGCGGCGCTGTCGGTGGGCGCGGCGAGCAGGCCGTTATGCCGGTCTTCCAGCACATCGGGAATCCCGCCGACCGCGAAGGCCACCACGGGCACCCCGGCCTGCATTGCTTCGAGCAAAATCATCGGCGTGCCCTCGGTGCGCGAGCTGATCACCAGCGCATCGAGTTGCTGCCACCAGCGGCGCATGTCGGTCTGGTAACCCGGCAAACGAATGCGCTGCTGCAAACCGGCGGCATCAATGCGCGCCTGCAACACCTCGCGTTCCGGGCCATCGCCGAGCATCACCGCGTCCAGTTGCGGGTGTTGCAGGCACAGCGCAATCAGCGCGTCGAGAAACAGATCCGGGCCTTTCTCGCTGCTCAGGCGTCCGACGTAACCGGCGAGCCAGCGCTGGCGATCAGCATTGGGAATCATCTCGGCGTGAGCCGGCAAACCGTTGGGAATCACTTGCAGCTTGTCGGCCCGTACGCTGGCCTGACGATGAATGGCCGCGATGCTTTCAGCCACGCACACCACCCGATCAACCGATGCGGTGCGGCACAGTTGCAGGCTCAGCCAGGTGTAGAACTTTTGTTTGCGGCTGCGCGGGGTGAAACCGTGTTGGGTGATGACCAGCGGCAGGCGCAACAGCGTCGCGCCGAGCCAACCGAATAGCAGCCCCTTGAAATTGTGCGTATTGATCAGCGGCCGTTCGCTGCGGCGTTGACGCAAGTGCCGCAGCAAGGTGCCCAGGCCAGTGCAACCCTGCGCGTCGACCCCGGCCTCACGAAAGCGCGCGATCAGTTCCGGCGGCGCGTCGAGGAACAGCACTTGATGCTGTCCCGGCGTCGCCAGGCAATGATCGAGCAACATGCGCTCGGCGCCATAGAAGCCACCGCTGCTGAGCAAATGAATGATCGGCAGGGCGGCGTTCGGCGGGGTCGACAGGTTCAATTGCGCACCCAGTGCACAAAGCCTGGCACCGACCAGTTTCTGTGCGGATTGCCCGGCAGCGCGTCTTGCTCGTTGATCACCAACAGCACCGGCAGCCCCAGTTCATGGCTGATTTGCGCCGGATGTTTGAAGCGATGATCAAAGAACTCCCGCACATAGACGAACGCGATCGCCAACAGCAGGCCGGTGAGCATGCCGAACGGAATGATCAACATGGGTTTGGGGAACGCTGCTTCAGTCGGCTCGAACGGCGGGCTCAACACCCGGGCGTTGGACAGGTCGTTGTCCAGCGAGCGCGTGGTGCTGCTTTCGGCAAAGCGCTGCGCGTAGGTCGAGAACGCGGCGTGCAACGCGCCGATCTCGGTGTCCATCTGGCGCAGTTTGCTTTGGGTTTGCTGCAATTGATGGATTCGATTCTTGAACTCGGCAATGCGCGCGGTTTTCTGCTCGATCACCTGACTGACCACCGACAGGTCGATCGTGCGTTCCTGGATGCGGTTGTTGACCACTTTCAGGAACTGCTGGCGAGTGCGGGCAATTTGCTCGCGGGTCAGCAACATCGGCTCGCTACCGGGCTGGAACACCGCCAGATCATTCATGTAGCGGCTGACCTGAGTGGTCAGCGCCTCGCCCATCTGTCTGATCTCGCGGTCTTCGAACGCGATGTTGTCCACCGTGGTGGTGAAGGTGAACGGGAAGGTGTAGTCGTTGAGTTTGTTGGTGTTGGCAGCGGCCAGACTGGTTTTCAGGTAATCGAGCCAGCGCTGGCTTTGCAGCAAGCGGTCGCGGTACAGATTGAGTGCCTGCTCTTCGGTGTTGATTGCATTGAGGCGGAAGGTGATTTCCTCCTTCGGATCGGACGAACCGACACCTTCAAGCAAACTCAGCCGAGCACCTTCCAGTCCGTCGAGGCGCACCTGGTATTGATGCTTTTTGGTTTCATAAAACGAGTGCGGCAGTTCGATCGATTGCAGCGCCTGACGGCTGACCAGATAGTTTTGCAGCAAGGCTGCGACAAACGTTGTGCCCTGGGCTGGATCCGGGAAGCTGTAGACAATCGAAATGACATTGGAACCCGGCAGGGTTTCGATCTTCAGATTGTCGATGGCTTCTTGCGTCAAGCCGTCGAGTACCGTGTCGCGCACGGGATCGGTTTCCAGGCCCAGCGTGCTGCGCAGCGGGTTGACCACGTATTCGCGCAACGGCGAGCTGACGTAGCGTTTGAACGGTTCACCGAGCAGCTTGCTGAACATGCCTGGCGCTGGGGTGTACTCGCCGTTGTCGCGCAGCTCGCTGATGGTCTGACGAATCAGCGCCGGCGAACGCAGGATATTGCTTTCGGTTTCCATGTCCGCCAGCGACGGCGGAATGAACGTGGCGTTGTCCTGGGTCAGCGAGGTGGTCGCATCGCCCTGGGAGAGTTTTTTCGACTGCACGATCACCTGCGCGGTGATATCGAAGCTCTGCTTGAGCAACAGCGGCAGCACCAGCGCGATCACTGCAAAGATCAGGAAGACACGCTTCACCAGTTGTTTGTTGGCGAAGAAAATCCTGAAGAACTCGTGCAGGTAATTTTCTTTTGGGTTCATGTCGTTCACCTGAGAGTCAGTTGTCACTGCCTTTGTTGTCGACGCGGTAGCCGAAGCTGAACCCCACGCCCTGGAACAGCACCACGTCGGCCAGTTGGCGGGCGAGTTCGCCGGCGCTGGCAAGCTTGGTTTTTGGCACGTAGAGCATGTCGTCCGGTTGCAGGTAGGCGATCTGCGGAGCCTCGCCTGACAACGCTTTCTCGACGTCGTAATTCATCGCCTGCACCTGATTGCCATTGCGCCGCATGATCACCACCGAATCGAGGCGCGCCTTGACGTTGGTGCCTCGGGCGAGGGTCAGGGCTTCAAGCACCGAGACCGGACGGCGGATCGGGTAGGAGCCAGGCTGGGCCACTTCGCCCAAGACGTAGATCTCGTTGCCAGCCGTGGATTTGAGCAGCACATCGACGCTCATCCGCCCTGGCAATTGCGCGTATTTTTTGTTGAGGAAGGCTTCCAGTTGATTGACGGTCATGCCTTGCATTGGCACGGCACCGATTTCCGGGAAGCTCGCGTAGCCGTCAGTCCCCACGGTGATCTCGCGGCTCATGCCGGTGGCGGGGTGGTTGAGGGCACTTTTGAGGTTCTGTTCGTTGCTCAACGGGCTGAGGACTTGCACGCTCAGCTGATTGCGGTTGGGCTGGAACAGTTGTTTGCGTTGATAAACGCGCTGGATTTCCTGGCGCGCCTGCTCGCTGGTCAGCCCGGCGATTTTCACCGAGGTGTTGGCGCCCGGCAGTTCGATGGTGCCGTCGGGCAGCACCAGTTGCGTGCCGTTGAGCTGGCTGGCGGCGGTGAAGTTCAGGCCGATCTGGTCACCCGACTGGACGCGGTAAGCGTCCGAGCCGCTGGTGCTGATGTGGAAAATCACATCCAGCACGTCTTTCGGGCGCAGGGTCTGCTCGACCCTCGGCATATCGGTTGCCTGGGCGTTGGCCGGTGCGGCGGTGAGGATATTCACCGGCATGTTGCGGGTATCGGTATTGCTGGAGCAGCCCGCAAGTGGCAGCATCAGCAGCACAAGAATCTTGGCGTTCATGGCGTCATCCTTTGCGTTCGCTTACAGGTTTTTGTAAAGCCATTTAGGCATGTAGTACTTGCGCCGGTTGAACACGCTACCGACCACTTTCGCCCCAGCCTGGGTCAGCCGTTGCACGGCAGCCTGGGCGACTTCCCAGCGGGTGTCTTCGGCGCGAACCACGAACACCACGCCATCGACCTGCGTGCTGATCACCAGCGTGTCAGCGGCGGAATACACCGCGTCGCCGTCGATGACCACGAAGCGGTACTGGCTGCCCAACTGGTCGAGCAACGGGCTCAGACGCTCGGCGGTCAGGTGCTCCAGGGTGCGAATCGGCCGGCCGTTGGGCAGCACGTGGAAGGGCAGGCTCGAGACCTGCACCACGCAGTCCTGCAACAGCGGCGGTTTGTCGGGGTTGAACAGCAAGTCGCGCAGGCCGCGCTCCTTGCTCAGGTTCAACTGCTGGGTGAGATTGCTCACCGACTGGCTGGCATCGACCAGCAGCACCTGGCCGCTGCTCATCTGTGCCAGTTGGCTGGCCAGCGCCAAAGCGCTGGTGGTGGTGCCAGCGCCGGGGTTGGCGGCGGTCAGAAACAGGATCCGCAGATCAAGATCCAGCACGGTCGAGGTCAGGTTCGATTCGCTGGGGTTGGCGATGCTCAGGCTTTTGTTGGTTGAACCGTCCATTAGCTTGCTCCGTGGCCGCTGAATACTTTGAAAGGGGTTTTCAACAGGATCTTCAGATCAAGCAAAAGGCTCTGCTCGGCGATATAGCTGAGGTCCAACTCAACGCGCTGGTCGAAGTCGATGTTGCTGCGCCCGGAGATCTGCCACAGACCGGTCATGCCGGGATAAATGGCCAGACGCGCGAGGTGATTGTCCTTGTAGCGGTAAGCGTTGAACGAGGTCGGGCGGGGGCCGACCAGGCGCATGTCACCGGTCACCACGTTGATCAGGTTGGGCAGTTCGTCGAGGCTGGTGCGCCGCAGAAAACCGCCGATGCGGGTGATGCGTGGGTCCTTGTCAATCTTGAAGTCGATGGCGTCGGCCCCGTGCTTGTTGAGGTGGCGCAGCGACTCTTTCAATTCTTCGGCGTTGGCGACCATGGTGCGAAATTTGTACATGCCGAACTTGCGGCCGCGGTAGCCGGTGCGCTTTTGCACAAACATCACCGGACCCTTGCTGGTGAATTTGATGATCAGGGCCAAGCCAATCAACAGCGGCGAAATCAGCAGCAAAATGGTCAGGGCGCCGAGGCAGGCCACCACCCGATTGGTGCGCGACAGTTGCCATGGGCGTCCGCCGTCGCGGCCGGTGAACCAGCCGCGGCCCTGGCGATGAATCGCCGCATCGAGGCGCATACGGTGCTCGGGGTCAATGCGCTTGTCGCGGCGCATCTGTTGAATCGGCACACCTTGTTCATGTCCAGTCATGGAATCCTCCGCTGATGTTCAGCCGCGAGCGGCGCGTGGGCGATAGGCAGTGGGGTAGTAGTCGCGGAGCCAGGCGATGAAACGCCCCAATCCTTCATCCAGCTCTATCCGGGGCTGGAACCCGGTGGCCTGGGCCAGATCGCTGGCCTCGGCGCAGGTGTTGAGCACATCGCCCGGTTGCAGCGGCAGCAGCTCGACAATGGCTTTCTGGCCGAGGTGTTTTTCCATCAGGGCCAGGTAGGTTTTCAGTGCCACCGGGTGTTGCCCGCCGATGTTGAACAGCCGCCAAGGCGCCATGCTGCTGGCCGGGTCGGGCTGCTCGCGATCCCATTCGGGCTGGGGCAGCGGTGGCTGATCAATGAGACGGGCGATGCTCTCGATGATGTCGTCGATGTAGGTGAAATCGCGTTGGTGCTCGCCGTAGTTGAATAGCTTCAGCGGCTCGCCCTCGGTGATCGCCCGGGCGAACTGGATCGGCGACATGTCCGGCCGCCCCCACGGTCCGTACACGGTGAAAAAGCGCAGGCCGGTGCAGGGAATGCCGAACAGGTGGCTATAACTGTGGGCCATCAGCTCGTTGGCTTTTTTGGTCGCGGCGTACAGCGACAGCGGGTGGTTGACGCCGTCCTTCACCGAATACGGCGTGTGCTGGTTGGCGCCATAAACCGAGCTGGAGGAGGCGTAGATCAAGTGCTCGACCGGGTGATGCCGGCAGCTCTCCAGAATATTCAGAAAACCATTGAGGTTGCTGTCCAGATACGCCCGTGGATTTTCCAGCGAGTAGCGCACGCCGGCCTGTGCGGCGAGGTGAATCACCACTTGGGGTTGTTCACGGACAAACAGCGCGTCGATGGCCGACGCATCGGCCAGGTCAACCGTGGCGAGCTGGAAATCGCCGACCTGCTCACGCACCCATTGCACGCGGTCGTGCTTGAGCTGCGGATCGTAGTAGGCGTTGAAATTATCCAGACCGACCACCGTGTGACCGTCGCGCATCAGTCGCAGTACGCAATGGGCACCAATGAAGCCGGCCGCGCCGGTGACCAGAATCTTCATGGCCGTGCGCCTTCGGGGGCGATGTGGCGCAGGCCGATGCCGCTGTAATGCAGGCCGGCGGCCGCTACTTGTTCCGGGTTGTACAGGTTGCGGCCGTCGATGATCACCTTCGAACGCAGCTTTTCGGCGAGCAGTTCGAAATCCACCACGCGGAAGTTTTTCCACTCGGTGCAGATCACCAGGGCGTCGGCATCTTCCAGGGTGTCGTCGCGGGTGGCGCACAGGTGCAGGTCGTTGCGGTAACCGTAGAGGCGCCGGCATTCGGACATGGCTTCCGGATCGTAGGCCTGCACGCTGGCGCCTTCGGCCCAGAGCGCGTCCATCAGATAGCGGCTGGGCGCTTCACGCATGTCATCGGTGTTCGGTTTGAACGCCAGGCCCCAGATGGCGATGGATTTGCCGGCCAGGCCCTGGGGGAATTGCGCTTTCAGTTTGCTGAAGAGGATATGCCGTTGCAGGTCGTTGACGTCGGTGACGCTGCGCAGCAGTTTCAACGGCATGCCATTGTGTTCGGCGGTGTGCAGCAGGGCGCGCAGGTCTTTGGGAAAGCATGAGCCACCGAAGCCGCAGCCCGGATAGATGAAGTGGTAACCGATGCGCGGGTCGGAGCCGATGCCTTTGCGCACCGCTTCAATGTCGGCGCCAAGCAGTTCGGTGAGGTTGGCCAGTTCGTTCATGAAGCTGATGCGGGTGGCGAGCATCGCGTTGGCGGCGTACTTGGTCAGCTCGGCGCTGCGGTTGTCCATGAACATCAGTTTTTCGCGGTTGCGGCAGAACGGCGCGTACAGCTCGCTCATTTGCTCGCGGGCTTCGTCGTCGCGGGTGCCGACGATGATCCGGTCCGGGCGCATGCAATCGGCGAGGGCGCTGCCTTCCTTGAGAAATTCAGGGTTGGAGACCACGCGCACGGTCAGTGCGGATTTGCCGCGACGCAGCAGTTCGCTGTTGGCGGTGGCGAGCACCTGATCCGCCGTGCCGACCGGCACCGTGGACTTGATGATCAGCGTGCGATCGGCCTCCATGTGCGAAGCGATTTGCCGGGCGACGTTGAGCACGTGACTGAGGTCGGCGGAACCGTCCTCATCGGCCGGCGTGCCGACCGCGATGAAAATCAGCTCGGCATGCTCGACCGCGTCGCTGGCCTGGGTGCTGAATAGCAGACGTCCGGCCTTGATGTTTTCCTCAAGTGTGCTGGATAAACCTGGCTCGCTAATTGGCGGCACCGCTTGTTGCAGTTGTTTAATCTTGTTCGGGTCAATATCGACGCATAAAACCCGATGACCGACATCTGCAAGTGCGGCGGCTTGTATTAATCCAACATAGCCCGTGCCAAATACGCTCACGTCCATCTGCGCACCCTCGATAGAGCGAAAAGAAGAAGTTCGGAAGAAGACTGTAAAAGGGGTATAGCGCAGCCTTTGAAAAGCGTGTCAGCAAAATGACATGTTGCATCTGTATAACACTTAAGCAAATTTTGGCGATTGGCCATCAAGTCATTGCTGCGATTGAATTTGTTGCTTTTGTGCAGATTTGTTCAGATTTCAATTAAGCGATAAACGGTCGTAAGCCGCTAATTTAAAGGCTTGTAGCGTCTGAGCTGTGTCAGATTTGAGTCACCGTTTTTTTGACGCTTTCTATAAAAAACAGTCAATTCTTGCGCTTTGATGGCCGGGTGCTAGTGTCAGGTTCTGACTGACAAACCTTTGACTTCCTGCCGTTTTGCCCGATCGGTATCGCCATGTTCAGATATGCCAAAGAAATGTTCTTAATTGTTTATTTGTTGATTTATTCCGAATATTACTTTGATCGGTTAAATGCTATCGGCCTCAGTTTTTCTGTACTTCTTTTTGGTGCGATGTTTTTGGCGCTTACTTTGGCGTTATATCTAACGGCGTATATAAAACAGGCTCTCATTCGCCACGTTTTCGCATTGGCGATGTTTGTCTCGGCGGTATTCTTCGATGTCTATACCCGGGTCACGGCGGATTACCTGACCTACAGCGGTTTCGTTTCATTGGTTTACTCCGGCGGTTTCATCCAGGAAGCGGCGTACCAGTACCGGGACGCGCTCCTGCGTGGCGTGCTCAGCGGTTTGCTGTTGCTGTTCGGCATCGGCCTGAAACCCCGCCACGGGCTGGCGATTCCCAACGCTTTGCGTGTGGCGGCCCCACTGTGTGGTGTGCTGCTGCTCAGTGCCGTGCTGTTTTTGCGTGCGGGTGAGGGCGCCCGCGGCCTGCCGATCATGTACACGCCGCTGGCCTATCTGAACCTGTTTGCCTATGAAGCGCTGCACAACACCGTCGGCCCGCGTGAACCGGTCACACTGACGCGCGCCTCGCAAGCGGTCGGCCACGACATCGTGTTGATTATCGATGAAAGCATCTCCGGCAATTATCTGGACATCAACGCGCCGTTCGGCGTGCACAGCAACCTCAAGCAACCGCACGCAGGCGTCGACATCTTCAATTACGGCTACGCCGCGTCCATCGCCAATTGCAGCGCCGACACCAACATCACCTTGCGTTACGGCGGCACTCGCGCCGACTACATGCGCATCAACAGCACGCTGCCGTCGATCTGGCAGTACGCGAAAAAGGCCGGGCTGCGCACGGTGTATATCGACGCCCAGCGCACCGCCGGCAATCTGCAGAACCTGATGAACGACACCGAGAAAAAGGACATCGACGAGTTCGTGCAATTCGACCAGACCAGCGTGCGCGACCGCGACATGGCTGCAGCTGCGAAGCTGATCGAGTTGCTCAACGACGATAAAGCCGAGCTGATCCTGATCAACAAGGTGGGCGCGCATTTCCCGGTGCACGACAAATACCCGGATGCGTTCATGGCCTACCGCCCGACCTTGCCGCGCGGCCAGTTCACCGAAGTGGCCGACACTGGCGAGCGCAACGGTTTCAACGGCCAGCCGGATGATTGGGTGCTGTACCGCAATGCCTACAAGAACACGCTGCTATGGAACGTCGGCGAGTTTTTCGCGCGCGTGTTTGCTCAGGCCAACCTGAACAATGCACTGCTGATTTACACCTCCGATCACGGCCAGGATCTGCATGAACGGGGGAATCCGGGGCTCAACACGCACTGCGGCGGTGATCCGGTGGAGGAGGAGGGGCTGGTGCCGCTGGTGGTGATTTCCGGCAGCAATCTGAAGACGCTGGACTGGTCGGCGCAACTGGCGGCGAACAAGGATCGCTCCAGCCACTACAACATCTTTCCGACGCTGTTGCAGTTGATGGGGTACGACCTGGCGGGGATCGAGGCGGTGTACGGCAAACCGCTGAGCGTGACGACGGCGGATGAGTTCACCTTCAACTATCGCTTCAATGCGCGGTTGGGGGCCAAGCCTGAGTGGAAGCATATTGATCTGGACAGCATTGTGACGCCGGTGCAGGCACCGACCCGTGTGGCGGCGGGACAGTGAGTTTTGGTTTGTCCGGGGTGACGCTTTCGCGAGCAGGCTCGCTCCCACATTTGGAACGCGATCTACCTGTGGGAGCGAGCCTGCTCGCGAAGGGGCCGGCCAATTCAACGCTGAATTCAGGTCTGTCACCGTCATCCGCTATCCTTGCCCCACACTGACCCACCAGGTGGCGGCATGCTCCAGATCCAAAACGTCTGCAAAAGTTACCTCACCCCCCAAGGCCCGTTGCCGGTGCTGCAAGGTGTCGACCTGACGCTGGAGTCCGGCAGTAGTCTGGCGCTGATGGGCGAATCCGGCAGTGGCAAAAGTACTCTGCTGCACCTGGTGGCCGGCCTCGACAAGGTCGACAGCGGCAGCATTCGTAGCGGTGAACATCGCCTCGAAAGCATGAGCGAAGCGCAACTGGCCAACTGGCGACGCACGGAAATCGGTCTGGTGTTCCAGCAGTTCAACCTGATCGGCAGCTTGCGCGTCGAAGACAATCTGGCGTTCCAGGCGCGACTGGCCGGGCGTCATGAGCCGCGCTGGCAGGCGCATCTGGTGCAGCGTTTGGGCCTGGGCGATTTGCTCACGCGCTACCCCGAGCAATTGTCCGGCGGCCAGCAGCAGCGGGTTGCGTTGGGCCGGGCGCTGGCGTCACAGCCGAAACTGTTATTGGCTGACGAACCCACCGGCAGCCTCGATGAAGCCACCAGTGACGAAGTGTTGGGTCTGTTGCTTGAACTGCTCGACGACACGCCAACCACCTTGTTGATGGTTACTCACAGTTCTCGGGTCGCAGCGCGACTGGCGCAGCGCGTGGTGCTCTCCAACGGGCGGCTGAGGTGATCGTCTTTGGGCAAACCCTGCGCGCACTGCTCAGCCATTGGCGGCGGCACCCGGTGCAGTTTTTCAGTGTGCTGACCGGGTTGTGGCTGGCCACCAGCCTGCTGACCGGCGTCGAGGCGCTGAACAGTCAGGCCGGCGACAGCTACGCCCGCGCCAGTCAATTGATCGGTGGCGAACCGCAGGCCAGCCTCACTACACCGAACGGCGCGACGTTTGCGCAGCAATGGTTCATCGATCTTCGGCGTCAGGGCTGGCCGGTGTCACCGCTGTTGCAGGGCCGCTTGAACCTCAAGGATCACGACAATCAGCGTCTGCAGGTGATGGGCATTGAGCCGGTGTCACTGCCGGCGGATTCTGCGGTGGCCGGGGAGGCGATGCCGATCGAACGCATTGTCGAGTTCTTCACGCCACCGGGCAGCACCTGGATTTCCCCGGAAACCTTGCAGGCCCTGAACCTGCGCGAAGGCGCCACGCCGCAAACGCTCAGTGGCCAGACATTGCCGCCGCTGCTGGCCCGCAAGGACATGGCGCCCGGCGTGTTGCTGGTGGACATCGGCGTCGCGCAATCCCTGCTTGAACAACCCGGACAACTGTCACGCCTGTTGCTGCCCAAGGATTTTCACGGCGAGTTGCCGGCCTCGTTCAACGGCCTGTTGCAACTCCAGCGCAGTGGTGAGGAAAACAATCTGGCGCGGCTGACCGAGAGCTTTCACCTGAATCTCGATGCGTTGGGATTTCTCTCGTTCCTGGTCGGCTTGTTTATCGTCCACGCCGCCATCGGCCTTGCGCTGGAGCAACGGCGCGGTTTGCTGCGCACATTGCGCGCCTGTGGGGTCAGCGCGAGGATGCTGATCGGCTGTCTGGTTGTTGAATTGGGTGTGTTGGCGCTGATCGGCGGCCTGTTCGGTGTGATCAGCGGGTATTGGCTGGCCAGCGTGTTGCTGCCGGATGTCGCCGCGAGCCTGCGTGGTTTGTACGGTGCGGAAGTGGCGGGGCAGCTGCGGCTGAGTCCGTGGTGGTGGTTCAGCGGTATCGGCTTGAGCCTGCTCGGCGCTTTGCTGGCCGGGGCCAACAGCTTGTTGCGGGCGGCGCGTTTGCCGTTGTTGGCGGTGGCCGATCCGCAAGCCTGGCATCAGCAATATGCGCATTGGTTGCGGCGCCAGGGTTGGCTGGCCTTAGGGTTGGGCGCGATTGCGCTGGTGGCGTTGATCTGGGGCGACAGTCTGGCCAGCGGTTTTGTATTGATGGCGGGGCTGATGCTCGGCGCGGCGTTGGCCTTGCCGGTGCTACTGAGCGCGATGCTCAATCCATTGCTCGGCCGCAGTCGTTCGGTGCTCGGCCAGTGGTTTCTCGCCGACTGCCGCCAGCAACTGCCGGCACTGAGCCTGGCGCTGATGGCGTTGCTTCTGGCCATGGCGGCGAACATCGGCGCCGGCAGCATGACCGCCGGTTTCCGTCAGACCTTCAACGACTGGCTCGAACAACGCCTGAGCGCCGAGCTCTACATCAACCCGAGCAACCCGGCGCAGGCCCGGGAAATGTACAGCTGGCTCAAACAGCAGCCGCTCGTCACTGCGATACTGCCCAACTGGCAGGTGTCGGTGACGCTGCAAGGCTGGCCGGCGGATGTGTACGGCGTGATCGACCATATTTATTACCGCCAGCACTGGCCTTTACTCGACGCCACGGGTGATGACCCGTGGGCGAATCTGGCCGCGGACGACGCGGTGATGCTCAGCGAACAACTCGCGCGGCGCCTGAAAGTCAGGGCGGGCGATCACCTGACGATTCCCGCGCCGACGGGCTCATGGTCGCCGCGCGTCGTCGGCATCTACGCCGATTACGGCAACCCCAAGGGGCACTTGCTGGTCAACATCAATCACCTGCTGCGCGGCTGGCCGCAACTGACGCCAAACCGCTTCAATCTACGTATCGATGCGCAAAACATTCCGGCCTTCGTGAGCGCGTTGCAGGCACGCTTCCAGCTTGAGGACAGCCGAATTGTCGATCAGGCGCGGCTCAAGGGCTGGTCGGTTCAGGTGTTCGAGCGCACCTTTGCCGCCACCGCCGCGCTCAACAGCCTGACGCTGGCGGTCGCCGGCGTGGCGCTGTTCATCAGCCTGTTGACTCAGAGCCAGAGCCGTCTCGGCCAACTCGCACCGCTGTGGGCGCTGGGCGTGACGCGGCGGCAGTTGATGCTGCTCAACCTCGGCCAGACCTGGCTGCTGGCGGTGCTGACGCTGGTGTTGGCATTGCCGTTGGGGATCGCGCTGGCATGGTGTCTGGATGCGGTCATCAATGTGCAGGCGTTTGGTTGGCGTTTGCCGTTGCGGGTGTTCCCTTGGCAATTGGTGCAGTTGACGGGATTGGCGCTACTGGCGACCTTGCTGGCGTCGGCGTGGCCACTGTATTCGCTGTATCGCACGCAACCGGCGGATCTGCTGAGGACGTTTGCTCATGAAGATTAACGTCGTTGTGTTGATGCTTGTGCTGTTGCTCGCTGGCTGCGATCAGCCTGCGCCTGAGCAGAAGGGCTTTGCCGGGATGGGCGATCAGGCGCAGGCCTTTACGCCGGTGGTGCCGGGGCGGGTATTCAGCTTCCCGGCGGATCATGGCGCCCATGACGGTTTTCGCATCGAGTGGTGGTACGTCACCGCCAATCTCAAGGATCAGCAGGGCAATGGGTTTGGCGTGCAATGGACGCTGTTTCGCAGCGCCCTCAAACCTGTGCCGGAGCAAACAGGGTGGGGCAGTCAAACCATCTGGTTGGGGCACGCGGCGGTGACTTCAAGCTCGGTGCATTACGCCGCCGAACGCTATGCCCGTGGCGGCGTCGGTCAGGCCGGTGTGCGCCTGACGCCGTTCGAGGCGTGGATCGACGATTGGATGTTCGCCAGTCAGGCGCAGGATCCGTTGACTGACCTGCAACTGAGTGCTCGCGATAAATCCTTCGCCTATCAACTGCACCTCACCTCCAGCCGTCCGCTGGTGCTGCAGGGCGATAAAGGATTCAGTCAGAAATCGGAGGAAGGGCAGGCGTCGTATTACTACAGCCAGCCGTTTTTCCAGGCCAGCGGCACCTTGCAGATCGATGGCCAGACCTACACCGTCAGCGGCCCGGCCTGGCTCGACCGCGAGTGGAGCAGCCAACCGCTGACCGCCAACCAGACCGGCTGGGACTGGTTCTCCTTACACCTGGACGACGGCGAACACCTCATGCTCTATCGCATGCGCCAGAAGGACGGCGCGCCGTATCTGACCGGCACCTGGATCGCCGCTGACGGGCAGACGCAGACCCTGCGCAGCGATCAGATCAAACTTACCCCGCAAGCTACCGCGAATGTCGCCGGCCGCTCGATGCCGGTGCGCTGGTCGATCAGCATTCCCGATAAACATCTCGACATCAGTCTCTCGGCACTCAATGCCAATGCCTGGATGAACCTGCGCATCCCCTACTGGGAAGGCCCGGTGCGTATCAGTGGCAGTCATGGTGGGCAGGGCTATCTGGAAATGACCGGTTACTGACGGTCTGGATGGATTGAGTTGAACTCCATTTGATCTCTCAACCTCTACAAAAGGACTCTCCCGCCATCAATGTCGTCCGCGAACTGGACGACTCCGCAGCCTGAGGACTACCCCGATGAAACCGACCTGCGAAAACGAGCACCCCGACGCACCACGACCAGCGGGGGAAACCGAGCGCGACAACGATGCACTGCGGCCCACTGATCCCAAGCAGCGACAAAACACCAGTAAAGGTACCGCGAGCGGCGAATCTACAGCGCAAGAGACGGCCGCGCCACACACCAAGGCCAAACCCTGAACAGCGTCTATGCTCAGTGACACACCCGGCGCCTGAGCCGGTTTGGGCACCGGGTGCTACCACTCATTACAGGGAAAGTACGCTTATGAAGCTCCATGCACTGGCCAAGTCGATCACCCTTGCAGCCCTTCTGTCCGCCACCAGCCTTGGCGCGTTTGCTGCCGATATACCGCTGTCCGCCGCCATCGAAACCGATCAGGTCACCACCAAAGTGATTTCCGTGGACGCGGCCAATCATCAGGTCGTGCTCGAAGGCGCAGAGGGTCGTCAGGTTCATGTGCAACTCAGCGACAAAGCGAAAAATCTCGCCAATCTGAAGGTCGGCGATCTGGTAAAGATCCAAGTCCAGCGATCCGTCGCAGCCTACCTCGACACCGAGGTGGATAAAGGTCTGCCTGGCACCGTCGAGCGTTCCGGCGAACTGCGTAACGCTCCCGGCAGCGAAAATCCCGGCGGCGAAGCTTATCGCCAGATCCGGGTGCAGTTGGAAATCACCAAAATTGATTTAAAGAAAAATCAGGTAACCCTGAAAAACCCGGCGGGTCAGTCGAAAACCCTGGACGTCAAATCGCCTGAAAACCAAGCCAAGCTCAAAGATCTCAAAGTCGGACAGAGTGTTGTTGTCACTTACACCGATATCTTAAAAGTGACCACTCAACACGAAAGTTGAGCATTAACTCTACAGAATGATTGTTCTTGTACAGGCTATTGTATGAGAACAATCATTTAAAAGTGTGCGCTTCGATGTGACGGATAGTTTCTAAACAGATTCGTCGATAAATATCTATTAACTCATTCGTACATAAATTTCATGTACGTCAATGACGACATATCCGCCAACTTCTATTAAAATCCTTCCCGTTCGCCCAGTGTCAGGGCTCTTTACCGGTGCATGGATTGCCAGGCCATTACACTGGGCGAACACCTCTTCGGAGTGATTGTATACAATTTCCAGAACAAAAAAGGGCGACTGTTCAGTCGCCCTTTTTTGTTGCTTGCAATTAATTCGGTGCTTAAACCAGAGGCTTTGCCTGCTGCCCTTGGAAACGCTTGAGCGTGGCCTGATACATTTTTGTCCGCCGGTGATTTTCCCCGTAGGTACCCGCCGCCGCGACGGTTCCTGCCTGGATGTGATCCAGATAGCGGAAAATCTTGCGCGGCGACAGACACTTGATGCCGTAGCCCAGGTTCACCATCCGATCCTGCAGGGTATAACCCGGCACCCGATCATCCATGCAAAAGTGCAGACCCTGCGACTTCATCAATCGCGCATTCCACAAGGTGCAAAAGCTTTTCAGGTGAGTTTCCTTATAGGGCTTCGGCTCTTTGGATTTCCAGCCCAGGCTGATTTTTGCACGTCGGATATAATGCTTGCACAATCGCGAAGTTAAACGCCAGGTATCGCGCACCCCCCCCCCGATTGATTTGCTCGACACAACCCACCGCCGCCATATCCGCACTTTTCGTACACTCGCGCATCATCATCGCGAACACTTCGTTGTCGTAGACAAAGGTGTCGGTGTGCAGCAGGAAAAGATAATCGGTGTCAACTTTTTCCAGCGCCAGATCCAGTGCCTTACCGTGAGCAATGTGGCCTGGTTCTTTACCAGGCGAAGGCCGCTCGATCAGATTGATCCAGTCAAGTGAACGCAAGTAATCCAGACTTGCGTCTGCAGAGTCGTTGTCTACCACCCACACCGGAATGCGCTGTTCCTTGACGTGCTTATGCAACAACTCCAGGCACATTCTGGTGATGTCCGGGGTTTTGTAATTGACCAAAACCAGACTGAAGTTCGACTGTTGTTTGGCTGGTAAATCAAGCGCTTTCATATCATAAGGACCCATCCGCGGTTCATTGGCGACAGTGGTTTCATGGCCCGGGATGCTAACGAGGCAACCTTAGGCGAAGCTTAATTTGCGGATTCGCACGGCTTACACGCTAAACTGCGCGCCCATTTACGTCTCAAGGAAGACACGGCCAGCGCCGGTGCGTCACGGATGAAAAAACCACTTTCCCTCTACCACCCGGCCCTGTATTGGCTGCGCGTGTGGCAAAAAAGACTGTTCCGCCAAATTGCCTGGCGTTGCTCCGGCAAACGCTACACACGACCATTTGCTTTGGCCGAACGGCTGCCCTTCCGCTACCTCAAACACACCTCAAAACTGATCCGCAAACTCGGCGACTCCGACCTCGCCCTGCAACACAATAAAGTCATCAACCTGAAACTCGCTGTCGCCGCCATCGACGGCGTCGTCATTGGCCCTGGCGAACACTTCTCCTTCTGCCGCCTCGTTGGTCGTCCGACGTTGAAGCGCGGCTACGTTGAAGGCATGGAACTGTCGTTCGGCGAAGCTCGCACCGGGGTGGGTGGCGGCATCTGCCAACTGAGCAACCTCATTCACTGGATGGCGATTCATTCACCGCTGGTGGTGGTCGAGCGCTCCAACCACAGCTTCGACCCGTTTCCGGATGAAGGGCGGGTGCTGCCCTTCGGGTCCGGGGCGGCGATTTTCTATAACTACGTTGATCTGGTGCTGCATAACCCAACGGATAGAAGCTTTCAGTTGAAGTTGAAGGTGGGGGAGACGCAATTAGAGGGCGAGTTGTTGTGTGACCAGGTGCGGGCGTTTCGGTATCACGTGTTTCAGGAAGGGCATCGGTTTGTGCGGGAGGCGGGCCGTGTGTTTCGCGAGAATGAAATCTGGCGCGAAGTGAGGGAAAAGGGGCAGGTGGGGGCGTTGGTGGAAAGGGAGAGGTTGTATCGGAATCGGGTCGTTGTGAAGTATGAGGTGGCGGGGGAACTGGTTGAATAGATGCATCGTAAATGCGGGTTTTCAACTTCTACGACTTAACTGTTGCTCTTCAACATTTCGCGGATTTTTATGCGGGTTAGCTATTTTAACGAGTAAGGGGGGGCAGGTTATTCAGGGGGGAGACCACTTCCAGAAGAAAGAAAACGTGGTCTGTCCCTGAGAGATCCCCGATTTTTCTTACGAAAAATCAAGAAGTTGGAATTATTGAAGAAGCCTGCATGAGTCGGCAACTTGGTTTGCACCACACAAAAACAAGATCCCCGCCCCAGGGAGTGTCATTAATTTTGTGTTCGGGCATAACATGCTGCAGAGGTGCATGTATGCCAACCAAAAAGAAACCGGCCCGTGAGGCCAAGCGTGACCTTCCGTCCATTCCAAAAGAGCTGATCGACCAG
>NZ_FYDT01000037.1:0-65234 GCF_900187585.1 Pseudomonas sp. Irchel 3E19
TTGGCACCCACCACAGGAAGGGAATCGGGTGGCGTGGGGCGTCAGATCGATCTGGAGGGCATCACCATCAGGCTTGATCGTGACGACAGAAAAGCCCTCCCAAAAAGGAAGGAAAGTATTAATATCGCGCATAAGAACGCCGGTTTGTTAGATGTGTTTGCTCGCACGAACATCATCAAGCAAATCGGCGTTCTTGTTTCTGTGTTTCCCGGGATTCCGTGAAGAACCTTTTAAAAGCCGTGGGCGTGACGCTGCAGGTCGGTTTGATTGCCATCGGCACCTCACTGCTGGTGGCGCTGCTCAATGCGACGATTCTGGTGTTTCGCACACCTTACTTGCAGCGCGCCGTCGGCCTCTACGTCGAGCTGGCGCGCAACACGCCGCTGTTGATCCAGTTGTTTTTCGTTTATTTCGCCTTGCCGGCGCTGGGGATCAAAGTCTCCGGCTTCAGCGCCGCGATCATCACCATGACCTTCCTCGGCGGCGCTTACCTCACCGAAGTGCTGCGTGCCGGCGTCGATGCGGTGCCGCAGGCGCAGCTGGAATCGGGGCGCTCCATCGGTCTGTCCCACGGTCAGTTGCTGCGCTACGTGATCCTGCCGCAAGCGGGCATCCTCAGCCTGCCGTCGCTGTTCGCCAATTTCATTTTCCTGCTCAAGGAAACCACCGTGGTCTCGGCGGTGGCGGTGCCGGAAATCCTCTACACGACCAAAAGCTACATCGCGCTCTACTACAAAACCTACGAAATGCTCGCCGTGCTGACGCTGATTTGCGTGCTGTTGTTCCTGCCGCTGTCGCTGCTGCTCAGCCGTCTGGAAAGGAGGCTCCAGCATGGCCAGTTCGGGTCTTGAACTGCTTTGGGTGTCGTTGCCGCAACTGGCCAAAGGCGCCGGGCAAACCCTGTCGATCTCCTTCCTGAGCATCGCCATCAGCACCATCGGCGGCGTGCTCTACGGCGTGTTGCGCACGCTCAACGTGACCTGGCTGAACGCGATTTTGCGTGTCTATCTGGAGCTGTTCCGGGCGATCCCGGTGCTGGTCTGGCTGTACCTGCTGTTTTTCGGCTTGCCGATTTTCTTTGGCGTGAGCCTGCCGAGCTTCTGGTGTGCGGTGCTGGTGCTGTCGTTGTGGGGCGCCAGTGAAGTGGGTGAAGTGGCGCGCGGCGCGTTGCATTCGTTGCCACGCGGGCAGCGTGAGGCGGGGCTGTCGATTGGCTTGAACGCTCCGCAGCTGTTCGGTTACGTGCTGCTGCCGCAAGCGCTGAAACGCATGACGCCGCCGACCATCAACGTCTACACGCGAATCATCAAAACCAGTTCGCTGGCAGTGCTGATCGGCGTGGTCGACGTGATCAAGGTCGGCCAACAGATCATCGAGCGCACCTACGAATCAGTGTTGATTTACGGCGCGCTGTTCCTGTTTTTCTTTTTCATCTGCTACCCGCTGTCGGCCGCCTCGCGAGTGCTGGAGCGCCGCTGGACGCAAGCATGAGAGCATTGATCGAGTTTCACGGTTTCAACAAATTCTACGGCGAGCAGCAGGTGCTCAACGGCATCGATCTGCAGGTGCAGAGCGGCGAAGTGATCGTCATCCTCGGCCCCAGCGGCTGCGGCAAAAGCACCCTGCTGCGTTGCCTCAATGGTCTGGAAGAGGACCACAGCGGCAGCCTGAAATTTGTCGGCCGCGAGCTGCTGGACAAGGCCACCGACTGGCGCGAAGTGCGTCAGCAGATCGGCATGGTGTTCCAGAGTTATCACCTGTTCCCGCACATGAGCGTGCTCGACAACCTGTTGCTGGGCCCGCTCAAAGTACAGAAACGCCAACGCCGCGAAGCGCAGCAGCAAGCCGAAGCCTTGCTCGAACGCGTCGGTCTGGCGGACAAGCGCGATGCGTATCCAAGGCAGCTTTCCGGCGGCCAGCAGCAACGCATCGCCATCGTCCGTTCGTTGTGCATGAACCCACGAGTGATGCTCTTTGACGAGGTCACCGCCGCCCTCGACCCGGAGATGGTCAAGGAAGTGCTGCAAGTGATTCAGGGGCTGGCCCGCGAAGGCATGACCCTGTTGATCGTTACCCATGAAATGGCCTTCGCCCGCGCGGTGGCCGACCGCATCGTGTTCATGGATGCCGGACGCATCCTCGAACAGACCCCGCCCGAGATTTTCTTTACGAACCCGCAAACCGCACGCGCGCAGCAGTTCCTGGAGAAGTTCTCCTTCGTGGCAACACTGCCAAAAACGAATCCGACAAAGGAACTGGAACTGCTATGAAAACTGCCGCTTTTCTACTGCCCCTGCTCAGCCTCGCCTTGCTCGCCGGCTGCAGCAAAACCGAAGAATCGCCAAAGCCGAAAGTCGCCAGCGAAAGTGCCGCGCCGGCCGGTTATCTGGACAAGATCAAGGCCCGCGACAAACTGATCGTTGGCGTCTTCACCGATAAGCCACCGTTCGGTTTCGTCGATGAGGCCGGACGTTACGTCGGTTTTGATACCGATATCGGCCGCCAATTCGCCAAGGATCTGCTCGGCGACGAGAACAAGGTCGAGTTCGTGGCCGTAGAGCCAGCGAGCCGCATTCCATTCCTGCAAAGCGACAAGGTCGACCTGATCCTCGCCAACATGACCGTGACCCCGGAGCGCAAGGAAGCGGTGGAATTCACCAACCCGAACCTCAAGGTAGCGGTGCAGGCACTGGTGCCGCAGAGCAGCTCGGTGAAAAGCCTTGATGACCTGGCAACTCGCACCACTATTGTCACCACGGGCACCACCGCTGATATCTGGCTGACCAAAAACCACCCGGGCTGGAAACTGCTGAAGTTCGAGAAGAACTCCGAATCGCTGCAAGCCCTGGCCAATGGCCGTGGCGACGCCTATGCGCAGGACAATCTGGTGCTGTTCAGTTGGGCCAAGCAGAACCCGGGCTATCGCGTGCTGGATGAAAAGCTCGGGGCTGAAGCGCCGATTGCGCCGGCGGTGAAGAAGGGCAACATCGAGTTGCGTGACTGGGTGAATAGCGAATTGGCCAAGCTGGGTGAAGAGAAGTATCTGCTCAAGCTATACGACCAATATGTGCGTAAAGAGCTGAGCGATGACACCAAGCCTGAGAGCGTGATTGTCGAAGGCGGCAAGTGGCAGGGGTGATCCCTTGATTCAGATGCGACTCTGATACTGCCTTCGCGAGCAGGCTCGCTCCCACATTGAAATGCGATCAACTGTGGGAGCGAGCCTGCTCGCGAAAGCGCTCGTTCAGGCGCCGCTCAATCCGGCCAGTTCCACGCCGGCTCATCCAGCACCCGCTGCCCGACAATCCCGGTCTGGCCCAGCGTCTTCTCCAGCACGATGCAATTGCACTCAGGGTCTTCCTGCAGCGCTGAAATCAACCGCCGCGCATGGGACACCACCCACACCTGACATTCTTCTGAGGCGCGAATGATCAACCGTGCCAGGGCCGGCAACAGGTCCGGGTGCAGACTGGTTTCCGGTTCGTTCAGCACCATCAGCGACGGCGGACGTGGCGTCAGCAATGCGGCAATCAGCAGCAGATAACGCAAGGTGCCGTCCGACAGCTCCGCCGCCGACAACGGCCGCAACAAGCCTTCCTGATAAAACTCGATGGCAAAGCGTCCACCGGGCAGCGGCTCGATGTTTAGTCGCGCGCCGGGAAACGCATCGCTGATTGCGGTCTGCAACGCCTCGGGATCACCGATTTCAATGATGGTCTGCAACGCCGCCGCCAGATCACGCCCATCGTGATGCAAAACCGGCGTGCGCGTGCCGAGTTGTGGCTGGCGCACGGGAGCGTCGGCGTCGCTGCGAAAGTGATCGTAGAAGCGCCAGCGGCGGATGAACTCGCGCATCTGGAACACTTCCGGCGAGCTGCGCAGGCTGCCGACCTGATCGAACAGACTGTCGAAGTTCGGCGTGTGCTGCGCCAGCACGTCCCATTGACGCTCGGCGCGAGCACGGATCATCGGCCCGTCGCGATCCACCAGCAGGCTCGCCGGACGATAGAGCGGCCCGGCCCAGATGCATTCCTTTTTGATTTGCGGATCAAGCGAGAAGTACGAGAGCGTCGGCTCCGGCAACCCGAGAGAAATCGAATAACTGAAATCTTCCCCGGCAAAGCCCAGACGCAAGCGCTTCACGCCTTGGCGCACTGTCGGTTCAATCGCCACCTCGCCATTGCGCATCCTCCGGCTGATGGTTTCCGGCCCGGCCCAGAATGTCGAGTCCAGTCCGCCCTCACGGGCCAGCGCATTGACCACACCGCCCTGCGCCGTCTCCGCCAACAGGCGCAACGCGCGGTAGAGGTTGGACTTGCCGCTGCCGTTGGGGCCGGTGATCAGGTTCAGTCGGCCCAGCGGGATCACCAATTTATTGATCGAGCGGTAATTGGCCACCGCGAGGGTCTTGAGCATGAAAATCCTTCTCCGGCTCGCTCCCACGCGGGGCATGGGAGCGGTCGCATTGTAGGCGCTGCTGCAGGCTGCGATCCTTTGATCGTGGTCTTTACCAGCAAAAAATCGCTGCCTGCGGCAGCTCCTACGGGGGTAAATGCATCATCGCGCGAGCGAACGTTGAACCCTGTTCTAAGCTCACAGTCGTATCGTCACTTGCACGTTCGTACACAGGAAGGAGTCTGCATGGCGAGTCCCGGTTTGAAAACAGCGGTCATGCTGAGTCTGTTCACATTGCTGAGCGCCTGCGGCGAGAAAAAGGCCCCTCAGGAGTACCTGCCACGGGTCTTCGTGCAAGAGGTCAAACCCGCGGACTACGCGGCTGCCGTGACCCTCACCGGTGATGTGCAGGCGCGCGTCGAGACGGAATTGTCGTTTCGCGTTGGCGGCAAGATCATCCAGCGCATGGTCGATGTCGGTGACCGCGTGACCGCCAGACAAGTGTTGGCCAAACTCGATCCCAAGGATTTGCAGACCAACGTCGACTCGGCTCAAGCCCAGGTTGTCGCCGAACAGGCGCGGGTCAAGCAGACCGCTGCGGCATTCGTGCGCCAACAAAAACTGTTACCCAAAGGTTACACCAGCCAGAGCGAATACGATTCCGCCCAGGCGGCGTTGCGCAGTAGCCAAAGCGCATTGAGCGCCGCGCAGGCGCAACTGGCCAACGCCAAGGATCAGCTCAGTTACACCTCGCTGATTGCCGATGCCCCCGGAATCATCACCGAGCGTCAGGCCGAGGTCGGCCAGGTGGTGCAGGCCACGGCGCCGATGTTCAAACTGGCCCGTGACGGCGATCGCGACGCGGTGTTCAACGTCTACGAGTCGCTGCTCGCCGAGCGGCCGTCGGATCGCTCGATTGTGGTCAGCCTGCTCGACAACCCCAACATCAAAACCACCGGCACCGTGCGCGAAATCACCCCGGCGGTGTCCGCGCAGTCCGGCACCGTGCAAGTCAAAGTCACCCTCGACAAACTGCCGCCGGGCATGCAGCTCGGTTCGGTGGTCAGCGCCACGGCCAAAGGCAGCGGCAAATCGGCGGTCGAGCTGCCGTGGTCGGCGCTGACCAAAAACGTCAGCGATCCGGCAGTCTGGATGGTCGACGACAAAGGTGAAGCGCAATTGCACACGGTCACGGTCGGTCGTTATCTGACCGGCAAGGTCATCATCAGCGAAGGCCTCAAGGGCGGTGAGAAAGTCATCGTCGCCGGCGGGCAGTTATTGCACCCGGGCATGAAAGTCGAGATCGCCGAAAACACCTATAAAGATCTGCAACCGGGAGCCCAGCCATGAAGCACTTGGGGCTGTTGTCCATGGCAATGTTGTTGGCTGCCTGCTCGAAAAGCGAGCCTCCGCCGGAGCCGGTGCGGCCGGTGCTGTCGATCAAGGTTCAGGCACTGAACGAGGAAACCCTTGGGCGTTTCGCCGGCAGCATTCAGGCGCGCTATGAGAGCAACACCGGTTTTCGTGTCGGCGGGCGCATCGCCAGCCGCAACGTCGATGTCGGTGCCGAAGTCGACAAGGGCACGCTGCTCGCCACCCTCGATCCGTCCGACCAGCAGAACCAGTTGCGCTCAGCCCAAGGCGATCTGGCCAAGGTCCGGGCGCAACTGATCAACGCTCAGGCCAATGCTCGGCGTCAGCAAGCGCTGTTTGATCGCGGGGTCGGTGCGCAAGCGCAATTGGACATCGCCACTACGGATTTGAAAACCACTCAGGCTTCGCTGGAGCAGGCGCAGGCGGCGGTCAATCAGAGCAAGGATCAACTCAGCTACACCGAACTGCGCTCCGACCACAAAGCCGTGGTCACCGCGTGGAACGCCGAAGCCGGGCAAGTGGTCACCGCCGGCCAGCAAGTGGTGACCCTGGCGCAACCGGACATCAAGGAAGCGGTGATCGATCTGCCGGACACCCTGGTTGATCAGATCCCGAGCGATGTGGTGTTCCTGGTGGCCGGGCAACTCGACCCAAGCATCAACACCACGGCAACCATCCGCGAAATCGAACCGCAGGCGCAAAGCGCTACGCGCACCCGTCGCGCTCGTTTGACGCTGGCGGATACACCGCCCGGATTTCGTCTCGGCACAGCGATCAGCGTTACCCTCAGTTCGGCGATCAAGCCACGCATCGAATTGCCCGCGACAGCGCTGCAAGAGGTCGACGGCAAAACGCGGATCTGGGTGGTCGACACCCAAAGCAAAACTGTCAACCCGCGCGATGTCAGCGTGATCAGCCGCACCGACAACAGCGTGGTGCTGGCCGGCGGTGTGAAGAATGGTGAGCAGGTGGTCAGTGCCGGCGTCAACAGCCTCAAACCCGGACAATCCGTGAAACTTGACGAGGACAGTCAATGAAAGGCTCTTTCAACCTCTCCGAATGGGCCCTCAAGCATCAGTCGTTCGTCTGGTACCTGATGTTCGTTGCACTGCTGATGGGGGTGTTTTCGTACTTCAATCTGGGTCGCGAAGAAGACCCGTCGTTCACCATCAAAACCATGGTGATCCAGACCAAATGGCCGGGTGCGACCCAAGAAGAGACGCTCAAGCAGGTTACCGACCGCATCGAGAAAAAACTCGAAGAACTGGATTCGCTCGACTACGTGAAAAGCTACACGCGCCCCGGCGAATCGACAGTGTATGTGTACCTGCGCGACACCACCAGCGCCAAGGACATCCCGCAGATCTGGTACCAGGTGCGCAAGAAGATCGACGACATCCGCGGGCAGTTTCCCCAAGGCATTCAGGGGCCGGGATTCAACGATGAGTTCGGTGATGTATTCGGTTCGGTGTATGCGTTTACGGCTGACGGACTGACCATGCGCCAGCTGCGCGACTATGTCGAACAGGCGCGCGCCGAGATCCGCAATGTGCCGGGGCTGGGCAAGATCGAGATGGTCGGCCAGCAGGACGAAGTGATTTACCTGAACTTCTCCACGCGCAAACTGGCGGCGCTGGGCATCGATCAGCGCCAGGTGGTGCAGAGCCTGCAATCGCAGAACGCGGTGACGCCGGCAGGGGTGATCGAGGCCGGGCCGGAGCGCATTTCCGTGCGCACTTCCGGACAGTTCGCCTCGGAGAAGGATCTGGCCGAGGTCAATCTCAAGCTCAATGATCGCTTCTATCGTCTGGCCGACATCGCCGACATCAGCCGTGGTTACGTCGACCCGGCGACTCCGGAGTTCCGCTTCGACGGCAAACCGGCAATCGGTCTGGCGATTGCCATGCAGAAGGGCGGCAACGTTCAGGAGTTCGGTAAGGCCCTGCACGAGCGCATCGATCAACTCACCGCCGACCTGCCGGTGGGCGTCGGTGTGCACACCGTGTCCGATCAGGCGGTGGTGGTGGAAGAGGCCGTCGGCGGCTTCACCAGCGCCTTGTTCGAAGCGGTGATCATCGTCTTGGTGGTGAGCTTTATCAGCCTCGGTGTACGCGCCGGGCTAGTGGTGGCGTGCTCGATTCCGCTGGTGCTGGCGATGGTGTTTGTGTTCATGGAATACAGCGGCATCACCATGCAGCGGATCTCCCTTGGCGCATTGATTATCGCCCTCGGCCTGTTGGTCGACGACGCGATGATCACCGTGGAGATGATGGTCACACGCCTGGAAATGGGCGAGACCCGGGAGCAGGCGGCGACCTTCGCCTACACCTCGACGGCGTTCCCGATGCTCACCGGTACGCTGGTGACGGTGGCCGGTTTTGTGCCCATCGGCCTCAACGCCAGCTCGGCGGGTGAATACACGTTCACGCTGTTTGCGGTCATCGCCGTGGCGATGCTGGTGTCGTGGGTGGTGGCGGTGTTCTTTGCGCCGGTGATCGGCGTGCACATCCTCAGCGCCAACGTGAAACCCCATGCGGCCGAGCCCGGTCGCGTCGGGCGTGCGTTCAACCACGGCTTGTTGTGGTCGATGCGCAACCGCTGGTGGGCCATCGGCATCACGGTTCTGCTCTTTGTACTGGCGGTGTTCTGCATGCGCTTCGTGCAAAACCAGTTCTTCCCGTCGTCGGATCGCCCGGAAATTCTGGTCGACCTGAACCTGCCGCAAAACGCTTCGATCAACGAAACCCGCAAAGCCGTGGACAAGCTGGAAGAAACCCTCAAGGGTGATCCGGACATCGTGCGCTGGAGTACCTACATCGGTCAGGGGGCGATCCGTTTCTACCTGCCGCTGGATCAGCAATTGCAAAACCCCTACTACGCGCAACTGGTGATTGTCAGCAAGGATTTTGAGGCGCGCGAAGCCTTGAGCGAACGCCTGCGCGAACGGCTGCGCAAAGACTTCGTCGGCATCGGCAGTTACGTGCAGGCGCTGGAAATGGGCCCACCGGTGGGCCGGCCGATCCAGTACCGAATCAGTGGCAAGGACATCGATCAGGTGCGTAAGCATGCGATCGAACTGGCCACCGAGCTGGACAAGAACTCGCACATCGGCGAGATCATTTATGACTGGAACGAACCGGGCAAAGTCCTGCGCATCGACATCGCTCAGGACAAGGCGCGTCAGCTCGGACTGTCGTCCGAAGACGTGGCAAACCTGATGAACAGCATCGTCAGCGGCTCGCCGTTGACTCAGGTCGATGACGATATCTACCTGATCAACGTCGTTGGTCGGGCGGTGGATTCTGAACGCGGTACGCCGGAAACCCTGCAAAACCTGCAAATCGTCACGCCCGGCGGCACGTCGATTCCGCTGCTGGCGTTCGCCACCGTGCGTTATGAACTGGAGCAGCCGCTGGTGTGGCGTCGCGACCGCTTGCCGACCATCACCATCAAGGCGTCGGTGCGCGACGAGATTCAGCCGACCGATCTGGTGAAACTGCTCAAACCGTCCATCGATGCCTTCGCCGACAAACTGCCGGTGGGCTACAAAGTCGCCACCGGCGGTACCGTCGAGGAAAGCGGCAAGGCTCAAGGGCCTATCGCCAAGGTCTTACCGTTGATGCTGTTTTTGATGGCGACCTTCCTGATGATCCAGTTGCACAGCGTGCAGAAGATGTTCCTGGTGGCGAGTGTCGCGCCACTGGGGCTGATCGGCGTGGTGCTGGCGCTGGTGCCGACCGGTACGCCAATGGGCTTCGTGGCGATCCTCGGGATTCTGGCGCTGATCGGCATCATCATCCGTAACTCGGTAATCCTGGTGACGCAGATCGATGAGTTCGAGAAGAAGGGCCTGGCCCCGTGGGACGCGGTGGTGGAAGCGACCGAGCATCGCCGCCGGCCGATTCTGCTGACGGCGGCGGCAGCCAGCATGGGCATGATCCCGATTGCCCGGGAAGTGTTCTGGGGGCCGATGGCTTACGCGATGATTGGCGGGATTGTCATTGCGACGTTGCTGACGCTGCTGTTTTTACCGGCGTTGTATGTCGCCTGGTACAAGATTCGCGAGCCGAAAAAAGACGCGGCTTAAAAGCGAGTGCTGCGCACTCATCGCGGGCAAGTCCGCTCTCACAGGGTTTTCAGTGGACACAGATTTTGTGAACACCCGCAACACCTGTGGGAGCGGGCTTGCCCGCGAAGGCGTCTGGTCTGACTACACCGGTTTACGCCAGACACTCGCCAACCAAGGCTGCTGCTCTCGCGGCAGCCCCGCCGGGCGGAAGTAGTGCTCCAGCTCGACAAATCCGGCAGCGGTCAGCAAATCGCGCCACGCTTGCAGGTCGTGGTATGAGCCATAACGCGGCCCGTTCCAACCCTCCTGGTTATCCCCGCGCGGATTTGAGCTGAACAGCACGCCACCGGGCTTCAGGGTGTCGCGCAGTTGCCGCAGAACCCGTGGCAACTCCTGCCGTGGTACATGAAACAACACGGCATTGGCGAAGATCCCGTCGAAGCGTTCGGCCGGTAAATCCAGCTTCAGGAAGTCCTCGCACCAGACCTCGCAGCCGCTGTCTTCGCGGGCCATCTGCGCAAATTTTTCCGAGCCGTCGAGGCCGACCGCGACATGCCCCATGCGCGTAAACGTCTGCAAATCCCGCCCGGGGCCGCAGCCGAAATCCAGAATCGTGAATGGCGCCGTGCCCTGGATATGCCGCAACAGCGCATCGATGTTCTGGCTGACATCGTGATCGCGGGTGCCTTCGCGGAAGTCTTCGGCCACTGAGTTGTAATGGCCGAGGGTGGTGGCGGTGATCTGTTCGAGGTCGGCGGAGGTTTGCTTCATGGTCGAGGGCTGCACGGGCAAAGGAGATGTGCCGAATATACGCCATCGGGTTCGGGGCTGCTGCGCAGCCATTCGCGAGCAAGCTCGCTCCCACAGGGGAACGCCTTTCAAATGTGGGAGCGAGCCTGCTCGCGAAAGCGGTTTCAGAGGCGTGGCATGAATCCAGATGAGCTCAACGCTTGTTCAACCCCCGCGCCAACCGATCACCCCCCAACTGAATCACCGCCACCAACGCCACCAGCAACACAATCACCGTCAGCATGATCTGGCTATCGAACCGCTGATAGCCGTAGCGATAAGCAATGTCGCCCAACCCGCCGGCACCAATCGCCCCGGCCATGGCCGAGGAGTTGATCATCGTCACCAGCGTAATGGTGAAACCGCCGACTATCCCCGGCAGCGCCTCCGGCAGAAGCACATGCCAGACGATGTGCCAGCGCCGGCAACCCATGGCCTGCGCGGCTTCGATCAGGCCGTGATCGACTTCACGCAGACTCACTTCGGCAATCCGCGCAAAGAACGGCGTCGCCGCGATGGTCAACGGCACCACCGCGGCCCACACGCCATAGGTGGTGCCGACGATCAACCGGGTGAACGGAATCAGCGCGACCATCAGGATCAGAAACGGGATCGAACGAAACAGGTTCACGAAGGCGCCCAGCGCCCGGTTCAGCACCGGTGCCTGGTAGATCCCGCCCCTGTCGCTGGTGACCAGAACCACTGCCATGGGAATGCCCACCAGCAACGCGATCAGCGATGAGACGCCGACCATCAAAAACGTGTCGATGAAACCTTGCAGCAAGCGATCAAACCACATAACCCAATACCTCCACCCGTTGCGCCCACTGCCCGGCGCGTTCACGCAATTGCTCGGCGGCCAACGGCGAACCGCTCACGGCCAACAGCAGTTGCCCGAGGGCATGCCCCTGAATTCGCTCGACGCCACCCTGAAGCAATTTCACCCGCCCGCCGAGGGCTGCAAACAACGCCGCCAGATCCGGCTCATCACGGGCATTGCCGGTGAACTGCAAACGCAGTACCACTGCGGCATCGGAGGAGGGCGGTTGCGCGTGCAGGCGGCTCTGCAGTTCCTCCGGCAAGGCGTGTTGCAACGGCGCGAGCAACGTCTGGCTGACCTCGTGTTGAGGGTTGCCGAACACTTCCCACACCGGGCCTTGCTCGACGATGCGCCCGTGTTCCAGCACCACCACGCGGTCGCAGATTTCGCGGATCACCGCCATCTCGTGAGTAATCAGGACGATGGTCAGACCCAAGCGTTTATTGATCTCGCGCAGCAGGCTGAGGATCGACTGGGTGGTCTCCGGGTCGAGGGCCGAAGTGGCCTCATCGCACAGCAGAATGTCCGGGTCATGCACCAGCGACCGGGCGATGCCGACACGCTGTTTCTGCCCGCCGGAAAGCTGCGCCGGATAGGCCTTGTGCTTGGCTTGCAGGCCGACCAGTTCAAGCAGTTCGCGAACCTTTTTCTCGCGTTGCTCTTTCGGCACGCCGGCTACTTTCAGTGGCAGTTCGACGTTTTGCCAGACGGTTTTTGCCGACATCAGATTGAAGTGCTGAAAGATCATGCCGATCCGTCGGCGCAGGGCGACCAAGCGATCCTCGTCGAACTCACCGATGTCCACTTGATCGATCAGCACCCGCCCCGAAGTCGGTTGCTCCAAGCGGTTGATCGTGCGGATCAGCGACGACTTGCCGGCGCCGCTACGGCCGATGATGCCGAACACTTCGCCGCGCTGGATCGCCAAATCGATACCTTGCAGGGCAGCGACCGGGCCTTGCCGGCCTTCGTAGGTTTTACCCAGACCGATGAAACGCACGTGGGCGCGGTTCAGCTCGGGATGCAGTTCTGTACGCTCAGCTTCATGTGGCTCCGGAGTTTCCGGTCGCCGCTGGATGGCAGCGCTCATTCAGCTTTCCCAACCAGCCTGGTACAGCTTGCCGTGGGCCTTGTCGAGAGCGGCGCGAACGGCTGGCGAATGCTGGTAGATGTCGACGAACTTGATCAGGCGCGGATCGGTTTTGCTCTTCGGCTGGATCACGAACTGGATTACGTATTCTTTGTGGTCGAGGCCGTCGAACAGCAACGCCGAGCCGGCATCGAAGGTCTTGGCCAGTCGAATGTAGGCCGGGTAGCCCTGCACCAGATCGGCATCATCATAGGCGCGCACCAGTTGTACGGCTTCGACCTGGAGGATCTTGATCTTCTTCGGGTTGGCGACGATATCGTCTTCGGTGGCTTTGTAGCCGACGCCCGGTTTCAGCGTGATCAGACCGGCTTTGGCCAGCAGTTGCAGACCGCGACCGCTGTTGATCGGGTCGTTGGCGATGGCCACGCTGGCGCCTTCAGGCAGCTCGCCGAAGCTTTTGTATTTCTTCGAGTAGAGGCCGACGTTGTTGATGATCCCCGGGGCGAAGGGCACCAGATCAAAACCGGCAGCGGCTTTGGCGTTTTCCAGGAACGGGATGTGCTGGAAGTAGTTCACGTCGATGTCGCCGGCAGAGAGGCTGACGTTGGGCGCGATCCAGTCGGTGAACTCGACCAGTTCGACTTTCAGGCCTTGATTGTTGGCCTCTTCGACGGCGGCTTCGAGCGGAATGGCGAAGGCCGCGGTGGTGCCGATTTTTAACGGGGCGTCGGCGGCGAAGACTGCCGAGCTGAACAAGCCGAGGGCCAGGGCCAGTGCTTTGACTGGGTGGGACAGGCGTTTCTTGGTCATGGTGGTTTTTCCAGTCAGTGCATAAATAGGTGGTGTCCGGTCGGGCCTCTTCGCGAGCAAGCCCGCTCCCACAGGGAAATGCATTCCAAATGTGGGAGCGAGCCTGCTCGCGAAGCTTTTAGCGGCGGTACGAAGATCCAGTGTGTTGCTCGGGCAACTGCGCCGCGCCGTGAAACAGCTTTTCGCGCAAGCTGCCGCTGTCATACGCGATCTTGTACGACCCCCGCCGCTGCAGCTCCGGGATCACCAGCTCAATGAAATCCACATAGCTTTCCGGGGTGATGATGCGGGTCAGGTTGAAGCCGTCCAGCCCGGTTTCGGCGATCCACGATTCCAGCTCATCCGCTACTTGCTCAGGCGAACCGACCACGGTGATGTAGCGACCACCGAGGGCGTGCTGGTCGAGCAATTTGCGTCGGGTCCAGTCGTTGTTTTGCAGGTTTTTGGTTGCGGACTGGATGGCGTTGCTCTTCACATACTGGATCGGTTCGTCGATCTCGTACTGGGAAAAGTCGATGCCGGTGGACGCGGAAAAATGCGCCACGCCAGCCTCGGCGCTGGCGTAGCTCAGGTACTCGGCATGCTTGGCCCACGCCGCTTGCTCGGTCGCGCCGACGATCACGTTAAGGCCCATGAACACCTTGATGTCCTCGGGATTGCGCCCGGCCTCGACGGCGCTGGCGCGCACCTTGTCCACTTGCACCTTGGTCGACGGTTTGTTCTGGCCGCTGATGAACACGCACTCGGCGTGGCGTCCGGCGAACAGCAAGCCGCGATCAGAGCTGCCGGCCTGAAACAGCACAGGCGTGCGCTGCGGCGACGGCTCGCAGAGGTGGTAACCCTCGACCTGATAGAACTCGCCCTTGTGCTCAACCTTGTGGACTTTTTCCGGTTGGGCATAAACCCGCTGCTCGCGGTCATTGAGCACTGCACCGTTTTCCCAACTGCCTTCCCAGAGTTTGTAGAGCACTTCCAGGTATTCATCGGCCTGATCGTAACGACGGTCATGTTCAACTTGTTCGCTGAGGCCCATGGCCTTGGCGGCGCTGTCCAGATAACCGGTAACGATGTTCCAGCCGACACGACCACGGCTCAAATGATCGAGGGTCGACATGCGCCGGGCGAACAGATACGGCGGCTCGTAAGTGAGGTTGGCGGTCAGGCCGAAACCGAGGTTTTTGGTCACCGCGGCCATCGCCGAAACCAGCAACAAAGGATCGTTTACCGGCAACTGGATCGACTCTTTCAGGGTGACGTCCACCGAGTTTTGATAGACGTCGTACACGCCGACGATGTCGGCGATGAACAATCCGTCGAACAGCCCGCGCTCCAGCAACTGTGCCAGTTCGGTCCAGTATTCAATGGAGTTGTAGCGCGTGGAGGTGTCGCGAGGATGCGTCCACAGACCATGGTTGATGTGTCCGATGCAGTTCATGTTGAACGCATTGAGCAGGATTTTTTTCTTCGCCATCAGATGGTCCCCCGCAGCGGCGGGTTTTCATCGTTGAGGTAGTAATTGCCCACCGCGTGATACTTCCAACGCACCGGGTCGTGCAGGGTATGCACGCGGGCGTTGCACCAGTGGCGGTCGAGGCCGTGCTCGATCAGGGTGGCCTGGCTGCCGGCGAGTTCGAACAAGGTGCTACCAGCAGCAAGGGAGATTTCCGTGCTGATCGCCCGTGCTTCGGCGACGGCAATCGAGGCGGCAGCGACCGTTTCGGCGTTGGTCTCGGCCTGAGCCTTGTCGAGGAACTCACCGGAGCGTTCGAGCAGCGCCTCGGTGGCGTGCAGGCGGATGCTCAGGTGGCCGAAGCTTTTCAGTGTCAGTGGATCTTCGGTGGCTTTGTCGTTGCCGGAATCGATCCATGGCCGGGTTTTGCTACGGACGAAGTGCAAGGCATCTTCGTAAGCGGCGCGAGCGATGCCGGTGTCGATGGCGGCGTGAAGGATCTGCG
The DNA here is from genome assembly GCF_900187585.1 of Pseudomonas sp. Irchel 3E19. Lineage (NCBI taxonomy): Bacteria > Pseudomonadati > Pseudomonadota > Gammaproteobacteria > Pseudomonadales > Pseudomonadaceae > Pseudomonas > Pseudomonas sp. Irchel 3E19. Next base: position 15,303 of record NZ_FYDT01000037.1, read on the forward strand.
CGAGCGGGCCGACGGTGGTCGGGCGTTCGAAGGCGCTCTGGAACGGGATCACGTCTTCGGCGGCGACGTACACGTCTTCGAACACCACCGAACCGCTGCCGGTGGTGCGCTGGCCAAAGCCGCTCCAGTCGTCGATCACGCTCAAGCCTTTGCTGTCGCGAGGGACGAAGGCCAGTTGCTGCACGCCGTTTTCATCGACGACTGACGTTGGAATGCGCTGCGCGTAAATCGCGCCGGTCGCATAAAACTTGCGGCCATTGATGCGATAGCCATCGCCTTCACGCTTGAGGCTGGTGACACGGTCGTGGGCGGTTTTGGTGCCGAGTTCCGCCAGCGCATTGCCGAAACGCTGACCGGCCAGAACCTCGGCGTACAACCGTCGTTTCTGCTCATGGCTGCCGTTCACCCGCAGCACTTCCAGCGCATAGAAATGGTTCTGCGGAATCTGCCCGAGAGAGCCGTCGGCCTGAGCGATCAGGGCGATGACTTTGGCCAGGGTCACGTTGGACACGCCGGCGCCACCGTACTCCTTGGGTACGCTGATGCCCCACAGGCCCGAGCGGGAAAACACGTCGAGTTCTGGCAGCGGCAGGCGACGTTCACGGTCGCGCAGGGCGCTGTCGCGTTTGAAATCTTCGGCCAGGTCGCTGGCGACGATCAGGGCTTGCTCATCGCTGGTGATGACCGCGACGGGATGGGAAAACGGCATAGGGGTTTCTCCAGATGTCTGGTCGTCAGATCCAGGAATGGCGGGCCGGCAAAGTGCCGTTGAGGCGATAGGCGCCGACCGCGTGATACTTCCAGCGCACCGGGTCGTGCAGGGTATGCACCCGGGCGTTGCGCCAGTGGCGGTCGAGGTTGAATTCGGCGAGGGTCGCGCGGCTGCCGGCCAGTTCGAAAAGCTTTTCACTGGCCAGCAGCGAGATCTCGGTGGTCAGCACTTTGGCTTCGGCCACGGCAATCGAAGCGCGGGCGGCAGAGTCGGCGGTGAGCGGCGCGGCGTGCACCTGATCGAGCACTTGCCCGGCCTTGCGCAGCAGCGCTTCGGCGGCGTGCAGTTCGATTTTCAGTTTGCCGATGTCGGCGATCACGTAGAGGTCATCGCTGGCGCGTTCAACCTTGGCATCGATCCACGGCCGCGCGCGGGTTTTGACGAACTCGATGGCGTCGTCGATGGCGCCACGGGCGATACCGGCGTCGATGGCAGCCTGGATCAGTTGCGATACGGCGCCTTGGGTATTGGGCGTCTCGTTGATCTTCCAGTTATCGACCACCAGACCCGCTTCGACGCGCACGTTGTTCAACAAAATCGTGCCGCTGGCGGTAGTGCGCTGTCCAAAGCCTGACCAGTCATCAACGATGCGCAGCCCCGGCGTGCCGCGACGGACGAACGCCAGCACTTGCTTGCCGTCATCGTTGAGCGCTTTGACCGCGACCCAATGCGCGAAGAGCGCACCGGTGGAGTAGAACTTCTGGCCGTTGATCACGTAGTCATCGCCATCGGCGGTGATCCGCGCCTTCAGTTCCAGGGTGTTTTTGGTGCCGCGCTCAGGGCCGGCATTACCGATGCGCCAGCCTTCCAACACACTCTGGAACAGCTGTTTTTTCTGTTCTTGCGTGGCGCTGCCGAGCACCAGATTGATGATGCCGAACTGGTTCTGCGGGATCTGCCCCAACGCCGGATCGGCCGCGGAAATGATCGCGAACACCTCGGCCAGGGTGACGAATGAAACCTGCGGGCCACCGTACTCGCGCGGGATGGCAATGCTGCCCAGGCCGCTACGGGTGAACTGTTCGATTTCCGACCATGGCAGCTTGCGCTGGCGGTCGCGTTTGGCGGCCTGAACACGAGCAACTTGCGCCAGCTCATGGGCAGCCTTGATGGCTTGGGCGTCGTTGTGCAAGACCTGCGCGGGCAACAACAACGGGGCGATGTCCAGATCCGACTGGACGTTTGCATCGGCCAGACTGGACATCAGTGCCGCTCCTTGGCTGCACGCAATGCCCTGGCGATCTGCACTGGGGTGATTGTGTTCCGGACCATACTACCTACCTCACATCTCATGAAAAACGCCGCAAAAGTGCGGCGAACGAAAGAATGTCCGGTGGTCCGGTTCATATACCCTAAGCGTGTATAAATATTAAATAAACTAACTTTTAGGAATATGCATAGAAGGGGTGATGGTCGGGTTGGTTAAGAATCCCCTCACCACAGAAGCCCTCCTGCCACAGATGCGGTGCTCACTCTTTGCGCGGTTCTGCGGCCTTGACGTCCTGCCTCAATGGCACCTTCAGGTAAGGGTTCACACAACCGATCTTCAGCGTTCGCGGTGGCGCCCAACGCGAGTTGTTGCCGACCCGGTCAAGGATGCAATAGGTCACGTCCAGGCGTAGATCTTCACCGGCTTCGACGATGACCGCTGGCGGTACCCAGACTTGAATCGGCAGCCCGACATCCGCCGCCGTGATCGGCGCCAGATCCATGCGTACATCACCCCAACGCAAGGTGATAGCGTCGTCCTCGGCCATGTTCGGGTAGGGCTCGATGGTCAGTGGTACACCGCGTTTGATCTGATTGGGATTCACGCCCTGGCGGCGAATGGTGTCAGGAATCGTCACGGGCACCAGTTGCTGGTTCTCGTCACCGCACACGGCCGAGGGTTGCCCGCCGGGGCAGTCGAGTTTGACCTGCACGCGGGTCGATATCGACACCACCGGGCCCTGGCCGACCTGCCTCACCCGATAGTGGATGCGCGCGGTGCCGTTGGCCATGAAGCTCTCCGGCACTCGCAGGCTCACCGACGCGCCGACGTCTTCGGCGGTCAACACCTTTGAGGCGACATAGCATTTGTCCCAGAACAGCTCGATCAGGTCGCCGCAATCCATAGCGGGGTAGGGCGGCACGTCGACCATCAGGTGGGCGGCTGCGGCCAGGTTGATGCCGTTTTTTTGTGCTGGCGCCAGGGTTGGCGCTGCCAGTTCGGGGGTATGCGAAGTGCGGGTCATCGATTTCTCTCCTTGAAGCCTTGCAGCGAAGTCCGTTTCTGGAAGAACAAAAGGCGTGCATCAACTGGCAATAAAGCTTTGAACTTTTGTTCAAGTTGAATGCGCATTGATTGAACTAAGTGACGCCGGTTGGCGACTAGATAAGAGTGTGCAGGAAGGGGTGTCAATAGTCGGTGTTAGTTAATGATTGAATTACGGGTTAATCAGAAGTTTCCTACGCTGCCGAGGCCTTATGCCTAGGTGGTAAGGGGAATAAAGCCACAGGGCTCAAGGTATTTTATCGATTTCTACGCAAGCTGTTTGGGTCGGTTTTTTAAGTTGCTGCGAGTTTCAGGCTGTTTTTATCTGTTGCAGAACATATGTGTGTAGCGCATCGGTTATGTTTTATTTGTATATATTTGGGAGGGGGTGGAACAGAGTAACTTCCATCCGTGGAAGTTTCGATTGGTGCGGAGAAGTTTCTCAGGCGTGATTCAGGAACTTGTTGAGAAACTGTTTAGTGCGTTCTTCTTTCGGGTTGGCAAACAGCGCCTTGGCTTCGCCTTGCTCAACGATCACGCCCTTGTCGAAAAACACCACACGGTTGGCCACGTCGCGGGCAAAGCCCATTTCGTGGGTAACGATGACCATGGTGCGTTTCTCTTCGGCAAGACCGCGGATGGTCGCCAGCACTTCGCCCACCAGTTCCGGATCGAGGGCCGAGGTCGGCTCGTCGAACAGGATCACTTCCGGCTCCATCGCCAGCGCCCGGGCAATCGCCACGCGCTGTTGCTGACCACCGGACAGTCGACGCGGATAGGCGTCCTCTTTACCGGCGAGACCGACCTTGGCCAGCAGCTTCATGCCCAGGGCAATGGCTTGCTCGCGCGGCATCTTCTTGACCACGATGGGGCCTTCGATGACGTTTTCCAGGGCGGTGCGATGGGGGAACAGGTTGAAGTTCTGGAACACGAAACCCACGTGCTGGCGCAGGTTGCGCACCAGGCTTTGCTGCTGGTTCAGCGGGCGACGGGTATCGATTTCGATATCGCCGACCTTGATCCGGCCGCTGGTGGGCTCCTCAAGGAAGTTCAGGCAGCGCAGGAACGTCGTTTTCCCCGAGCCACTGGGGCCGATGATTGCGACAACTTCGCCTTCCTTCACCTCGAGGTCGATGCCGTTGAGCACGACCTGACCCTTGAATTGCTTGGTCAGTTTTTCCACGACGATCATGGGGTCAGGACTCCTGGTCGTGCCGATTGACCCGCTCTTCCAACTTGTTCTGGAAGTGCGAAAGCACCGTGGCCAGAATCCAGTAAAGCAGCGCGGCGGACAGATACATGGTAAAAATTTCGAAGTTGCGGGCGCTGATCAACTGCGCCTGACGTAGCAACTCGGGTACTTGGATGGTGGCGGCCTGTGCGGTGTCCTTGACCAGTGAAATGAAGCTGTTGCCCAGCGCCGGCAACGCTGTGCGCATCGCTTGCGGCAGGATGGCCCGACGCAGAGTCTGCGCGCGGGTCATGCCGATGCTCGCAGCGGCTTCCCACTGACCGCGTTCAATCGAACTGATCGAAGAGCGCAGGATTTCACAGATATAAGCAGCCATGTTCAGCGAAAGGCCGATCAGGGCTGCGGGTATCGGATCGAGCTCAAGGCCCACCTGAGGCAAGCCGTAATAGATGACGAACAGTTGTACCAGCAACGGCGTGCCGCGAAAGAACGACACGTAGATGCGGGCAATCAAGCTCAACATCTTGAAGCGCGACAGGCGCATCAACGCCAGACTGAAGCCGAGCAGGAAGCCGAAGAACATGCCACCCAGGCTGAGGATGACGGTGAAGTACATGCCCTTGAGCAAAAAGGGCATGGCCTCCCGTACAATTTGGAATGTTGCTTCCATTATTTAGTGACGTCAGCGCTGAAGTATTTTTCCGAAAGCTTGGCCAGCGTGCCGTCGGCACGCAGCTTGTCGATGGCCTTGTTTACGGCAGCCAACAGTTCAGGCTCGCCTTTGCGCAAGGTAACGCCGGCCTCTTGACGGGAGAACGCTTCGCCGGCGGCTGTGGTGTCCTTGGCTTTCCTGGCATATTCCAGCGCGGCCAGACGGTCGATCAGGATGGCGTCGATGCGGCCTACACGCAGGTCCTGGAACTTGGTCGGATCATCTTCATAGGTGCGCACGTCAGCGGTCGGCACGTTGGCTTTGACCCACTGCTCGTAGTTGGTGCCCAGGCCCACGCCGACTTTCTTGCCTCCCAGATCGGCAGCGGATTTGATGTTCAGGTCGGCGGCTTTCTTGGTCAGCACCAGCGCCTGAATCCCGGAAACGGTGTACGGCTCGGAGAAGTCATACTTCTTCTTGCGTTCTTCGGAAATGGTCACCTGGTTGATCACTGCGTCCAGACGCTTGGATTCCAGCGCCGCGAGGATGCCGTCCCATTTGGTCGTCTGCAGCTTGACCTTCACGCCCAGTTCTTTGGCCAGGGCTTCGGAGAATTCGACTTCGAAACCGGACAGCTTGCCGTCGGCATCGACGAAACTGAACGGTGGATAAGTGCCTTCCAGGCCGACGTTGATAACGCCCTTGTCCTTGATCTGTTGCAGCTGCTCACCGGCCACTGCCTGGCCAATCAGACCGGCGCTCAGCGCCAGGCCCAGCGAACCGACCAGCAGATTGCGACGTAGTGCGGAAAAATTCATGACAAGCCCCTGTGTTTTCTTATGGAAGACGCTTAAGGAAAGTTGGCGAATACGGGAGTTGGACGACAGCGCTATCCTGCCTTAAAGCAGCTTAAGCGTCTCCCGCCAAATTCGCCTGCGGCGAGACTATAAGGTGCCCGCTTTAGACTTGAAAATACTTAATATATGAAATGTTATTCTTTATTAGAATATGCATTGTCTGTGGAAAAAGATCGCAGCCCTCCGCAGCTCCTACATGGTGATCTCTTGGAGCTGCGGAAGGCTGCGATCTTTTGATCTTCTGTTACAGGAAATCCTTGTAGGCAAACAACGCTGGCGCCCCGCCGGTATGCAGGAAGATGATCGGGCCTTCATTGAAGCGCTGCCGGCCGATGCCATCGAGCAGCCCGGCCATGGCCTTGCCGGTATAAACCGGATCGAGCAACACCGCGTCCTGACTCGCCAGCAATTTCACCGCCGACAATGTCCCGGCATTTGGTTCGCCGTAACGCGGGCCGAAGTATTCGTCCCACAATTGGACCTTGAAGCTTGCCGGCAACGCCACGCCGAGCAGATCGGCCGTGCGTTCTGCGAGGCCCTGCACTTTCGGGCGCTGATCTTCTTCGCTACGCGAAACGGTCACGCCGATCACCGGCAGCTCTGGCAACACTTCGCTCAGGGCCAGCGCCAGACCGCTGTGCGTCCCGGCACTGCCTGAAGCCAACACCACGGCGGCGAAGTCGAGACCGGTGTCCTTGATCTGCTCGGCCAGTTCCAGGCCTGCGCGCACATAACCCAAAGCACCGAGGGCGTTGGAGCCACCGATCGGCACCAGATACGGCTTCTTGCCGTTGCTGCGCAAACGCGCGGCGAGTGCGGCCAGTTGTTCGTCGGCGTTGTCGAGGTTTTCGACCAACTCGACTTTGGTGTCGAACAGGTCCAGCAGTAGCCGATTGCCGTTGCCGGTGTAATTGCTGTCATCGGTGCCCAGCGGATTTTCCAGCAGCGCCACACAGCCGAGACCGAGTTTGGCGGCCAGTGCGGCGGTCTGGCGCACGTGGTTCGATTGCAGCGCGCCGGCGGTGATCAGGGTGTCGGCACCTTGCGCCAGCGCGTCGGCGGCGAGGTATTCGAGTTTGCGCAGCTTGTTGCCGCCCATGGCCAGCGGCGTCAGGTCGTCGCGTTTGATGTACACGTCGCGGCCGAGCCAGGTGGACAGGCGCTCGAGTTTTTCCAGTGGGGTAGGGTGGCCGAGCAGGTCGAGGCGGCTAAAGCGGTCAAGCTGTTGTTTGATCATGAGTCCGTACTGGCGGAGAAAGATGAAAGGACTATAGGCAGTCGATTTTGCATGGGCAACCGTGGATCGCTTATAGCCAAATGGACTGAGTCCAGCACTATCGGTTCTTAATTCGCCCTCGCGAGCATGTCGTAAAGTGGTCGCCGTTGACGCGGCCAGACAGTCCGGCCGCCCGAGAGGAGTCTTTACCGTGAGCGAGCGTTCCAGCCATTGGCAATTGCAGACCATCGTCAGCCAACTGCGCAGCGCGCGGGATCAGTGGCGGGCACAGAACGGCCGGGCGTCCGGCGAGCAGGGCGGTCGCGAGTTGCCGTCGCGGGCGGCGATGGCGGAAATTCTCGAGGCGTTGTGTGGCGCGCTGTTCCCGATGCGTTTGGGGCCGGTCGATCTGCGTGAAGAAAGTGAAGATTTTTACGTCGGCCACACCCTCGACGTGGCGTTGAATGCATTGCTGGCGCAGACACGCCTGGAATTGCGTTATGTCGCCCGACACAGTGCTCAGGCGGACACCGAAGTCGAAGCCCGGGCGATCCAGATCGTTCAGGATTTCGCCTTGGCATTGCCGGGGCTGCGCACGCTGCTCGACACCGACGTACTGGCGGCCTATCACGGCGATCCGGCGGCGCGCAGTGTCGATGAAGTGCTGCTGTGCTACCCGGGGATTTTGGCGGTGATTCACCATCGGCTGGCCCACCACTTGTATCGTGCCGGGCTGCCATTGCTGGCGCGGATCAGCGCGGAAATTGCGCACTCGGCCACTGGTATTGATATCCACCCGGGCGCGCAGATCGGCCGCAGTTTCTTTATCGATCACGGCACGGGTGTGGTGATCGGCGAGACGGCGATCATTGGTGAGCGCGTGCGGATTTATCAGGCGGTGACATTGGGCGCCAAGCGCTTCCCGGCCGATGAAGACGGGCAGTTGCAGAAGGGCCATCCACGCCATCCGATTGTCGAGGATGATGTGGTCATTTACGCCGGGGCGACGATTCTTGGGCGGATCACGATTGGCAAGGGCTCGACCATTGGTGGCAACGTGTGGCTGACCCGCAGTGTGCCGGCAGGGTGCAATTTGACTCAGGCCAATCTGCAGCATGATGACGGGACGCAGAAGTAGGTTTCTGAATCTGCGTTGCTGCATCAGGCCTCTTCGCGAGCAGGCTCGCTCCCACAGTGGAACGCATTCCAAAGTGGGAGCGAGCCTGCTCGCGAATGTTTTAAGGTTGTATCAAGATAATGGCCTTCCGCCAATTCTCCAGTGAACGAATCGCCCCAAACCCACGTCATACCCCTCCTTGAGCTAGCGTAGGAAAGCTACCGCTTAGCCGTGCGATTAGTCCTTAGCGCCCTATCCATGTTTAACTTGAACGTTCATTCAAGTTAAACCGGTGGTTCGCTGCCCGCTCACAACAGGAGGCTTGCCTTTGCTGAGTCCGATCATTTCAGCCACGTTTCAACCCCTCGAGGTGCATGCTTCATGAGTGCATCGTCTACCCCCGCCAGCGGTCTGGTGCGCATGAATCCGCCGGTGTTCTACTTCGCCGCGACGGTCATTCTGCTGTTTGGTCTCGTGGTCATCGCCATGCCCGAACAGGCCGGTGCCTGGCTGCTGGAAGCGCAAAACTGGGCGGCCAACACGGTCGGCTGGTACTACATGCTCGCGATGACGCTGTATCTGGTCTTCGTGGTGGTCACCGCGTTATCCGGCTACGGCAAGATAAAACTCGGTGCCGACCACGACGAGCCCGAATTCAGTTACCTGTCCTGGGCCGGCATGCTCTTCGCCGCCGGGATCAGCATCACGCTGTTCTTCTTCTGCGTGTCCGAACCGCTGACCCACATGCTCCAGCCGCCGCAAGGCGAGGCCGGTACAGCGGAGGCTGCGCGTCAGGCGATGCAGGTTCTGTTTCTGCACTGGGGCCTGCACGGCTGGGGCGTTTTTGCCTTTGTCGGCATGGCGCTGGCGTACTTCGCGTATCGGCATAACCTGCCACTGGCCCTGCGTTCGGCGCTGTATCCACTGATCGGCAAACGCATCAACGGCCCCATCGGTTATGCAGTGGATGGCTTCGGCATCATCGCCACGGTGTTTGGTCTTGGCGCTGACATGGGCTTCGGCGTGTTGCACCTCAACTCGGGCCTCGACTACCTGTTTGGCATCGCTCATACCCAGTGGATTCAGGTCGGCCTGATCACGCTGATGATGGGCGCGGCGATCATCGTTGCCGTCTCCGGTGTGGATAAAGGCGTGCGGGTGATGTCTGACATCAACATGCTGCTGGCCTGTGCGCTGCTGCTGTTCGTGTTGTTCGCAGGTCCCACCCAGCACCTGCTCAACACCCTGATCCAGAACGTCGGCGACTACCTCGGTGCCTTGCCGATGAAGAGTTTCGACCTCTATGCCTACGACAAACCGAGCGACTGGCTCGGTGGCTGGACCGTGTTTTACTGGGCTTGGTGGATCGCATGGTCGCCGTTCGTGGGCCTGTTCATCGCCCGGATTTCCCGTGGCCGCACAATCCGTGAGTTCGTCTTCGGTGTGCTGCTGATCCCGCTCGGTTTCACCCTGGCGTGGATGTCGATTTTCGGCAACAGCGCCCTTGATCAAGTGCTCAACCACGGCATGAGCGCACTTGGCATGTCGGCCATCGACAACCCGTCGATGAGCATTTATCTGTTGCTGGAAACCTACCCGTGGAGCAAAACCGTCATCGCCGTGACGGTGTTCATCAGCTTCGTGTTCTTCGTCACCTCTGCCGACTCCGGCACCGTGGTGCTTTCGACGCTGTCGGCCAAGGGCGGCAACCCGGATGAAGACGGGCCGAAATGGCTGCGGGTATTCTGGGGCGCGATGACCGCGCTGATCACCAGCGCGCTGTTGTTCTCCGGCAGTATCGATGCGCTGAAATCAGCGGTAGTGCTGACCTCGTTGCCGTTCTCGCTGATTCTGCTGCTGATGATGTGGGGCCTGCACAAGGCGTTCTATCTCGAATCGCAGAAGCAGATCGCGCAACTGCATTCGCTGGCGCCGGTGTCGGGTGCGCGACGTGGCACGGGGGGCTGGCGCCAGCGCTTGAGTCAGGCCGTGCACTTCCCGTCGCGTGATGAGGTGTACCGCTTCATGGACACCACCGTGCGCCCGGCGATTGAAGAAGTGACCGCGGTGTTCGTCGAGAAAGGCCTGAACGTGGTCACCCAGCCGGATCCGGCGCATGACAACGTCAGCCTGGAAATCGGCCACGGCGAGCAGCATCCGTTCATTTATCAGGTGCAGATGCGCGGCTACTTCACGCCATCATTTGCGCGTGGCGGTATGGGCTCCAAACAGCTCAACAACCGCCGCTATTACCGCGCCGAAGTGCATCTGAGCGAGGGCAGTCAGGACTACGATCTGGTCGGCTACACCAAGGAGCAGATCATCAACGACATCCTCGACCAGTACGAGCGCCACATGCAGTTCCTGCACCTGGTGCGTTGATCATGAGCTGAGCGTCGGGACGTTTTACGACTCGGCGCTCAGCACCATGAACAACACCATCGCCGCCAGCGGCACGCCATATACCGCACTGCCGATCACCAGTTCCGATCCCACGGACTGGCCGGCATGCACCACCCCCACCGCGCCATTAATCACCGTCAATGCCAGCCACAGCGCGGCGAAGCCGTAGGCCATGGTCTGACGGCTGAAGCCGATGCGCTCACCGATGTAGAGCATCAGGGCGAGCAGAACCAGGCCGAAGAAAATGATGATGGCGGTGTGCATAGACTTGCCTTCGGGATATGTGGTGCTTGATCCGCCGCCTTCGCGGGCAAGCCCGCTCCCACAGGGATTGGCGTCGTTCACAGATTTTGTGTTCAACGCAGAAACCTGTGGGAGCGGGCTTGCCCGCGAATGGGCCGCCTCGGTGTCCTTTAGAGCATAGCCAATTCAGTCCCCGCCCTATTCGTCAGGTGCTTTCGCGTTCGATAACGGGCTTTGGGACAGTTGGGAGGACAACGGGACCGGCGCCCAAGCGTTTTATGCCGCCCTCAAAGGACGTTTGCCCCAGTACGGGCGCAGTGCCGATTCGCTGAAGATCATGCCCGGGGTTTTCGTCGTGGTCGGGCAAACAGAGGCCCAGGCGCAGGAAAAATGTGAAACGTTTCAGCAATTGGTCGAACCCGAGGTTGGCGTCGCCTTGCTTGGGCGTATGCTGGGCAACTTCGACTTGTCGAAGTATCCGCTGGACGGGCCGTTGCCTGAGCTACCGCTGACGGAAAGCGGCCAGCAGAGCCGGCAGAAACTGCTGACAGAATTGGCGGGCCGGGAGAACCTGAGCCTTGCCGAACTCGGTCGCAAGATTGCCGGTGGGCGAGGGCATTACAGCCTGGTCGGTACCCCCGAGCAGATCGCTGATCGCTTGCAGGAATGGTTCGAACAGGGCGCGGCCGACGGTTTCAATGTGCTGGTGCCGCATTTGCCGGGCGGGCTCGAAGACTTCGCCACTGGCGTGGTCCCGGAACTGCAACGGCGCGGGTTGTTCAGAACTGAGTATGAAGGTCGGACGTTGCGCCAGAACGTTGGGCTTGCCCGACCCGGCAATAGATTTGTGTAACACCCTTCGCGAGCAGGTCGACACCCATTTCAAGACAGACAAGAGAGGATTCGATGACTTACACCGCTGCCGAAAACCGCTACGACTCCATCCCTTACCGCCGCGTCGGGCGCAGCGGTCTGGTGCTGCCGGCGCTGTCGCTGGGCCTGTGGCACAACTTCGGTGACAGCACGCCGATCGACACCCAGCGCGCCTTGCTGCGCACCGCGTTCGATCTGGGCATCAACCACTTCGACCTGGCCAACAACTACGGCCCGCCGTACGGCAGCGCCGAGACCAATTTCGGTCGCCTGCTGCGCGAAGACTTCCAGCAATACCGCGACGAACTGATCATCTCCAGCAAGGCTGGTTGGGACATGTGGCCCGGCCCTTACGGTCAGGGCGGCGGCTCGCGCAAATACGTGTTGGCCAGCCTCGACCAGAGCCTGCAACGCCTGGGGCTCGACTATGTGGATATCTTCTATTCGCACCGCTTCGACCCGGACACCCCACTGGAAGAAACCGCCAGCGCCCTCGCCACTGCCGTGCAGCAGGGCAAGGCGTTGTACATCGGTATCTCGTCGTACTCCGGGGTGAAAACCCGTGAGATCGCTGCACTGCTCAAAGAGTGGAAAGTGCCGCTGCTGATTCACCAACCGGCGTACAACCTGCTCAATCGCTGGGTGGAAAAGGATCTGCTCGATACCACCGATGAACTCGGCACCGGCGTCATCGCCTTCACGCCGTTGGCGCAAGGTCTGCTGACCGACAAATACCTCAACGGCGTGCCGGCGGATGCGCGGGTCAATCGTCCGGGCGGTGGGTCGTTTCAGGCTTCGCACTTGTCCGAAGCCAACATTGCCCACGTGCGTGCGTTGAACGAGATCGCCAAACGTCGCGGTCAGAGCCTGGCGCAACTGGCACTGGCCTGGACGCTGCGTGACCCACGAGTGACCTCGGCATTGATCGGCGCAAGCCGGCCGGAGCAGATTATCGAGAACGTCGGGGCGTTGAAGAATTTGAGCTTTAGCGCTGAGGAACTGGCGGAGATTGACCGGTTTGCCCAAGAGGGCGGGATCAATCTTTGGGAGAAGCCGTCGACGGCGGAATAAGTTTCAAGCTCAAAAAGCTTTCGCGAGCAGGCTCGCTCCCACAGGGAAATGCGTTCCAATGTGGGAGCGAGCCTGCTCGCGAAGGAGCCGGTTCAGGTAATGAAGATGTCGGTAATTACCGAAAAAACGGCACATCCCCCAACACCGTAGCCCGCTGCATCACCCGCCGCGCAGGGCGGTAGTCATCCACCGCGTAATGCTGGGTCACGCGGTTATCCCAGAACGCAATATCGTCCTTCTGCCAGCGCCAGCGAATGGTGAACTCTGGCCGCGTCGCATGGGCGAACAGAAACTTCAGAATCGCCTCGCTTTCGGTTTCCGACAGCTCATTGATCTTCGACGTAAAGCCTTCGTTGACGAACAACGAACGCCGTCCGCTGACCGGATGCGTGCGAATCACCGGGTGTGACAACGGCGGATTTTTGCGCCGTGCCTCTTCCCACTGCGCCAGCGCTTCGGGCGTATTGCCGTAACGCTCCAATGGGAACGAGCGAGTGAAATCGTGGGTGGCGGTCAGGCCTTCAAGCAAAGCCTTCAGCGGCGCCGACAGCGCCTCATACGCAGCAATCCCGCTGGCCCACAAGGTGTCGCCGCCAAACTCCGGCAACAACTTGGCGCTGAGCACCGCGCCCATCGCCGGCGTCGGCAGGAAGGTCACGTCGGTGTGCCAGATCGCGTTGTCGCGCACGTCGGTGACGGCGGTGTCGAGAATCAGCACTTCCGGCTGTTCCGGCACGTTCGGGTAGATCGGGTGAATGTGCAGGTCGCCAAAGTAATTAGCGAAGCGCGCCTGTTGCGAAGGCTCGATCGGCTGATTGCGGAAGAACAGCACCTGGAACTTGAGCAGCGCCTGCTCGATGGCGTCGCGGTACTCCAGGCTCAACGGCTGGCTGATGTCGACGCCGCTGATCTGTGCGCCGAGGGCCGAGCTTAACGGGGTGATATTGAGGCTGCTCATGGTGGTTCTCTAGAATTCGGGATTTAGCTTTTGTGGGAGCGAGCCTGCTCGCGAAAGCGGAGTGTCAGGCAGCAAAGATGTCGACAGAAAGTCAGCATTCGCGAGCAGGCTCGCTCCCACAGGGTTCTTTACATAGCAATTATTCAGTGCGCCTGGCCGTGCCATGGCACCAGTTTGCGTTGCAGAGCGCGCAGGCCCATTTCCATGGCGAAGGCGATCAGGGCGATGACCAGAATCCCCAGCACCACCACGTCGGTGACCAGAAATTGCGCGGCCGATTGCACCATGAAGCCCAAACCACTGGTGGCGGCAATCAGTTCAGCGGCGACCAGTGTCGACCAGCCAACCCCCAGACCAATGCGCACACCAGTGAGAATGTCCGGTAACGCGCTCGGCAGAATCACATGGCGAATCAGTTGTGCGCGGGTCGCACCCAGTGACTGTGCGGCGCGCAATTTCGCCGGGTCGACGGTGCGCACGCCGGTCGCAGTGGCAATCGCGATCGGGGCGAAAATCGCCAGGTAGATCAGCAGCACTTTCGACAACTCGCCAATGCCGCACCAGATCACAATCAGCGGCAGGTAGGCGAGCGGTGGGATAGGGCGGTAGAACTCGATCAACGGATCCAGTACGCCGCGAGCGATGCGGTTGGCGCCAATGGCGATGCCCACTGGCACAGCGGTCAGAATCGCAAAGCCAAGGCCCAGTCCGATGCGGCTCAGGCTCGCGCCCAAATGCTGCCAAAGGGTCGAGTCCATGTAACCGGTAGTCGCCAGCAACCAGCCTTTTTGCAACACGGCGGACGGCGGCGGCAGGAACAGCGGCTCGATCAATCCAGTGGCGGTCACCGCCCACCAGACCGCCAGCAAGGCGAACAAGGTCAACAGGCTGATCCAGCGTGTGCTGAGACTGCGGCGCAGCGGAACCGCCACTGATGGGGTTTTCACTGCCGGGGCGGAAACGTCGTAACTGCTCATGCGCGCTCCTGCCGTTGCACTGCGCTGCGTTGCGAGAACACTTTGCTCAGCACGTGCTCGCGGGTTTCGATAAACCGCGGGTCGGACTTGATCGCGCGGGCGGACTCACCAGCGGCGTAGCGCTGACCGAAATCCAGATGCAGACGCTCGACGATCTGCCCCGGATTCGGCGCGAGCAGAATCAGGTCAGTGGCGAGGAACACCGCTTCTTCAATGTCGTGGGTAATCAGGAACACCGGTTTGGCGGTGCGCTGCCAGACTTGCAGCAACAGCTCCTGCATTTGTTCGCGAGTGAAGGCATCAAGCGCGCCGAAGGGTTCGTCCATCAGCAACACGCGCGGGTCGGCAGCGAGTGCGCGGGCGAGGCCGACGCGTTGTTTCTGGCCGCCGGACAGTTGCCAGATACGGCGGTTTTCGAAACCGGCAAGATCGACCAGCGCGAGCATCTCGCGAGCGCGCTGTTCGCGTTTGTTCCTGGCCACACCGGCCAGTTCCAGACCGAAAGCCACGTTGGCCAACACGTCCTGCCAAGGCAGCAGAGCGTCGTCCTGGAACACCACGCCGCGCTCTGCGCTTGGGCCTTTGACCGGCACGCCATCGAGGGTGATGCGCCCGGCGCTCGGTTCGACGAAACCGGCAATCAGGTTCAACAGAGAAGTCTTGCCACTGCCGGACGGGCCGAGGGCCACCAGCAATTGCTGAGGCCCCAGGGTCAGAGAAATATCCGCCAGCACCGGTGTCGGGCTGCCCGGGTACTGTGCGCTGATGCGCTCCAGCTGTAGCAAGGCCATCGCGGTTACCTCCCGATCAGTTGGTGATGTATTTGGCGCTGACGTACGGCGCGTAGTCGGGCAGAACCGCTTCGACCTTGCCTTGCTCCTTGAGGAACGCGGCGGTGTCGGTGATGGCTTTGGTGGTCGGTGCGCCGAGGTCGCTGACCTGATCCGCTGCCAGCGGGTAGACGTTGCCCTGCAGCAGCAACGGAATGTCGCTGGCCTTGGCGCCGGAGAGCTTCACCAGTTTGTCGACGTTGGCTTGATCGGCGAGCCAGGCTTTCGGGTCTTTGCGGTAATCGGCGTAGGCGTCGAGGGTGACTTTGGCGAATGCCCGGACGATTTCCGGGTGCTTCTCGGCGAAGTCTTTGCGCACGATCCACGCATCGAAGGTCGGCGCGCCGAACTTGGCGAGTTCACCGGAAGTGATCAGCACTTTGCCGTTTTCCTTGGCCACGCCGAGGGCCGGATCCCACACGTAAGTGGCGTCGATATCACCGCGTTTCCACGCCGCGATGATCGCTGGCGGCGCGAGGTTGAGCACGGTGACTTTCGACGGATCGATGTTCCAGTGCTTCAGCGCGGCGAGCAGGCTGTAGTGACCGGTGGACACGAACGGCACGGCGATTTTCTTGCCGACCAGATCCTGTGGCGTCTTGATCCCGGAGCCGTCGCGGGCGACCAGCGCTTCAGCGGCGCCGATCTGGGTGGCGATGAGGAAGGTTTCCACCGGGACTTTGCGGGTGATCGCCGCGGTCAGCGGGCTCGAACCGAGGTAGCCGATCTGCACGTCACCGGAGGCAATGGCCGCGATGATGTCCGCGCCATTGTCGAACTTGCGCCAGCTGATGTCGGCCTTGGTGGCTTTTTCATAAGCGCCGTCGGCCTGAGCGACTTTCGCCGGGTCAACGGTGGTTTGGTAGGCGACGGTGAGGTCGGCAGCCTGCGCCAGAAAGCTCGCGGCAGCCAACGAGGCCACGGCCAGCAGGCGAAGCGGGAAATTCAGTTTCATGGGAGTGCTCCAGATCAGGCGACCGAGGATCGGCGTGAAAGGAGACTAAATGATCTAAGAATCTAAAAATAAATAACTTTTTAGAATGAGCTTATGAGCGGAAAAATTTAAGGCGCGGGGGATATTGATCGGCGTGGGAATGCAGCCGATGACGCTCCGCGTCACCTGGACGCGGAGCGTGGGAACGATGCAAGGCAACGCTTAGTTACTGATCGCCAAAATGCTCGCCTGATATGACCCGACAAACACATCGAAATCGCCCACTTCGTTCTGCTCCAGCTCAGCCTGCGCTGCCAGAGAAGTGCGCGCCAACTCCTCAAACTTCGCCTGCTCCGCAGCCGCCAATGGCTCACTACGGAAAAACTCGGCATGCGCCTGGCTCTGACGCAGCGAGAACTGCGCAAAGCTTTCCTTGTGCTCAGCCATCGCCGCCAACACCTGCGCCGAAGGCGTCAGCGACGGATCGCTGACCTTGGCCAGTTGTGCATCCAGCGCCTTGCTGTGTGCATCGCCGCCATGGCTTTGATCCAGCAGTGCTGCCAGTGGCGCGATTTGCTCCAGCAGTTCTGCTGCCCACGTTTTCATCTCGACCGATTCCCCGTCACGCTGCAATTGCAGGCCCGGACGGCGACCTTCCTTGACCACACTGAGGAAGTTCGCGGTCGCGTTGCCGCAACTGGTGTTGGTCAGCAGCGGGCTGTCGTTGAGTGCGCAATACAGCAGGAACGCATCGAGGAAGCGCGACTCGGTCAGATCGATGCCCATCGGCAGGAACGGGTTGATGTCCAGGCAACGCACTTCGACGTACTGAATGCCACGGGCCACCAGCGCCTGGATCGGCCGCTCGCCGGTGTAGGTCACACGTTTCGGGCGGATGTTGGAGTAGTACTCGTTTTCGATTTGCAGGATGTTGGTGTTCAACTGAACCCACTCGCCATCCTTGTGCGTGCCGACTTCAACGTAAGGCGCGTAAGGCGTGGCCACGGCTTTGCGCAGGCTGTCGGTGTAGCTGGCCAGATCGTTGTAGCACGGCGTCAGGCCAGCCTGGGCGTTGCTCTGGTAACCGAGGTCGCTCATGCGCAGGCTGGTCGCGTACGGCAGGTAGAGGGTGTCCGGGTCCAGTTGTTCCAGTTGATGCGAACGACCGCGCAGGAAACCTGCATCCAGTGCAGGCGAGGCACCGAACAGGTACATCAGCAGCCAGCTGTAACGACGGAAGTTGCGGATCAGCGCGATGTAGGAAAACGACTGGAAATCGCGGTCGGTGCCGACGAAACCTTCGGCTTCCTTCAGCAGCGGCCAGAGTTTTTCCGGCAGGGAGAAGTTGTAGTGAATCCCGGCGATGCACTGCATGGTCTTGCCGTAACGCAGGGCCAGGCCCTTGCGGTAGACATACTTGAGCTGACCGATGTTGGAGGTGCCGTAATAGGCGATCGGGATATCTTCCTCGGCCGGCAACGGGCACGGCATCGATGGACTCCACAGGTACTCGCTGCCGAGTTTGCTGTAGGCAAAACGATGAATCTTGTCCAGGCTCGCCAGCGTATCCGCCGGGTCGGGCAGGGCAGGCGTGATGAATTCCAGCAGCGACTCGGAATAGTCGGTGGTGATTTGTTCATTGGTCAGCGCGGAACCCAAGGCTTCCGGGTGCGGCGTTTGCGCCAGACGACCTTCGCTGGTCACGCGCAGGCATTCACGTTCGATACCGTGAAGGCACTGTTCGAGCAGAGAGAGGTTGGCGCGCTCACCGAGCAGAGCCAGGCGGCGGTTGAGAAGTTCGCTCAATTTGGATTCCTTCACGCGTCAGTCGCCCCAATATGGGGGTGGGCAGGACGGTCTACAAGGGTGAAGTTGAAACTGGCGTTTTCGCCTGGTTTTTCGGGCCTGAAAGCCCCCGTTGAAACGCCAACTTCATTCCCTGAATCTGGCTGATGCGCGCGAAGATTATGCGATCCCTGTGGGAGCGGGCTTGCTCGCGAAGAGGGCGTGTCAGTCAACATCAATTCGCCTGACACACCGCCTTCGCGAGCAAGCCCGCTCCCACAGAAAAGCTCGACGCTGCGATCACAGCGCCGAAATTAACTCAAAATGATGAACAACATCTACAGGACAGCGAACGTGCCTTGCGCTTTTGCGACCAGTTTGTCGCCCTGCATCACGTCGGCTTCGACCACCAACGTGCGGCGGCCCGGGTGGATGACCCGTGCCGTGCACAGCACCTCACCGTCAGAAACGGCGCGGATGTAGTTGATCTTGCACTCGATGGTCGCGCTCTGCTGATCGAAGCCATGAACGCTGGAACAGGCCAGCCCCATGGCGATGTCGACCAGACTGAACAGCGCGCCGCCGTGCAACTTGCCGCCGCGATTGCGCAGTTCCGGTTCCAGCCCCAGGGCGACTTGCGCCACCCCGGTTTCCAGGCTGTGCAGGCGGCAGCCCAACAGCTTGAAAAACGCGCTCTCGACGAGCCCGGCCGGAATCTCCATCAGCGTTTTTTCAACTGCTTGGCGTTGGCGAACAGCGAAGCCATCGCATTGTTCACCGGCGCGGCGGTGGCGGTTTCCTTGCGTGGCGCGTTGTTCGAAGGCTGGCGTTGCGCCGAGCCCGGGCGCGAGCCACGGGCGCCATCGATCTTCTCGCCCGGGGTGTCACCCATGCGCATCGACAAGCCCACGCGTTTGCGCGGAATGTCGACTTCCATGACCTTCACTTTCACCACGTCACCGGCCTTCACCGCTTCACGTGGATCCTTGATGAACTTCTCCGACAGCGCCGAGATGTGTACCAGACCGTCCTGATGCACGCCGATGTCGACGAACGCGCCGAACGCGGTCACGTTGGTCACGACGCCTTCGAGGATCATCCCCAGTTGCAGGTCCTTGAGGTCTTCGACGCCTTCCTGGAACTCGGCAGTCTTGAACTCCGGACGCGGGTCGCGGCCCGGTTTTTCCAGTTCCTGGAGGATGTCGGTTACGGTCGGCAGACCGAAGGTCTCGTCGGTGAACTTCTTCGGATCCAGACGCTTGAGGAACCCGGCATCGCCGATCAGCGAGCGGATGTCGCGGTCGGTTTCAGCGGCAATGCGCTGCACCAGCGGATAGGCTTCCGGGTGAACCGCCGAGGAATCCAGCGGGTTGTCGCCGTTCATCACGCGCAAGAAACCGGCGGCCTGTTCGAAGGTTTTTTCGCCCAGACGCGCGACTTTCTTCAGCGCTGCGCGGGTTTTGAACGCGCCGTGCTCGTCGCGGTGCGCCACGATGTTCTGCGCCAGTGTTGCGTTTAGGCCGGAGATCCGTGCCAGTAGCGCCACGGAAGCCGTGTTCACGTCGACGCCGACGGCGTTCACGCAGTCCTCGACCACAGCGTCCAGACCGCGCGCCAGTTTCAGTTGCGACACGTCGTGCTGATACTGGCCGACACCGATGGATTTCGGATCGATCTTCACCAGTTCAGCGAGCGGATCCTGCAAGCGACGGGCAATCGATACCGCGCCACGGATCGACACGTCCAGATCCGGGAATTCCTTGGCTGCCAGTTCCGATGCCGAGTACACCGATGCGCCCGCCTCGGAGACCATGACCTTGGTCATCTTCATCGCTGGATATTTTTTGATCAGCTCGATCGCCAGTTTGTCGGTTTCGCGGCTGGCGGTGCCGTTGCCGATAGCGATCAGGTCAACCGAGTGCTTGGCGCACAGGGCCGCCAGAATGGCGATGGTCTGATCCCATTTGTTGTGCGGCACGTGCGGGTAAACCGTGGCGTGATCGAGCAGTTTGCCGGTCGAATCGACCACCGCCACCTTGCAACCGGTGCGCAGGCCCGGGTCGAGGCCCAAGGTTGCGCGCGGACCGGCCGGAGCAGCCAGCAGCAGGTCGTGCAGGTTGTGCGCGAAGACGTTGATCGCCTCGGTTTCGGCGCCGTCGCGCAACTCGCCCAGCAGGTCGGTTTCGAGATGCGTGTAGAGCTTGACCTTCCAGGTCCAGCGCACCACCTCACCGAGCCATTTGTCGGCCGGGCGGTTCTGGTTCTGGATGCCGAATTGCTGGCCGATCATGCCTTCGCATGGGTGCATGGTGCCCGGCAGTTCGTCGCCGACTTTCAACGCGGAGCTGAGAATGCCTTCGTTGCGGCCACGGAAGATCGCCAGGGCGCGGTGCGACGGCATGCTTTTCAGCGGTTCGTCGTGTTCGAAGTAATCGCGGAACTTGGCGCCTTCTTCTTCCTTGCCGGCGATCACGCGGGCACTGAGGGTCGCTTCCTGCTTGAGGTAGGTACGCAGTTTTTCCAGCAGGCTGGCGTCTTCGGCGAAACGCTCCATCAGGATGTATTTGGCGCCTTCGAGCGCTGCCTTCACATCGGCCACGCCTTTTTCGGCGTCGACGAAGCGCGCGGCTTCGGCTTCCGGGGCCAGGTTCGGGTCGTTGAACAGGCCGTCGGCCAGGTCGCCGAGGCCGGCTTCCAGGGCGATCTGGCCCTTGGTGCGGCGCTTCTGCTTGTACGGCAGGTACAAGTCTTCGAGGCGGGTCTTGGTGTCGGCGAGTTTGATGTCGCGCTCGAGGGCAGGGGTGAGTTTGCCTTGCTCTTCGATGCTGGCGAGGATGCTGATGCGCCGTTCGTCGAGTTCTCGCAGGTAGCGCAGACGCTCTTCCAGATGACGCAACTGGGTGTCATCGAGGCTGCCGGTGACTTCTTTCCGGTAACGGGCGATGAAGGGAACGGTAGAGCCTTCATCGAGTAGCGCGACGGCCGCTTCGACCTGTTGTGGGCGTACGCCGAGTTCCTCGGCGATGCGGCTGTTGATGCTGTCCATAAAACCACCTGACATATTGTGAAAGCAGGCTCGCAGGCACGGAAATAAAGGCCCGGAGTCTGGTTGAGCGGCTGGAAAATTGCCGCTGCCTGGGTCAAAAGGCAGTCCATTGACCCGTGAAATCGAACAATTACTGCGGTCGCCAGGAAAAAAGCCCGGCCACCTGCGGTAACGATTCAGACGTTGCCTGGCACAAAACGCCGCGCATTATAACCAGCGTTCTGTCATTCGGGGGTGTCACAGTCTGTAGGCTTAAACCCCTGTTTTCTGGCAGTGAAGGAAAAATCTGCTAACAATGCACACGGTGCGTATAACGACAGCTACGCCATAATGCGCGCCGAGCTAAAAGGAGCATCTAATGAGCAGCACTGCACAAACTGCTGAAGGCGAAAAAATTCTCATCGTTGACGACGATCCGGGGCTGAGCAGCCTGCTGGAACGGTTTTTCGTCAGCAAGGGCTACCGTGCCCGTACCGTACCGAACACCGAGCAAATGGATCGTCTGCTCTCGCGTGAGGTCTTCAATCTGGTCGTCCTCGACCTGATGCTGCCCGGCGAAGACGGTCTGACCGCTTGCCGTCGTCTGCGGGCGGCGAACAACCAGATCCCGATCATCATGCTCACCGCCAAGGGCGATGAGATGAGCCGCATCAAGGGCCTGGAGCTGGGCGCCGACGATTATCTGGCCAAACCGTTCAACCCGGACGAGCTGATGGCCCGGGTCAAAGCGGTACTGCGTCGCCAGGCTGCCCCGGTACCGGGCGCGCCGGGCAGCGAAGACGAAAACGTCACCTTTGGTGATTACGTGCTGTCGCTGGCCACCCGTGAACTGAAACGTGGCGACGAAGTACACATGCTCACCACCGGTGAGTTTGCGGTACTCAAGGCCCTGGTCATGAACGCGCGCCAGCCACTGACCCGCGACAAACTGATGAACCTGGCCCGTGGCCGCGAATGGGATGCTCTGGAGCGTTCCATCGACGTGCAGATTTCCCGTCTGCGCCGGATGATCGAACCCGATCCGTCGAAACCGCGCTACATCCAGACTGTCTGGGGCGTGGGCTACGTGTTTGTTCCGGATGGCACTGCCACCAAGTGATCGGTGATTTGTAGGAGCGAGTCTGCCGGGTGCTGGTCGAACGGCCATCCCCGCAGACTCGCAATCCGCAATATGCGAGCATTGCTCGCTCCTGCAAGTGTGTAGCGGTTATTGATGAAAACCCCCGTCTGGTTCCCCCAAAGTTTTTTCTCTCGCACCCTTTGGCTGGTGCTCATTGTCGTGCTGTTTTCCAAGGCGCTGACCCTGGTTTATCTGTTGATGAACGAGGACGTGCTGGTGGACCGCCAATACAGCCACGGCGTCGCCCTGACGCTGCGCGCCTATTGGGCCGCCGACGAAGAAAATCGCGCGAAGATCGCTGACGCTGCAACCCTGATCCGGGTGGTGGGCGCCGGTGTGCCGGAAGGCGAACAGCACTGGCCGTACAGCGAAATCTACCAGCGGCAAATGCAGGCGGAGCTGGGCGCGGACACCGAAGTGCGCTTACGCATGCACTCGCCGCCGGCGCTGTGGGTTCGCGCGCCGAGCCTGGGTGATGGCTGGCTGAAAGTCCCGCTGTACCCGCACCCGTTGCGCGGCCAGAAAATCTGGAACGTGCTCGGTTGGTTCCTGGCCATCGGTTTGCTGTCGACGGCGTCGGCGTGGATTTTCGTCAGCCAGCTCAACCAGCCCTTGAAGCGGCTGGTCTATGCCGCCCGGCAACTCGGTCAGGGCCGCAGCGTGCGCCTGCCGATCAGCGACACGCCGAGCGAAATGACCGAGGTGTATCGCGCCTTCAATCAGATGGCCGAAGACGTCGAACAGGCCGGACGCGAGCGTGAACTGATGCTCGCCGGGGTTTCACATGATTTACGCACACCTTTGACCCGTTTGCGCCTGTCACTGGAATTGATGGGCGACCGCAACGACCTGACCGATGACATGGTGCGTGACATCGAAGACATGGACGCGATTCTCGACCAGTTCCTCGCGTTCATTCGCGATGGTCGCGATGAGTCGGTGGAAGAGGTCGATCTCAGCGACCTGGTGCGCGAAGTCGCGGCACCGTACAACCAGACCGAAGAGAAAGTTCGCTTGCGTCTGGAGCCGATCCAGCCGTTTCCGTTACGTCGGGTTTCGATGAAACGCTTGTTGAATAACCTGATCGGCAACGCCTTGAATCATGCCGGCAGTGGCGTTGAAGTCGCGGCTTATGTGTCCGGTGACACCAGCGCCCCCTATGTGGTGCTGAGTGTGATGGACCGTGGCGCAGGGATTGATCCGTCGGAGCTTGAGGCGATTTTCAACCCGTTCACCCGTGGCGACCGTGCGCGCGGCGGCAAGGGTACTGGATTGGGATTGGCGATCGTGAAGCGGATTGCTTCGATGCATGGCGGCAATGTTGAGTTGCGTAATCGGTCCGGTGGTGGACTGGAGGCGCGGGTAAGGTTGCCGTTGGGGTTGATGTTGCCTCGGGATGCTGTTTAAACACTGACATCTATGGTGAGGCTGATGGCCCCTTCGCGGGCAAGCCCGCTCCCACAGGGTCCGCGATGTTCACATGATTTGTGTACGACACGGGCATGGTGGGAGCGGGCTTGCCCGCGAAGGCGGCCTCTCAGCCGCCACATATTTCCGGGCTTAACCTTTACCCTTGGTCCGGGTCATGTTCGGCCCGCCATTCTTCTCAAGATGCTCAATGATGATCCCCGCCACGTTCTTGCCGGTGGTGGTCTCGATCCCCTCCAATCCCGGCGACGAGTTCACCTCCATCACCAACGGCCCGTGATTGGATCGCAGGATATCCACGCCCGCAACCGACAGGCCCATGACTTTCGCCGCCCGCAACGCAGTCATGCGTTCTTCCGGGGTGATCTTGATCAGGCTGGCGCTGCCGCCGCGATGCAGGTTGGAGCGGAACTCCCCCGGTTTGGCCTGACGCTTCATCGCCGCGATCACCTTGTCGCCGACCACGAAGCAGCGAATGTCCGCACCGCCAGCCTCCTTGATGTACTCCTGAACCATGATGTTCTGCTTCAGGCCCATGAACGCTTCGATCACCGACTCGGCGGCGGTCGCGGTTTCACACAGCACCACACCGATACCCTGGGTGCCTTCCAGCACTTTGATCACCAGCGGCGCGCCGTTGACCATGTCGATGAGGTCGGGAATATCATCCGGCGAGTGGGCAAATCCGGTCACCGGCAAACCGATGCCGCGGCGCGACAACAACTGCAACGAACGCAATTTGTCGCGCGAGCGGGCGATGGCCACCGATTCATTCAGCGGAAACACCCCCATCATTTCGAACTGGCGCAAGACCGCGCAGCCATAGAACGTCACCGACGCCCCGATCCGCGGAATCACGGCGTCGAAGCCTTCCAGCGGTTTGCCGCGATAGTGGATCTGCGGCTTGTGGCTGGCGATGTTCATGTAGGCGCGCAAGGTGTCGATCACGACCATTTCATGCCCGCGTTCGGTGCCGGCTTCAACCAGACGACGGGTGGAATACAGACGCGGGTTCCGCGACAGCACAGCGATCTTCATGCAACACCTGTGGAGGAGGTAGATACCGGGAACACCGGCTTGTCTTGTACATATTTGATGCCCGGATTGACCACCAGGTGGCCGTCGATCAAGGCTTTGGAACCGAGCAACAGGCGATAGCGCATGGACTTGCGGCAGGCGAGGGTGAACTCGATCGGCCAGACCCGATCACCCAGGGCCAGTGTCGTGCTGATCACGTAGCGTTCCTGGGTATGACCGTTGGAGCTTTTAATGGTTTTACGCGTCACCAGCGGCGCTTCACAGCGACGGTGACGCAACTGCACCACCGTGCCCAGATGCGCGGTGAAGCGCACCCACTTCTTGCCGTCGCGTTCGAACGGTTCGATGTCGGTGGCATGCAGGCTGGAGGTGCTGGCGCCGGTGTCGATTTTTGCCCGCAGGCCCGCGACTCCCAAATCCGGGAGCGCCACCCACTCGCGCAGACCGACAACGGTCAAATGGTCAAATGTCTTCAAAAAAATGCTCAACCGTGACAACCGCTCAGCCCGCAGGGGCCGGATTCGCGGTATTCACGCAGAATAAGGGTTAAAAGGCGACAGATTTCTACAGCCCGCAATACCAGCCCCTGAAGCAGGTACCGGAATGGGTGCATTGTAATCCGGGATGCTGCAATTCATGGCACGACAGAAACGGTAGTACAGTTCACCCATATTTCAGAATGAGGACATTCCATGGCACAAAAAAGCGAAGAGGACGACAAGGTCCGTCTCGATAAGTGGCTATGGGCAGCGCGTTTTTATAAAACCCGTGCCTTGGCCAAAGCGGCGATCGAGAGTGGCAAGGTGCATTGTCGAGGCGAGCGCTGCAAGCCTGGCAAAGAGCCACGCATTGGCGATGAATTCGAGATTCGCACCGGTTTCGAAGTGCGCACGGTGAGGGTCGAGGCGTTGTCCATCGTGCGTCGTGGCGCGCCTGAGGCACAGACGTTGTATGCCGAGACCGAAGTGAGTGTTGAAAAGCGTGAGGCGGCTGCGGCGATGCGCAAGGCCGGGGCGCTGGGCGTGAGCACCGATGGCAAACCGAGCAAGAAGCAGCGGCGGGACTTGTTCAAATTTCGTGGGAACAGCAATGCCGAGTAGGGCGATGTTCAATGTTGTCTGTGCCGTCCCTTTCGCGAGCAAGCTCGCTCTCACAGTTGACCGAGTTGCTTGAACGCTACGCGGTCATTGTGGGAGCGAGCTTGCTCGCGAATCGAGTCCGCAGCACTCGCCCTGAACAACTCGATATCAGACGCTACGCACCACACTCATCCGCGAAACAACCGGCAGTTTGCCGAGCAGATTGAAAATCGGCGCTGTCACCTTCAGCCAGAAATTTGCTGCGTGATACGCAAACGGCGTGTAGTAGCCCCAGCCTAACGCCCACACCGCCAGCAATACACCACCGATGTAATCGTCCTGACCCCAATGCGCGCCGGCCACCAGCCGCGGCAGCATGAACAGCAAGGTCAGACCCCAGATCGTCAGGAACTGCCCGGTCGTGCGGCTGAACATGCCCATGAACAGCGCCCAGATCAACAGCACCGAAGCATGGTCACCGGGAAAGCTCTGGCTCGAGCGATCCTTCAGCTCCCAGGTCTTTTCCAGATGCGGGAAGTAGTCGCTCATGTGAACGGCGCCTTGCAGCATCATCGACGGGCTGCTGTGCTGCCAGTCCATGTAATCGGCGAACTTGGAAAACAGCGCGCGGATCACCACCATCAACAACAGGATCGACAGGAAACCGAAAAACGCCCGGCGTACATCAATGGCCTTGAATAACCAGTCGCCCTTGATCAGCAGCGTCAGCAGAATCAGCCCGACCACGATGTCGAACGGGCGCAGACTTGCAATTGCCCAGATGTGGAGCCATATCGGGTTGCTGGCCAGCGGTGCATTGAGCGAGCGGAACAGCCACTCGTCGAAAATCACACACAGCGAGTTGCCCGTAGGCCATAACCAGAAAGTCAGTAGCGCTAATGGCACTACGTTGCACAGAACCAGCCGGCCGAGGTTCCACCTTGATTGGAACAAACCCGGATTGTTCATAAAATGCCTCCCGTGGCTAAGCAGCAGGCACCAAAAAGGGTGCCAAGGCGCGCAAATTTTCATGTTTTGTAACCATTTTGTCATCACTTTCAGATACCCAGACCTATGACCGACCTAACGGATACCGATTTCACCCAACGCTTCATCTTCGATGACAGCGACACCCGCGGCGAACTGGTCGCGCTTGAGCGCAGCTACGCTGAAGTCCTCGCCAAGCACCCGTACCCGGAGCCGGTTGCGCAATTGCTGGGCGAATTGATGGCGGCCGCCTCCTTGCTGGTGGGCACGCTGAAGTTCGACGGCTTGCTGATTCTGCAGGCGCGTTCCGAAGGCCCGATCCCGATGTTGATGATCGAATGCTCCAGCGAGCGTGAAATCCGTGGCCTGGCGCGTTACAACGCCGATCAGATTGCGGCAGATGCGACCCTCAGCGACTTGATGCCAAACGGCGTCCTGGCTCTTACCGTCGACCCGACTGTCGGCCAGCGCTATCAAGGCATCGTCGATCTTGATGGCGAAACCCTGTCCGATTGCTTCACCAACTACTTCGTCATGTCGCAACAGGTCGGTACCCGCTTCAAGTTGTTCGCTGACGGTCGTCGTGCCCGTGGCCTGCTGCTGCAACAACTGCCGGCCGATCGCCTGAAAGACGAAGAAGACCGCGCCGCCAGTTGGCAGCACATCACCGCATTGGCCAGCACCCTGACCGCCGATGAATTGTTGAGCCTGGACAACGAAACCGTGCTGCACCGCCTCTACCATGAAGAGCAAGTGCGCCTGTTCGATGTGCAGCGTCTGCACTTTCATTGCAGTTGCTCGCGGGAACGCTCGGGCACTGCGTTGGTCAGTCTGGGTCTGGAAGATGCGCAGGCGCTGGTGGCCGAACAGGGCGGCAAAATCGAGATCGATTGCCAGTTCTGCAACGAGCGTTACGTCTACGATGCGGCCGATATCGCTCAATTGTTCGCTGGTGCGGGCGTCGACACGCCGTCAGATACCCGGCACTAAAACGGTTCAGCGCAGGTAAATTCACTGCGTAACGACGGAATTTCGCCGTTACGACGGGAGGACCCTACTCTTTTTGGGCTTTTCTGGCATAATCCGGCCCACTTTTTTCGCGGTAGTAGTGCACGACTTTCTACTACAAAACGTTTGGAGCACACTCGGCCACTGGCCGACGGGGAACCTCATGACGCAAGCCAATAACGCCGTGTACACCGATCTGAGTGTTGATGATCTGGTAAAAGAAGCCCTGAACCGCGGTGAAGGCGAGCTTGCCGATACCGGCGCTCTGGTAGTTCGCACCGGTCATCGCACCGGCCGTTCGCCAGTCGACCGTTTCATCGTTGAAGAGCCTTCCACCCAGGCCGCTATCGCCTGGGGCCCGATCAACCGCAAGTTCCCGGCCGACAAGTTCGACGCGCTGTGGGCTCGTGTCGAGGCGTTCAACAACGCGCAAGAGCACTTTGTTTCCCACGTGCATGTAGGCGCGGCCGAAGATCACTACCTGGCCGTGAAAATGACTACACAGACTGCCTGGCAGAACCTGTTCGGTCGTTGCCTGTTCATCAACCCGGCTCAGTACAACCCGGCTGGCCGTGAAGAATGGCAAGTGCTCAACGTGGCCAACTTCGAGTGCGTGCCTGAGCGTGACGGCACCAACTCCGACGGTTGCGTGATCCTCAACTTCGCCCAGAAGAAAGTCCTGATCGCTGGCATGCGTTACGCCGGTGAAATGAAGAAAGCCATGTTCTCCGTGCAGAACTTCCTGCTGCCGGCTGCTGACGTGCTGCCAATGCACTGCGCTGCCAACATCGGCGAAGAAGGCGACGTGACCCTGTTCTTCGGTCTGTCGGGCACTGGTAAAACCACCCTGTCGGCTGACGAAAGCCGTTACCTGATCGGTGACGACGAACACGGCTGGGGCGAAGGCGTTGTCTTCAACATCGAAGGCGGTTGCTACGCCAAGTGCATCGACTTGTCCGAGAAGAACGAGCCGGTCATCTGGAAAGCCATCAAGCACGGCGCCGTGCTGGAAAACGTTGTCATCGACGACGCCAAGCACGCCGACTACGCGGATGTCAGCCTGACCCAGAACAGCCGCGCCGCGTACCCGCTGGAGCACGTTGCCAAGCGTTCCGAGCACAACCTGGGCGGCGAACCAAACGCTGTGATCTTCCTGACCTGCGACCTGACCGGCGTACTGCCGCCAGTGTCGATCCTCAACGAAGAACAAGCGGCCTACCACTTCCTGTCCGGCTACACCGCTCTGGTGGGCTCGACTGAAATGGGTTCGGGCAGCGGCATCAAGTCGACCTTCTCCACCTGCTTCGGCGCACCGTTCTTTCCGCGTCCGGCTGGCGAATACGCAGAGCTGCTGATCAAGCGCATCCGCGGCTTTGGCTCCAAGGTCTACCTGGTCAACACCGGCTGGACCGGCGGCGGCTACGGCGTTGGCAAACGCTTCAACATCCCGACCACCCGCGCAGTGATCGCAGCGATCCAGAGCGGCGCGCTGATCGGTGCCGCCACTGAGCACCTCGACACCATCAACCTCGACGTGCCACTGGCCGTACCGGGCGTTGAAACCAACCTGCTCAACCCACGCAACACCTGGGCTGACAAGGCTGCGTACGACGAGGCCGCGAAAGCACTGGCCGGTCTGTTCATCGAGAACTTCAAGAAGTTCGAAGTGAGCGACGCGATCAAGGCTGCTGGGCCGAAGTTGTAAGACTTAGTTTCTGGTGAATGAAAAAGCCGCCCTTTAGGGGCGGCTTTTTTTTGAGGGACTAATACCCAATAATATTTTTTAAATCAGCGTCGAGTAAATCTTCATAGTCTGCATCGCTAACACCGAATTCATTAAATCCTTCCTTTATGTCGCTGTGCTCATGCTTGGACAACAGTTCGCGAAGCCCACGTTGAATGTTTTTTGGTTGACTGTTTATCATTATATGTAGCGTTGCTTTATGTCGCGTAAAATTGCTATGCCTATCGTAAATTTGATCGATAAGAGGCTGGATATTATTATTAAATGAGTATAGATAAAGTGCGCCTCTCCACCAACTTTGGGTCATGAGATCAATAATGTCTATTGATCTGTTTCTTTCGAGTTCCTCTGCCGCGAGTGACTCTTGAATCCTGAGGTGCCCAAAACTATAAGTATTTCCGTCGGAGGACTTTATTAAAATGTTGCAAGCGTCAATCAAGTCGTTCAGAGCACTCTGAACTACATCTGAGCCAACTCTTGATTCCAGCCCTCTTGCTAAAAAGCTTTTTAATTCATCAGTAGTTGCTTCTCTTCGTGATCTTACATGCATTTGGAAGGCGATTTTCTGGCAACACTTCTCTAAAAAAGACTTTTCGTTTGTCGCTCTTTTTATTCCTTTGCTTTGGTCGTATAGTCCGCAAAGAAGTTCAATTTTTCGCCGGTAGACGTCTGGTTCATTTTCTGGGACTGGAATTCCATTTTCGTGAAGTGTGCATATAATTGTTGCCAGAAGTGGATTTCGTGCTACTTCGAAGAGTTCATTGTTTTCTATGCATGACCACAATTCATTGCATTGACTTTCATCGGAGAGCCAACCAAATATAAATTTCTTTAGCTGGTCCCTGTTGAATGGAAGTAGTGTGATTCCAAGGAACTCTATCTCGTTTATATAGCTAACGCAGTTTCGTGAGGAAGTAATTACTTGGGCTTGTGGTATGTGTTTTGGAAGTTCGGACAGAGCAGGGATTATCCAGTCTGAGTTATTTGCTGATTCGTCCAATGCATCGATTATTATTGTTACTTTCGTTTTTTTGGAAAGCGTTTCAACTAATAAATTTCTGTTTTCTGGTGTGACATCAACGTCTCTATAGAGCAGGAACGAATTTATAAGAGAGTTGAAGTGGCTTTTTTCATCAATGACTTGCGCTTTAAGATCAATACCTGCTTTTCCCAGTTTGCTCGTAACTCGGTTGAGGGGGATAAATAAAACTTCCTCAGAAGAGCTTTTGTTCTTATATAGTTTTTCAGCATAAACATACAGTGTAGTAGATTTACCCGCTCCAGCGTCGCCGTACAGTGCAATGTTGCAACCCGAGTCAAAGATAGTGTGCGCTGATATGTCTAGCTCATTGGCAAATGACGTGTCTTTTCTTAGTGTGACTTTGAGAGAGGCACTTTTTAAATTTTTCGTCAAATGGTCGATGCATCGAAGAACTATGTTGGTAGTGTCGAGAATTGTTCGAGCTTCAATATTTGTAAGTGTTCTTTTATTTAGTTGTGTCAGTTGCAATGATAAATTTTTTATTTTTGAGTTTATGTCGGACTCAACGGTTTTTTCGCAGATGTCCGCTTCATAATTAGGAATGGGTAATACAGATGAATTTAAGGTTATGATGGCTAGGTTGGCTTTTTGTAAATCTTTTGCCAAGCTACCTATATTCAATAAAGACGATTTTACTCTTTTGTCTTTAATATCTTTTATAGGTAGTGCTCGAATTTGTACCTCTATCTCTGAAAAAGATTCGCTCCAGGATAACTCTTCGATGGTTTCGATTGCTTTCTTCAGGGGAGAAAGAAACTCAGTCGGTACAGATTCTTTGCTTACTTTTGATTTGGATGTCGTAATGACAGCAGCAATTAAGTTTTTTGCTATGGGTATTTCGGATGTTATTAAGGGCCTTAGGGTTAGAATATTTTCTTTGTTTTTAGTTAGTTGAGCTATTATTTCTTGGTTTTCTTTTTTGTTATATTCAGATAGTTTTCTATTGTAGTTGGACTCTATAGTCTGAATGCTTCCCTGAATGAGATTTTGATCGATGCATTCTTTTATCCATTTGTTAGCTTTCTTTAGCTCTTGCCACTCAAGTTCGTCATATGAGCCCTGATAGGATTTAGAGAAGTGGATATGGCTGGAAAAGACTTCTCGGCTTTCAGTTTGGCCAACAAAAAAATTCAAGTCTGAATAATAATTTGAGTAAGTTGTTTTGGATTCAATGTGTAATGCTCTGTAGAGCTCAATATTTGAAATATCGTAGTTCTGTAGTTTGAGCGCTTGCGATAGATTGTTGTGATCTGGTTCGTAGATATCTGGCCAATATTTGTCGAGGAGGTTAGTGAGCTTCGTTTGGTCGAATATTCCAATGTTATGAAGTTTTATTTTTTCAAACTGCTCGCTTAAATGTCTAGTGTCAACAGTAAATGGCGTGATCAAAAGAATTTTCGATGGCGATCTTTCGACTCCATCAGCGCAGGGGATTTTCTTTGAAGAGCACAAGCTTAGCTGATGAACGATTGTTCCGAATATTCGGCTACTTGCTGATGTCCTGCTAGGTTTAAACATTTTTGATTGAATGACTGTTACTTCAATGTCATCAAACTCATTTAATTTGTAGGCGATAATATCCTTGCCCAGTTCGTATGGGCCACCATTAAAGTCTACAAATTGATATCCGATTTTTCTGAGTAAAGGGATTATTATTGTTTTGCTAAAATCGTCTTCATGTAGGTTCTGTATATTTTTAAAAAACAGCTCCTTGTTATTCATAAATAAATGCGCCGTAGAAGAATGAATGCTTTTTTACAGTCGTTTGGCGATTCATTTTAGATTTTCCCTTCGTGCATATGGTCATTAAGTACGTGTTTTTAGCCTTTGTGTCAGCGTAAACCCGAAGGCATTATTTTGCCAGTACTTAGGAGCTTTAAGTTTGGTTTTAGGAACCGACCTGCTTGCTGAATGGTAGAAAAGAAAGTTTCAGTTTTAAAACATGCCTATCTGTTAAAGCAGTCAAAAACTGGTGACATCCGATCCTGCTCTTGTCTAGAAATTTTCAGCGCTCCAGCCAATGTAGGCCATTGGCCGATGGCATCTTGAAAATGCTTAATGATTTTATTCACCTGTGAGTCGGAAACTCGAAAATAATCCGCCACTTCCCTCGCCAACTCCAAATCCAAGGCGTTGTCAGAATCCGTGATGTTCAGCTTCAACCCATCCGCATTCGCCACCGGATTCATGTCATACGCTGCCGACAAGCGCCATCCCCGACCAGGATCCAGAATAAAACCGTGGTTTCGCAGGTGGTCGTCGGTGTTTGAGACTAGGATGTTGAAGACGATTCGTGACCAGAGTTCACGGAGGTCGGTATTGGGTTCCGAGCCGTGTTCCATGATGACTTCCGCTAACTCAAGGTAGCTGGCGCCGGTTGAGGCGTCGTCGCCGTCGACGCGGTTGGTCATGGTCATGGCTGATGCGAAGTGATGTCGGCCGCCGCGCGCGGTTCGGTCAAAACGCTTCACCAGGAAGCAGTGGTGATCGCTTGCGTAGCGTCGGGCCATGCCGGTCGCAACACGTAGACCACAGTTGACCGCCAAAGCGTTTACTACAAATTCCCAACCACCAACATCGTAGTCATCCCTCGTACTTGGGAATTTGGCGATCCACAGTTGACCGAACTCGTCGACGACGCTGGCTTTCGGTCTGGCGCCGCCCAGCGAGCCGCCAGGTGCGATGAGCATTCTTAGCCATTCGCGGCCCTCGGTGGCTGTGTTGTCCCTATCGTTTTCCAGGGCGAGACTTGCCTGCTCTAACGCGCGTAGCTCGACAAAGGGTGGGGCGGCAACGCCGTCGCGGTCGTCGAGGAAGTTGCCTTCGTCATTGAGTTTGTAGCGAAGGGCGCCGACACGGAACAGGTCGTGGACGCCAAGCAGGTAATCGGATTCAAACAACTTGCTGTTGCTGGGAAGCAAGCCGTCGCGAATGTCCCTTTCCAAGCGGCGTTTCATCAGCAGTTGGCCCCAACGATCGGGGCTTGAGTCTGCAAAGACGCCAAAGCGGCTCTGATGTTCGCCGGGGAATTGGCGGCCTTCGAAGGGGCCGATGCGCGGGTCTAGAGTTATGGAACTCAACTCGGGATCGGCCAACGCCTTAGGGTCGTACTCAAATTCGAACACGTTGGTGTTGCGTGTTTTCCTTGCGTGTAGAAATCCGAGGCGTCTGGCGCCTTTCAAGGATTCCCAGTCTGCATAAACAGCAATCAGCGTCATTCTTCACCTGTTGGGGGGCCGGCCTTTTTCTTCTTGTTCAAAAGGCTGGAGAGTGAGTGTGTGTTGAATGGGAAGTCAGCCGGAATTTTCGTGGTAGTGGCGGCATCGATAACGTTTGAAGTCTCGACGTGTTCGGATGCGCCCTTTTTTGCCGCACTGACTGCTCGTACTCGCTGGGGCTTTTTCGCTGCGGATCGTGTTGCAGGCATTAACTGCGCATCCTGCAATTGGCGACCCATTTCATCGGCTGCAGCCATTTTGTTCAGGTCCTTTTCCAGCCCCAGCACTTGCATGACCGACAAGTAGGCCCCGATGGTTACGCCTGAGCCTCCGGACTCCAGATGGCGCAAGGTTGTCAGCGACATGCCTGATCTTTCGGCGACCTGCTTGGCCGTCAATTTGCGGCGTAGGCGAGCCAGCTTCAGTCGTTCACCAAGGTCGACCAAAAGTCGAGCAGTAGAGGGCAAGAGCGGCGCTGTTTTCTTGGCCATGTGGCAGTATTCCTTCATTTTTTAACCTTAACTGCCAGAATAATAGCACTTAAGATGAAGGATGCTGTTTGCCGTAAGACCCGTGAAAAACGAAGTTAAGTGGAATTATTCCATCTCTTTTCGGTTCATATAGCTAGAATACTGCCACTTGAACGTTAGCGCTTCCTCTAGTCAGCCCGGTTCTTGCCGGTACTTTTCGAGAACCTGCATACGTGAGGAAAGTGGCTTTTCAGCATCGGCAGGGGTGGTTTCAAAACCTTCAATGCGTAGGCTGGCCAAATAGTTTGATCGGCGAACCTTGTCGTAATGGGCCTGCTTTTGCTGAAACGTCAAAACGCTCGTATCAGCATTCGAGTCTGAATCGCGATACTTTTTGCGTAAGATCTCGTCCATCTCGATAACGCTTTCCATCAGCTCATCAAAGAATTTGCTCATGGTTGCTCCCATGTTTGATTACCGTTTTTTTGATCGCTCTCACAGAGTGCATAAGAGCGATACGATCATTCAAATTCAGGCTGGTGCTTTCCAGTTGAGCATCTGCTGCTGTGCGACTTGCAGCAGGTCACAGCCATCCTGCGTCAGCAGATAGAGGGCGTGGGTGATGTGGGGGATGTCTTCGACGTCGGCTTGTTTGAAGCTGAGGCAGTAGAGGGTTTTTAGCAGGTCGCTTGAAGCGCGCAGGCGCTGGACCGCGCATTCGAGGATGTCTTGTGGATTGGCCGTTGTGTCGATGATCAGGGGCTTGGTGTCGGTGAGGTTGGATTCGAGTGGGCGGTAGCGATCGGAGGTGAATTGATTCCAAGTTGTCATTTTTTAATCCTCAATTGCTTCGAAAGAAGCCACCGCATCGTGACCAAGCGACAGGAGGCGACTGTGTTCGGGTTGGTCAACCGGTGAGGATCGCGCACATACCCGGCACACCCGAAGGTGTCCCAAACACAGTCACCATAAACCGCAGGCAAGTGAGTGCCGGCAGCATACAGCGCGTGCGTATACACGATCCAATCGGGTGACCAAGCCCGAGTCGCTGATTTGGCAGCGACAATCACGACTATAGATTTGGCTTACCAAGCCGCGATAGACGGCAAGGGAGTCTGGGTTTGTAGGAATGGGACGAATACCAGATAGGCCATTGCTGTAGGTTTTTTCGTCCGTTCACGCGCCCACGGCCTTCAGCCAATAACCCGATACGCCGCCACATCCAGCACGCTGGTTGTCAGCCCAGTCGCCGGGGCGTAGATCGGGCCTTTCACCGCCGAGAACGGCACGCCTTTGCTGCCCAGCGACACGTAGCGTTCGCCTTTATCCAGTTCGGTGAAGTAGGTGTAGGAGATGTTGTGCATCCGTTTGTACCGGGCTTCATCGCGGACGATGCCGTTGGTGAGGTTTTGCAGGTCGGTCGGGGTCAGGTTGAGGGTTTTGTTCAGTTGTACACCCCAGCGCTTGAGGCAGGTTTCGGCGTAGTGGCGGACCACACGGCCAGGTTCCACCAGGGTTTTCAGGTCGCTTGCGCTGGCAGGCACGCCACCGTCGGCGGTGGCGTTGCCCGCCATGGTCGCGTGGCGCCCGGCCATGGGGTAGACGCTGGTTTTGGTGCCGGTGGCGGTTTGCGGGATTACGCAGCTGAAGCCTTTGGAGCGTTCATCGCGGGCGTAGAAGGCGACGTACTCTTTGACGTTGCTGCCAAGTTTGACCCGCTCTTCCTGGAAGTTACCGATGCCCGGTACGGGGTCCAGCGCAAAGATATTCACTGGAATATTTTTCAGTTGGCTGTCCTTTAACATCGCATTGGCCAGCATGTGGCAACTTATACCGCCTCGGCTCCAACCCACCAGATTGACGCGGGTGGGAATAATTCCATCTTTGCGGAAAGTCTTGATAATCCCTTCCTGTAACTTCTGTTGCGTAATGCTACGGTCGCCGTAGTTGTACTTTCGCCACATCCACGAGCCTTCGACTTTGACATCGTCAATGGGAATGCCAGCGGCTTTGAGGCGGTTGTATTCGACTTCGGTCAGTTGCTCGCGTTGCCAGTCACATTTGCCCTTGATGATATTCAGTGCGTGCTGCACGTTTTCTTCCCAACCCTTGCCGAACAACGTGCCGCTTAGCCCGTATTCCTTGGTTTTGGTGAACAGGTCATCGGCTTGCAGGTTACCGCTGCCAGGGCCGTCGACGACGATCCATTCGGCAAACTCGCGACCGGAATGGTTTGCAGCGAGTGTGGAAATCAGTTCGCCGTTCCAGAAGTTTTCATGGGTGACATCAAATTTGTTGGAGCCGGTGCCGCAAAAGAAAATAGTTAATACAGTCATGCTTGTTGCTCTTGTTTAATGGAAGAGCAATTAACCTAGTGCGAATTTTTAGAATGGTATATGCGTTGGTTGTTTCCGGGTTTGTTGTTTGTTGGTTTTAATTGTTGTGTATGGCTTTGAATTTTGCAACTTCCAGCAGTTCGCAGCCGTCTTGAGTCAATAAATAAAGTGCGGTGATGATGTTTGGGATGTCTTTGATGTCTGCCTGTTGGAAACACATGCAGTAAAGAGTTTCCAGCAAGTTGTTGGCAGCGCACAGACGTTGTTGGGCGGCATCCAGCAGATCTTCATGGCTGGCGTCCGTGTCGATGACCAATACCGGCTTTTCGCTGTAGCTGGATTTCAAACGGCGATAGCGGGGGCTGGGCGGGTGCAGTGAGTTCATGGAAGAGGGCTGTCCTTTGATAAGTCGCACGGCGCAATTCAAATGCGCCGGCCACTATAGGAGGGCGCTGCGCGCAGGAACAAGACCGCCGGAATGGACAGCGTTCGTAGGGGTTTTTACTGGGTTCGGGTATTTGCCCTACGCATTTTCATGGGGCTTTTCGGGCAAAACCCTTAGATGGGAAATTTCCTACGGGTTTGTCAGGCACTTCTGAGCAAACCGCTGTATGGTGCGCGCCAGAATCTGTGGGACGTTTCCAGGCGTCCGATACACGCTTAAAGGGAATTAGGTATGCAGTGGCTACGAATGGCCTCGATTGTGGTGCTTTGGGTCAGTGGTTGCCGTTGGGCAATGGCCGCCGACGTTGGCAACGCGCTGGTGCTTGATCATCTGAATCGCACCGGTTGGCCGGATGCGCTCACCAACCAGACGAATGTCGACACCGCTTCGCGCGCCGAGGTGCTGATGTTCGGCAAAGCCTTGCTTGCCAGCGAGGCGCTGGACGAGTCGGGGCTCAAGCAGCGGTTGGGTGTGCCGCAAGTGCAGCTCAAGTCCATCAGGCAAGTGCGCGAGGGCTTGTGGGATCACTTGCTGAGCACTTATCGCAACGCCAGTCAGGACTGTGCCGACCAGCCTTTCTGCCCACAGGCGCGCAGTATCGCCGACTTGCGTCAGTTGGCGGCGGCGTTCACTGGCGACATCAGCCCGGCCCATGCATTGTGGGCGAGCAAGAGCCTGGGTGTGCATGAGCAGATGTTGAATGAGCAGTTGCGGGTGGCGGTGTTGCGGCCCTGAGTTGCAGGATTTTGTATTGTGCTGGCGGGCCTTTTCGCGAGCCGGCTCGCCATCACAGGGACCGTGGCGTTGAAGTAAATCGCTGTATCATTGCGAATCGATTTGGCCCCGACCTTTTCTCGACTCGCTGCGTTCGCCCGCTAGGCTGTTGGCATGGCAGCGGTCAAAGGAGTGACAGCGAATGCACAACACCCTGGAACAGGTTTTTGGTTATCCACAGTTTCGTCCCGGACAGGAAACCGCGATCAGCGCGGTCCTCGCCGGGCGCTCGGCAGCAGCGATATTTCCCACAGGTTCCGGCAAGTCCCTTTGCTATCAATTGCCGGCGCTGATGCTGCCGCATCTGACGCTGGTGGTCTCACCGTTGCTGGCGTTGATGCAGGATCAACTGGCATTTCTGCAGCGCCACGGCATTTCGGCGGGCAGCATCGATTCGGCGCAGAGCCGCGATGACGCCAATGACGTGATGGCCCGCGCCCGTTCGGGCGAATTGAAGATCCTGATGATCTCCGTGGAGCGCTTGAAGAACGAGCGCTTCCGCAACTTTTTGCAGCAGGTGCCGATCTCGTTGCTGGTGGTGGACGAGGCGCACTGCATCTCGGAGTGGGGGCACAATTTCCGTCCCGATTACCTCA
Source organism: Pseudomonas sp. Irchel 3E19 (assembly GCF_900187585.1). NCBI lineage: Bacteria > Pseudomonadati > Pseudomonadota > Gammaproteobacteria > Pseudomonadales > Pseudomonadaceae > Pseudomonas > Pseudomonas sp. Irchel 3E19. Next base: position 53,768 of record NZ_FYDT01000037.1, read on the forward strand.
AACTGCCGGACTATCAAAAACAGTTCAACATCCCGCAAACACTGCTGCTGACGGCCACCGCAACGCCGAAAGTCATCGCCGACATGCAGGCCAAATTTGCCATCGCTGCCGCAGACGTGGTGACCACCGGTTTCTATCGGCCCAATCTCAATCTGCTGGTGGAGCCGGTGCGCGGCCAGGACAAGCGCCGGCGCCTGGTGGAATGGATGGCCGAGCGGCCAGGCCAGCCAAGCATCGTCTACGTGACCTTGCAGAAAACCGCCGAACATATCGCCGAACATCTGGAACGCAACGGCATTCAAGCCGAGGCTTATCACGCCGGGCTGCCCCATGATAAGCGCGAGGGCATCCAGAAACGCTTCATGGCCGGGCAGTCCAATTGCATTGTCGCGACCATCGCCTTCGGCATGGGCATCGACAAGAGTGACATCCGCAATGTGGTGCACTTCGACCTGCCCAAATCCATCGAAAACTACAGTCAGGAAATCGGCCGTGCCGGGCGTGACGGGCAGCCGTCGGACTGTCTGGTGCAGGCCAATCGCGACAGCCTCAACGTGCTGGAAAACTTCGTCTACGGCGATACGCCGGAGCGCGCCGGCATCCGTTATGTACTCGATGAACTGAAGGCCTCGGCGCCGCAAGGGCAGTGGGAGTTTCTGCTCGGTCCGCTGGCGGATCACAGCAACATCCGCGCGTTGCCGCTAAAGACTTTGCTGGTGCAATTGGAGCTGCGTGGTTTGATCGCCCCGCGCTATGCGTATTACGCCGACTATCGCTTCAAATACTTGCTGGAGCCTGAAGCGCTGCTTGAGCGTTTCGACGGTGAGCGCAGAGATTTTGTCGCGGCGATCATCCAGACGTCGCCCCGCGCGCGTACCTGGGCCACGGTGAATTTCGAGGCGATATACACGCAATATTCGGCTGCGCGTGATCGTGTGGTGAAGGCGCTGGATTACTTTCAGGAAAAGGGCTGGGTCGAGCTTGAGAGCAAGCAGATGACCGAGGTCTATAGCTTGCTGCACAGTGATTTTGACAGCGATGTGTTGAGTGGTGAGTTGCACGACTACTTCACCCGGCACGAGCAGACTGAAGTGGCGCGAATTCACGCCATGCTTGAGGTTTTTGCGACTGAACGCTGCCTGGGTTATCGACTGGCCGAATACTTCGGTGATCACGATGCGCCTGAGCGCTGCGGGCATTGTTCGGTGTGTCATGGGCATGTCGCCCGCTTGCCGGCGCCGCCGCAGTTGCCGGCGCTTGTGGATAAAAACTTTGCCGCGTTGTGTGATGATTTTATCCACAAGCATGAGCAGCTCACGGGCAATGTGCCGACGGCGGAGCGGCTGACGCGGTTTCTGTGCGGGATCAGTGTGCCGCTGTTCACCAAGCTCAAGGCGCGGACGCTTTCCGGGTATGCGGCGCTGGAAGAGTACCCCTACGCCGAAGTCCGCCAGTGGGCCCAGCTACACCTCTGACCCCCTGTGTAGGAGCTGCCGCAGGGATAAGGCGTGTTAAATCCATCCGCTGAATGTCGATCATCACGGTAATAAACTTCAAAAACCGTCGATGGCTGACTATGGTGAGACCTGTCTTTGGATCGCCAACAAGAGAACAACATGAGCCAGACATACGATATCAAGACGGCGGCGGTGATCGGTGCGGGCACCATGGGCCGTGGCATTGTCATGTGCCTGGCCAATGCCGGTGTGACGGTGCAATGGGTGGATAACAATCCACAGATGCTTGAACAGGCGCTCGCTGCTGTGGCCGACACTTATGCACACAACGTTCGTCAGGGCCGGATCGATCAGGCCGAGGCTGATGCGCGCCTCGCCCGGGTCAGCGCGGCGGCGGATTATGCGGCGATCCGCAATGTCGATCTGGTGATCGAGGCGGTGTACGAAAACCTTGAGCTCAAGCAGAAGATCTTTCGCGAACTGGATGGCTTGCTCAAGCCTGAGGCACTTTTGGCGAGTAACACGTCGGCGCTGGATATCGATGCGATTGCTGCGGCCACCAAGCGACCTGAGCAAGTGCTGGGCCTGCATTTCTTCAGCCCGGCGCACATCATGAAACTGCTGGAAATCGTCCGTGGCGCGCAGACGTCCCCGGCAGCATTGCAAGCCGCGCTGGCGTTGGGCAAGCGCATGGGCAAGGTCAGTGTGGTGTCGGGCAACTGCCACGGTTTTATCGGCAACCGCATGCTCCATCCGTATGTGCTGGAGGCGCGCAAGATGCTGCTCGAAGGCGCTTATCCACAGCAGGTCGATGCAGCGTTGCAGGGCTTCGGTTTTGCGATGGGGCCGTTCCGCATGTACGACGTGGTCGGCATTGATCTGGAATGGCGTGCGCGTGAGCTGGCCGGTAAAGGTCAGGATGCGCCGCAGGTTCAGGTGGATAACCGCTTGTGCGAGATGGGCCGGTTTGGCCAGAAGTCCGGCAATGGTTACTACCATTACGAGCCGGGCAGTCGTCAGGCTGAGCATGATCCAGAGGTCGATGCACTTGTGTTGCAGGTCAGCGAGGGGCTGGGTTTTCAGCGTCGTGAGATTGGCCCGGAAGAAATTCTGGAGCGCTGCCTGCTGGCGCTGGTCAACGAGGGTGCGAAGATTCTGCAGGAAGGCATCGCCGAGTCGGCCCGTGACATTGATCTGGTGTATCTGAACGGCTATGGCTTCCCGGCGGACAAGGGTGGGCCGATGGCCTGGGCAGATCAGCAGGGGCTGGCGGATATTCATCAGCGCTTGTTGGCGCTGCAGACGCGGCAGGGCGATCAGTGGAAGCCGGCGCGGTTGATTGGTGAGTTGGCGGCGCAGGGGAAGGGGTTTGCTGACCGTTGATTGATGTGGCGCCTGTGCTGGCGCCTTCGCGGGCAAGCCCGCTCCCACAGGGGAGCGCATTCCGAAGTGGGAGCGAGCCTGCTCGCGAAGGCCACGCCTCGGTTTAAATTAGACTCGCCAAAATACCTTCAGGAATCGCTGATCTATGTCCAGCCCAATGCCTCAACGCAGCGACTACCCGCACTTCCAGCCCATCACCACCCGCTGGCATGACAACGACGCCTACGGCCACGTCAACAACGTCACCTATTACAGCTTCTTCGACACCGCCGTGAACACCTACCTGATTCAGGTCGGCGGGCTGGATATCCATGACGGTGAGGTGGTGGGTTTTGTGGTCAGTTCTGCGTGCGATTACTTCGCCTCGATTGCTTTCCCTGATCTGATCGAGATCGGTTTGCGGGTCGGCAAGTTGGGCAACAGCTCGGTGCAGTATGAACTGGCGGTATTCAAGGTCGGCGAAAGCGAAGCGTGTGCCGCCGGGCGTTTCGTGCACGTGTTTGTCGATCGGGCGAGCAATCAGCCAGTGCCGATTCCTGCCGGGTTACGCGGGGCGCTGGAAAGATTGGTGGTGTGAAAAAAGTAAAAAAAATCGCAGCCCTAGGGCTGCGATTTTTGCTTTACCGGCCAACGAGGTGTTTAGGCCTCAGTCGCGATACTTGTGATGTTTGCGGTGGCCATAAGCGTGGCCGCGACCCGGGTGACGGTCGCGATAGTAGCGACGGTCATCGTGACGGCGATCATAGCGACGATCATCGTCGTCGCTCTTGTTGCCCATGTAGTTACCCAGCGCGCCACCGGCGCCGCCACCTGCTGCGGAGCCGATCAGGCTGCCGGTGGTGCCGCCCATGCTGCGGCCCACGACGTTACCGCCGGCCGCGCCCAACGCACCGCCGATGGCGGCTTCGCCACGGCTGCGCTTGTCTGCGCCGACCGCACTACCACCCGCGCCGCCCAAGGCTGCGCCGATGGTGGAACCTGTATTGCCGCCTAAAGACTGACCGACGACCGAGCCAAGAACCCCGCCCAATGCGCCGCCCACACCTGCTTCGGTGGTGCCGCCTGCAGACGCAAAACCACTGACCAGGCCAAGGGACAACAAGAGAATCGAGGAGAACTTCATAGAGGAGCCTCAAAGGGATGACGGCGCCGATCCTGAGGCTGTGTAACAAGCGTGACAATCGAAATCCGACGAATAACACGACTTGTATACAAAAACGTAAGTTACTGTTTTATGGGCGGAACTTACGCGTTTTTCGCCGGTCTTTAGCTACTTCGGACAGGCCGCTTTCGTGAAAAAGCGGCCTTTTTTGTGCCCGTTTGAAAAGTGCAAGTGCGAAGAGATGTATTGAATGCCCTACCGCTTTCGCGAGCAGGCTCGCTCCCACAGTTGACCGCGTTCATCCCAATGAATCGCGATCCAATGTGGGAGCGAGCCTGCTCGCGAAGGGGCCAGTTGAAGCGCCCGGTTAAGCAGACTTGGCCATGATCAGCCCAGTCTCGCTCGCTGCTTCCAATCGAATTGCAATGAACTTCGACGTCGGCGTATGGCTGCCATCCCCGGTACTTTCCAGCGGCACCAACGGGTTCACTTCCGGATAATACGCAGCAGCCTGACCAGCAGGGATATCAAACGCCAATAGCGTAAAGCCCTTCACCCGACGCTCACGACCATCATCCCAGATCGACACGATGTCAGCCTTCTGCCCCGGCCGGAAGCCCAGACGAATGATGTCGGCCTCGTTGGCAAACAACACATCGCGCTGGCCTTTGACCCCGCGATAACGGTCGTCGAGGCCATAAATCGTGGTGTTGTACTGATCGTGCGAGCGCATTGATTGCAGGATCAGATCCGGCAACTGTCCGGTAGCGCGGGTGCGTTCGTGTACCAGATCCTTGGGCAGCAGGTTCGCGCGGAAATTGGCGCGGCCCGACGGGGTATTCCACTTGCGTGCGCCGGCGCTGTTGCCGAGGTAGAAACCGCCAGGGTTTTTGATCTTCTCGTTGAACGCCTTGAAGTTCGGAATGGTGTCGGCGATCAGCTCGCGGATACGCCCGTAATCAGCCACCAGCCAGTTCCAGTCCACCGGTTTGCTGCCCAGGGTCGCAGCGGCGATGCCGGCGATGATCGACGGTTCCGAGCGCATCTGGTTCGACAGTGGCTGCAACTGGCCGTTGGAGGCGTGAACCATGCTGAACGAGTCTTCCACGGTGACCGCTTGCGGGCCTTCGGTCTGGATGTCGATGTCGGTACGGCCGAGGCACGGCAGGATCAACGCGTCTTTACCGTGAGCCAGGTGGCTGCGGTTGAGTTTGGTGCTGATCTGCACGGTCAGGTCGCAATTGCTCAGCGCCGCGAAGGTGCGCGGGCTGTCCGGCGTGGCTTGGGCGAAGTTGCCACCCAGACCGATAAAGACTTTGGCGCGACCTTCGGCCATCGCATGGATTGCCTCGACCACGTTGTGGCCATTGTGACGCGGCACCTTGAACTGGAAGCGACGCTCAAGCGAGTCGAGGAAGGCTACCGGCGGACGCTCGTTGATGCCCATTGTGCGGTCGCCCTGCACGTTACTGTGGCCGCGCACCGGGCACAGACCAGCGCCTGGCTTGCCGATGTTGCCGCGCAGCAGCATCAGGTTGGCGATTTCCTGGATGGTCGGCACCGAGTGGCGATGCTGGGTGATACCCATCGCCCAGCACATGATCACGTTCTTGCCTTTGGCGTACATGCGCGCCGCTTGTTCGATTTCCACCAGCGTCAGGCCGGACTGCTCAATGATCTGCTCCCACGGCGTGTCATCGACGACACCGAGGTACTCCAGCACGTTGGCGCTGTGGGCATTGAGGAAGTCATGGTCGAACACGGCCGGTGTACCGGCCTTCTGCGCATCGCGTTCCCAATGCAGGAGGAACTTGGCCATGCCGCGCAGCAGCGCCATGTCGCCGCCCAATGCCGGACGGAAGTACGCGGTGTTGGTCGGTTTGTCGCCGTTGGTGAGCATTTCGATCGGGTGTTGCGGATGTTGGAAACGTTCCAGGCCGCGCTCTTTCAGTGGGTTGACGCACACCACCTGAGCGCCACGTTTCACTGCTTCGCGCAGCGGTTCAAGCATCCGCGGATGGTTGGTGCCGGGGTTCTGGCCCCAGACGAAAATCGCATCGGCGTGTTCGAAATCGTCGAAGGTCACGGTGCCTTTGCCGACGCCGACGCTTTGCGCCAACGCCACACCGCTGGCCTCGTGGCACATGTTCGAGCAGTCGGGGAAGTTGTTGGTGCCGTAAGCGCGTACGAACAGCTGATACAGATACGCCGCTTCGTTGCTGGCACGACCCGAGGTATAGAACTCGGCCTGATCCGGGCTCGACAGGCCTTGCAGATGTTTGCCGATCAGCGCGTAGGCGTCGTCCCAGGCAATCGGTTTGTAACGATCGGTCTGGGCGTCGTAGACCATCGGCTCGGTCAGGCGGCCCTGATACTCAAGCCAGTAATCGCTCTGCTCCAGCAACGAAGTGACGCTGTGCTTGGCGAAAAACTTGGCGTCTACACGACGCTTGGTCGCTTCCCAGTTCACCGCTTTGGCGCCGTTCTCGCAGAACTTGACCATGCCGCTTTCCGGCGAATCGCCCCATGCGCAACCCGGGCAGTCGAAACCGCCGTTCTGGTTGGTCTTGAGCATCATGCGCAGGTTTTTCAGCGCGTTGTCGCTGGTCAACCAGGCCTGGGCCACACTGATCAGCGCACCCCAGCCGCCGGCGGCACCTTTGTAAGGCTTGTAGCGCGGGACAGGTTTCTGGTCGGCTTGATGATGTTGGCTCACGCTTGATTCTCCATCGCGGGGCTATACACCCGCGGCGCACTTTTCTGCGGCAGGTGGATGAGATTGAGGTTATGTCGACGGGCCCATTGCACGGCAAGGCCTGTGGGTGCGGACAGGCTGACCAGGGTCTGGATGCCGGCGCGCAACACTTTCTGGATCAATTCGAGGCTGCAACGGCTGGTGACAATCGCCAGCCCGCCTTCTGTGGATATCTTCTGGCGGATCAGCCCGCCGATCAGTTTGTCGAGGGCGTTGTGCCGGCCGATGTCTTCGCGACCGAGCAGCAGTTCGCCGCTGGCGTTCATGAACACCGCCGCATGCACCGCACCGCAGTGCTGGCCAAGCGGCTGGAACGCGCCGATGCGCTGGCGCAGACCGTCGAGCCATGCACTTGGCGGCAAGGGCGCGCCGGGCAACACCTTGAGGTCGGGCAGCGCCTGTTCCACCGCTTCGACGCCGCACAAGCCGCAACCACTGGTGCCGGCCAGTTGCCGACGCTGGGTCTTGAGATTCCAGAACGCGCGGTTGGCGATGGTCACTTGCGCGTATTGCGCCGAGCCTGCGCCAGTCAGTTGCAGGTCATAGATGTCGGTCGCGTCTTCGATGATGCCGCTGCCGAGGCTGAAGCCAACGATGAAGTCTTCAAGGTCGGTCGGCGTCACCAGCATCACCGCCTGACTGATGCCGTTGTAGGCAATCGCCAACGCGACTTCCTCGGCCAGCGCGGTGCTGGCCGATTCCTCAAGGGGTAGATCGCTGTAGCTGTAGGTGTGGCTGGCGGCGGGCGCGGGCGTTTCAAATGCAGGCGCCGCGCAGGCTGGGCGCTTGGCGTTCATGGCATCACCAACGGTTTGATCAACGTTAAGACTAGGCGCGGCAAGTTGTCGCGTCTAATCGCAAATGTTGATCTACCGATAGATGCTGTCGATCAAGTATCGCCTGGCGATTTTTGATACAGCGCAAAACAGGCCTCGGCCAGCGCTGAACGCGGTGCGCCCCGGCGCATGATGAACCCCAACCGGGCGAGGGTTTGGGCGCTTTCAATCGGTTGCAGGCGCAGGTGATCGGTGAGGTTTTCCAGTCCGCCGTCCAGCGGCATCACAGCGCAACAGAACCCGCCATGCACAGCTTGTAATAATTGATGCACGGCATCGGTTTGCAGCAGTGTTTGTGGCGTCAGGCCGCGGCTGTGGAAATTATGGTCGATCGACTGGCGAAAGTGCATGCCGCTGGTGAGCATGCCCAGTGGCAGTTCGATCAGCGCTTCCCAGCTCAACGGCGCTTCGCCGAAGGAGAAAAAACGCTGGTCATACAGCAATCCCATGCGGGTTTCACTGAAGGCCAGGGATTCGAAGCGCTCACTGTCCAGCCGATCAAGGTAGGACACGCCGATATCGATGCGGTTGTTCGCCAAATGCTCAAGGATCTGCTCGGAACTCAGCGCCGACAGTTCGAAACGCAGGTCCGGGTGCGCGGCGTGCAGGCGTTGCATCAGCGGCAATGGATCGAAGCTCGACAGCGGTACCACGCCCAGGCGCAGCGTACCGATCAGGTTGCCGCGACACGCCGCCGCTTCCGCCTGCAAACCGTCATAAGCCGCCAGCACCGTGCGCGCCCACGCCAGCACCCGTTCGCCCGGCGCGGTGAAGCCTTCGAAACGCTGGCCACGGTTGACCAGCGGCAGGTCGAGCTCTTCTTCAAGGCTGCGCAGGCGCATCGACAGGGTCGGTTGGGTGATGTGGCAACGCGCGGCGGCCTGGCCGAAGTGGCGGGTTTCGTCGAGGGCGATGAGGAATTTCAGCTGCTTGATGTCCATCTTCGCTCCGAAGGGTGTTGGCGGGGGTGGGCGATTCTAACGCTTGTGGGGTGACAGGGTCATTGGTCGGCTTGGAACCGGGTTTGTCTGGCGTGGTCTAGGCTTTGACGTCTGGAACCCAAATCAAGGAGTGTGCGCTATGAGTCTTTTGAGCTTTGTGAAAGAAGCCGGTGAAAAACTGATCGATCTGCTGACCCCGGGCAACGCCAATGCCAGCGAGCAGTTGAAGGAACACATCAGCAAGGTTGGCTTGGGCAATCCGAACGTTCAGGCGACCGTGGACGGCGACAAGGTCACGGTTACCGGTGAGGTGGCGAGCCAGGAGGAGAAAGAGAAAATTCTGCTGGCGGTGGGCAACATTGAAGGTGTGGGCAGCGTTGATGATCAGATCACGGTGACCGGGCCGGTGGTGGCCGCAGCACGGTTTGTCGTGGTGAAAAAAGGCGACACCCTCAGCGCAATTTCTCTGGCTGTCTATGGCAACGCCAACCACTACAACAAGATCTTTGAGGCCAACAAACCGATGCTCAAGGATGTGAACAAAATCTACCCAGGGCAGACACTGCGTATTCCTGAGTAATTGCGGATAACGCTTTCGTCGGAACGCCGCCCGGAGCAGGCTCGCTCCCGCATTGGATTGCGTTTCAATGTGGGAGCGAGCCTGCTCGCGAATAGGGCGACTCGGTATCAGAGGCCTGTGATCAAATCCCGGTAATCCTCGACCGCCGCAAACTCGGCGGTGTCCTTCGGACCTTTTCGGCTGTCGGGTTCTTTGACCGCCAACAAGTGCGCCACACCGAAATCCCGCGCACTGCGCAGAATCGGCAAGGTGTCGTCGATAAACAGACTGCGCGCCGGATCAAAACCGATATCCGCCTGCAAGGCATCCCAGAATTGCGGGTTTTCCTTCGGAAAACCGTAATCGTGCGAGCTGATCAGCCGCTCGAAATAGGGCGCCAGTTCGATCCGTTCCAGTTTCAGTGACAGCGAATCACGGTGCGCATTGGTGATCATGATCACCCGTTTACCGGCCCGTTTTATCGCCGCAAGAAAGGTATCGGCGTCCGGGCGCAGGGCGATCAGGTGCGCGGTTTCCTGTTTCAGTTCGCGCACAGACAACTTCAGCTCCGCGCTCCAGAAATCCAGGCAATACCACTGCAACTGTCCGGCGTGGCGTTCGAACAACGGCTGCAATTCCATCTCGGCCATGGCCCGGCTGATCCCGTGCAGTTCGGCGTAGCGCTGGGGCAGATGTTCCAGCCAGAAGTGGTTGTCGAAGTGCAGATCCAGCAACGTGCCGTCCATGTCGAGCAGAACGGTATCGATGTCGGACCACGGTAATGAAGGCATGGCAACGTCTCGAACGGTAGAAAGATATCCGACGTAAACAATCGGGAAAGCCGCGTTATAGTAGCGCGTTCACGCCAAGGAGCTTTGCATGCGCCAGAAACCCACCGTACTTGCCCGCGAGATCGTCGCCACCAGTCGTCTGTTTTGCGTCGAAGAACTGAAGCTGCGTTTTTCCAATGGCGTGGAACGCACTTATGAGCGTCTGGTCGGCAAGGGCGCGGGCTACGGCGCGGTGATGATCGTGGCGATGCTCGATGCCGAACACGCGGTGCTGGTCGAGGAATACTGCGGCGGCACTGACGAATACGAGTTGTCCTTGCCTAAAGGTTTGATCGAGCCGGGTGAGGATGTATTGGCGGCCGCTGAGCGTGAGCTCAAGGAAGAGGCCGGTTTTGGCGCGCGGCAACTGGAACATCTGACCGAGCTGTCGCTGTCGCCCGGTTACATGAGCCAGAAGATTCAGGTGGTGCTGGCCACTGATCTTTACGAGGAACGTCTGGAGGGCGACGAGCCCGAGCCGATGCGGGTCGACAAGGTCAACCTGCGTGAATTGTCGGCGTTGGCGCTGAATCCGCAGTTTTCCGAAGGGCGCGCATTGGCGGCGCTTTATTTGACCCGTGACCTGCTGAGCCAGCGCGGTGTTTTCAGTTATGAGTGAGCACCTGATGAATTTCTCCCACCCGTTGATGGCGCCAGTGATTGAGCTGGCATTGCAGGCTGGCGAGGTGATTTTGCCGTTCTGGCGCTCCGGCGTCGAAGTCACGGCCAAGTCTGATGATTCACCGGTGACCGCTGCGGATCTGGCTGCGCACCATTTGATTGTTGCCGGACTGACGGCGCTGGATCCGAGTATTCCGGTGCTGTCGGAAGAGGACGCCGACATCCCGCAAAGCGTGCGCGCCGGCTGGCAGCGCTGGTGGTTGGTGGATCCGCTGGATGGCACCAAAGAGTTCATCAGCGGCAGTGAGGAGTTCACCGTCAACATCGCGCTGATCGAAAACGGCCGGGTGGTGTTTGGTGTGGTGTCGATGCCGACCAACGGTCGTTATTACGTTGGCGGTGCCGGGCTGGGCGCTTGGCGTGGTGATACGGGCGGTACGCCAGTTGCGATCCAGGTGCGTGATGTGCCGGCGCCCGGTGAGGCGTTCACGGTGGTGGCCAGCCGTCGGCATTCCAGCCCTGAGCAGGAACGCTTGCTGGCCGGGCTGAGAGCGAGCCTTGGTGAGCTGCAATTGGCGAATATCGGCAGTTCGTTGAAGTTCTGCCTGCTGGCTGAAGGCGCGGCGGATTGCTATCCGCGACTGGCGCCGACTTCGCAGTGGGACACGGCGGCGGCGCAGGGTGTGCTGGAAGGCGCGGGCGGTGAGGTGCTGGATTTGCGCGGTGAGGCGTTCTGTTATCCGGCGCGGGAATCGTTGCTGAACGAGTTCTTTTTGGCGCTGCCGGCGAAGGCAGCGTGGCGAGCGAGGTTGTTGGAGTTGGCCCGCGGTTAAGATCAAAAGATCGCGGCCTGCGGCAGCTCCTTGTATCTCGACTATCGCTCCATCAGGAGCGATAGTTCTCGACTGATCATCGAGGGAGGGATTTGGAAGCCGTGCAGCTCCTTAGGCTTTTTGCCTGTGATGTAGATCGTGCTCCAGCCC
>NZ_FYDT01000036.1:0-66532 GCF_900187585.1 Pseudomonas sp. Irchel 3E19
GGATTTGCTGGCGGCCAACCAAGCGTTGATGACGGTCTACTTGATGAAAGCTGAACTCAAAACGCTCTGGACGCCAAGTACCGCCTGGGGCTGGAGATCAGCCTGGAAGCAATGGCTGCGCCACGCTCATGAAAGCGCGATACCGGCTCTGATCCTGTTCGCCAAACGGCTAAAGGGTTACTGGCGGGGAATCGTCAGCCGGGTTCGCTGGCCGATGCACACGGGGCAGTTGGAAGGCATAAACAATCGAATAAAGGTTATCAAACGGATGGCGTACGGTTACCGGGATAGCGAATTCTTTTTCATGAAAATCAAGAGCGTCTTTCCCGGTAATCCGTGAAGAACCAAAAAAAAGCCCCGATCTCTCGACCGGGGCTTTGTCTTTTCAGCCTCTGTAAACTACGAAGCCGAATGCACCGCGCCTTGCGACGCATTGGTCGGTTGCAGCTTGAACACGTAGAACAACACGGTCAGCAACACCAGGAACGCGGGGCCGACATACAGCGCCACACGCGTGTCCGGGAAGTACGCCATCAGGCCGACCACCAGCACCAGGAATGCCAGTGCACAGTACGAACTGGCCGGGTACAGCCACATCTTGTATTTCAGGCCGGCACGCTCGCTGGCGCTCAGGCCTTTGCGGAATTTCAGTTGCGCCAGCAGGATCATCACCCAGGTCCAGATCGCGCCGAAGGTAGCAATCGAGGTCACCCAGACGAAGACTTTTTCCGGTACCAGGTAGTTGAGCAGCACGCCCAGCAGCAGCGCAAAAATCGACAGCAGCAATGCGCGACGCGGTACGCCGTTATTCGAGGTCTTGGCGAAACCGGCCGGAGCCTGGCCGTTCTGCGCCAGGCTGTAGAGCATGCGCCCGGTGCTGAAGATGCCGCCGTTGCAGGAAGACAATGCAGCAGTGATCACCACGAAGTTGATGATGCCGGCCGCCGTCTTGATGCCCAGACGCTCGAAGGTCATCACGAACGGGCTGCCCTGGGTGCCGATTTCGTTCCACGGGTAGATCGACAGAATCACGAACAAGGCGCCGACGTAGAACAGCAGAATCCGCCAGAACACCGAGCCGATCGCATTCGGAATGGTCTTCTGCGGGTTCTTCGCTTCACCGGCGGTCAGGCCGATCATCTCGACACCGAGGTAGGCGAACATGACCATTTGTAGCGACATCAGCACCCCCGTCACGCCGTTAGGCATGAACCCGCCGTGGCTCCACAGGTTGGAAATCCCCAGTGCCACGCCGTCGTTGCCGAAACCGAAAGCGATGATGCCGATACCGCCGATCACCATGGCGATGATGGTGACGATCTTGATCAGGGCGAACCAGAATTCGAACTCACCGAAGGCCTTGACCGCGATCAGGTTGATCGAGCCCATGCTGATCAGCGCGGCGAGGGCCCAGATCCAGCGCGGTACGTCCGGGAACCAGATGCCCATGTACACGGCAACGGCGGTGATTTCCGCGACGCAGGTCACCAGCCACAGGAACCAGTAGTTCCAACCGGTGAGGAAGCCCGCCAACGGCCCGAGATAGTCTTGTGCGTAGCGGCTGAACGAACCGGCCACCGGGTTGTGTACGGCCATCTCGCCGAGGGCGCGCATGATCACCAGGATCGCCAGACCGCCGAGAATATACGAGAGCATGATCGCCGGGCCGGCCATTTCGATGGCCTTGGCCGAGCCCAGAAACAGACCGACGCCGATACAGGCACCGAGCGCCATCAGGCGAATATGCCGTTCGCCGAGTTCGCGTTTAAGCGGACCGCCCTGAGCGGTTTCGCCGTGAGGCAGGTGATTGCCGACTGGCATAGGGGTACAACCTCGTCTTGTTATTGGATGTGACCGCCGAGTGTCGAAGCCTCGGCCGGTAGGCCTTGGCTTGTAAGAAAACCGCGCCTGCTTCGTGGGCAAACGCGTCTTGTAGGACAAAACCTGCAAGATCAGCGGGGCGTGCAGTATAAAAAGCCTTGGGCAGGTCTTTTCACTCTATAAACCACAACATTCAGCGACAACTCTCGGCAAAAGCCCGGTTTACGGAGAGGCATTACCTGTTTTTCGCAGGAATACTCGCCGCCAAAAAAGGTGCCGAGTATTGCACAGCATTGGTGCATCGTCATGCCCCTGCTTTAGCAGTATTCACTGCGAAAAGGCTCTACCCATTGTCTTGGCGACACAGCTCCCTCGCCACAGCGTCGTTCAATCCAGATTTTCAGCAATCCCCCTCCCCATCCCCTCACATTTTTTTCCCCACCGCCAACCACCGTCTAAGCTTCAGACAAGTCCGGTCAATCTGCGTGAATGGATCAATCGACGATGGGCGCTTTGTGGCAAACCGATTCGAGTAAAGCCGTGGTTCCGACTGAACGTGTGGATGAAGCGCCTATCCCTGAAAAACCACGCCGCAGCCGGCATGGCTGGAAGGCTTTCTGGTTATTGCTGCTGATTATCGCGATTGTCGTGGGACTGGCGGCGAGCAAGGAAATGCGCACCTCGCGCTTTCAATCCCGGCAACTGAGCCAGTACGCCCAATCGTTGACCTACAAGCTGGAGCCCGGGCCCAGCGAAGCGATTCGCTATCCGGGCAAAGGGCCGTTCGATCTGCGTCTGGGCTACAGCTCGCTTGATGAGTTTCTGCCGCGCCTGCTCAAACGCGATTACGTGATCACCGAGCAGGCCCGCTTCTCGCCAGCCTTGCTCAGCTATACCGACAAGGGCCTGTTCGTGCCCTATGCGGAGAAGATTCAGGCCGGGCTGTCGATCACCGATTGCCGGGCCGCGCCGCTGTACAAGTACAACTACCCGCAACAGCTGTATGCGAGCTTCGCGGCGATACCGCCGGTGGTGGTCAGCAGCTTGCTGTTCATCGAAAACCGCTTTCTGCTCGACCCCAGACAACCCTTGGCCAACCCGGCTGTGGACTGGCCGCGCTTCGGCATGGCGGCGTGGTCGCAAGTGGCCAAGTTGCTGCACCTGCCCGGGCAATCCGCTGGCGGCAGTACCCTGGCCACGCAGCTGGAGAAGTATCGCCATTCGCCCGATGGCTTGACGGTGTCCGGTGCGGAGAAGATCCGCCAGATGATTTCCGCCAGTGTCCGCGCCTATCAGCCCGGCGCACAAACACTGGGGGCGCGGCAGAACATCGTGCGCGATTACCTCAACAGCGTGCCGCTGTCGGCGGTCCCGGGGCATGGCGAAGTGCATGGCATGGCCGAAGGCCTGCGCGTCTGGTACGGCAGTGATTTCAACACGGCCAACGCACAGTTGAACAGCCCGGCCACCGACCCGAAAACCATGGCCGACAAAGGCCTGGTCTTGCGCGAAATGCTCTCGCTGATGATCGCCCAGCGGCGCCCGTCGCATTACCTGACCAAGGGCCGCGATGAACTCGCCAACCTCACCGACAGCCACTTGCGCCTGCTCAAGCAGAACGGCGTGATCGACACCGCCCTGGCCGACGCCGCGCTCGCCGCCAAGGTCAGTTACCGCGACTGGCAGACCCAGCCGACCCTTCAACCGATTGAAACCAACAAAGGCATCAGCGTCGCCCGCAGCCGTCTGGCCAGCATGCTCAATCGTCCGCTGTACGACCTCGATCGTCTCGACCTGTCAGCCACCAGCACCCTGCAAGGTGAGTTGCAAAGCCAGGCCACGGCATACCTGAAGAAACTCGCCGACCCGGCTTATGCCGCCGAAATCGGCCTGCTCGGTGAGCGCTTGCTGACGCCGACCAGCACCACCCAGGTGCGTTACAGCTTCACCCTGTTCGAACTGACGCCGGACGGTTCGCGAGTGCGCGTGCAGACCGACAGCACCGACCAGCCGTTTGATATCAACGAAGGCAGCAAACTCGAACTCGGCTCGACCGCGAAGATGCGCGTGCTCACCACCTACCTGCAGATCATTGCCGAACTGCATGACAAATACGGCGCCATGAGCGTGCCGGAACTGAAGAAAGTCGAGGTGCCCGATCAGGATCGCCTGAGCCAGTGGGTCATCGATTACCTGATCCAGAACAAGGATCACGACCTGTCGAAGCTGCTCGGCGCAGCCCTTGACCGCAAATATTCGGCCAGCCCCGGCGAAGCGTTTTTCACCGGCGGCGGCTTGCACACGTTCCACAACTTCCGCAAGGAAGACAACGGCCGCATGCCGACCCTGCGCGATGCGCTGCGCGAGTCGATCAACCTGCCGTTCATTCGTCTGATGCGTGATCTGGTGCGTTACACCACCTACTCCGGCCCCAACAACAGCGCCGAACTGCTCAAGGATGACCGCGACCCGCGGCGTCAGGAATACCTGGCGAGCTTCGCCGACCGCGAAGGCACGTCGTTTCTGCTCAAATTCTGGAAGAAGTACAAAAACAAGGACACCCAGGCGCGCCTCGACACCTTCCTCGACAGCATGCGCCCGACGCCGATCCGCATGGCCGCCGTGCATCGTTACCTGCTGCCGAACGCCAGTCAGGAAGACTTCAACAGCTTCGTGCGCTCGCACCTCAAGGGCGCCAAGCTCACTGAAAAACTCACCGACGACCGCCTGATCCGGCTCTACGACGCCTACGGTCCAGGCACCTACGACTTGCCGGATCAGGGGTTCATCGCCAAGGTTCACCCATTGGACCTGTGGCTGATGGGATACCTGCTCAACAACCCCGACGCGACCTTCAGCCAGATCGTCAAAGCCAGTCAATTTGAACGTCAGGAAGTCTACAGCTGGCTGTTCAAGAGCAAACACAAGGGCGCCCGCGACAGCCGCATCCGCACGATGCTCGAGATCCAGGCATTCCTCGACATTCATCAGCGCTGGAAGAGCGTCGGCTACCCGTTCGATCACCTGGTGCCGTCACTGGCCACCGCCATCGGCAGTTCCGGCGACCGCCCGGCAGCGCTGGCCGAGTTGATCGGCACCATCCTCAACGACGGCGTACGCATGCCGACCCTGCGCATCGACAGCCTGCATTTTGCCGCCGGCACGCCCTATGAAACACGCCTGGTCAACGATCCTCACGTCGGCAAACGGGTGATGCCGTCAGAGGTGGCGACTGCCCTGCGCGAAGCGCTGTCGCAGGTGGTGGATGCCGGCACGGCGAAACGGGTGTCCGGCAGTTTCAAACTGGCCGACGGCACCCCGCTGGCCATGGGCGGTAAAACCGGCACCGGTGACAACCGTATCGAAGCGATCGGCTCGGGCGGACGGATTCTCAGTTCGAAGTCGATCAACCGTACGGCGACGTTCGTGTTCTACATCGGCGATCACCACTTCGGCACGCTCACCGCGTTCGTCCCGGGGCGTTCGGCGGAGAACTTCAAGTTCACCTCGGCGTTGCCGGTGCAAGTGCTCAAAGGCATGGCGCCGATCCTCACCTCGTATCTGCAACCGGGCAGCGACACGGCCTGCCGCCCCGCTGAGGTCGCCCAGCGCTGAACGTTCGCGGCGTGGTGGTAGCCGGCTGTTTTTTCGTCGCTGTTTTTCAATGTTCAAGCACCGGTAAAGGCGCTTAACCAACTGATATTCAGGCTTTTATTCTGAGCCAGCAGCGCTAGCCTGATCATCCTTATCGAGATTCAAGGATGATCACGATGTCTGACGTAACCCCGCTTGCCTCGCCCCTGAACAAGGGCAAACACCACGCGCTTATCAAAGCCAGTTTCAGTGATTGTTTCCAGTCCGCACCGCCACTGCGGACCGAAGCCCTGACGCGCCTGAAACTGAAGTTCGAGCACTGGCACACCCGGGATGCCGAACTTCGCGAAGCCAACAAACAGGCATGGATCACGCAAAACCGCGTGGATCGGTTCTTCAGCAAAGTGCAGAACGTGCAGGCCTTTGCCGCCCCGCTTCTGCAAGCCAGACTCAAGGAAAAGTACGGCGTGATGGATGATGTCCAGAGCACTTTTCTGCGCCTGTATATTCCGAAAAACAGCGACTGGTGGGTCATCGACACCTCCGCCGGCGTGACGACTCGCACCGTTTCGCTGCTGGATGCAGCGCTGCATAACTTTGCCAGCAATGAAGCCTTCACCGACGACTCCACCTTCATCAGCCAACCCGATGTGCGCGGGCACTTCACGATCAAGCCGATCAAAAGCCGAATGAGCGTCAAACAGTTCCAGGTGTTGTGTCGAGAACTGGACATCGGCCAGCAATACACGGCGCATCTGAAAGAAACTTTACAGTCGCCGGGCATCGTCGCCCGCGAATCACTCAAGGCAAAACTCCTCGCCAATGAAACGGCGGCGCTGACCGCCGCAGCCGCCCTGGCGCGGATCAAAGGTGACATCACGGCAGACGCGCACCGGGTGGTGACGCAAGTGCTGGCGGGCGCGCACAAGCCTGCCCTGAAAGGTAAAGTCATGGGGCATAGCGCCCTTTCCCTGCTGGGGACGACCCTGACCGGCATCGTGATTTTCGGCACCGCCGACAAACTGCTGCCCGATCTCTATCCGGTCATCGCGTACGTCCCTCACGACCCGGATCACCCGTTGAAGCTGTACCGCTCGCACCTCGACTTTCTGCGCGAGCTGAGCCGCCAGTTGCGCGAAAACCGGGTGTCGGCTGCGTCCGGGATGAGCTACCGGCAGTTCTTCAGTCAATTTGTCGACCATCAGCAGCGCGGGCATTTTTTCACCGCCCTGCAAAGCCAGCTCAGCCGTCTTGCCTGGCACAGCAAAGAGCCGCTGGATCAACGCCCGAACTGGCGTGAAGAAGCGGTGGCCGAACCTGACCTGCAACACCGACGGATTTTTCGCAGTGGCCCCCTCGCCGAGCAGCTGTACCAGCGCAAGATCGACAAAGTGCTCAGGGACGCCCGAGACATCGCCGTGTCTACCGCCGACGCCGACAGCCAGGCCCGCAAAACCTGGTGGGACAATGTGCTGAAGATTGCTGCGGATCTGTTCAACGTCGCGCTGCTGGTCGTCACCCCGTTTGTGCCGGTGATTGGCCAAATGATGTTGGCCTACACGGCTTATCAATTGAGCTGCGAAGTCATCGAGGGCGTCGTCGACCTGGCCGAAGGACAGTGGGTGGAGGCCACCGAACACTTGATCGGTGTGTTGAACGAGGTGGCACAAATGGCCGCCCTGGGTGCCGGTATGGCCATCGGCCAAATCGTCACGGCGAAGTTTTCCGCCTTCGTCGACGGTATGCTCCCGGTCAAGTCAGCCACGGGCAAAACCCGTCTGTGGAACCCCGATCTCGCCCCCTACCAACACCCGCAAACAGATCTGCCCCTCGACGCCAAACCTGCGCACAACGGCCTGTATGCGCATAAGGGCAAACAGATTCTGCGCAAGGCGAACCAGCACTACGAAGTCGCAAGAAATACACAAACCGGCGAACACTTCCTGCAGCATCCCACCCGCAGTGACGCTTACCAGCCGCGTGTCGAGCTCAATGGCGCAGGCGCTCACGTACTTGCGTTCGAGCAACCGCGCAGTTGGGACAACGCCACTTTGCTACGCCGTATCGGTCCGTCGGTGGAGCGTTTGAGCGATGCACAGCTGGAAACGGCTCGCCTGATCAGCGCAACCGATCCCGGCGAGTTGCGCGCCATGTACATCGACAACCAGCATGCGCCCGTCTTGCTGACCGACACCCTTGAACGCCTGAGCATCGATCAGGACATTCAGACCTTCATCGAGCACCTGAGCAGTGACGACCCGCTGGTCTATGGCAAAGCCGATGCCGTCACTCAGTTGCGGGGACTTACCGCCCACAACATGTGGCCGGAAAAAGCCTCAATGCGCATCATCGATGGCCACAACCAAACGATCTGGGCCCACACTGGCACCGAAGCCCCTGCCGGCAAAAAACTGGTGGTGCAGCTGCAGGAACGGCAGTTGCGTAATGGTGAGCTGCTGAAAATCGTCATGGAAACGCTGGATGAAAACGGCACCTCGGTCATTCTCGATTTACCCGCCGACCAGCTGCCGGCCTCGCTCGACTTACGTACCCGCGCCCTGCGTAAACGGCTCGTTGCGGTGACCGAGAGCGAACGGGCGAAACTGTTCGAAGAGGATTACGCCAACCGTACCCAAGTCGCCGAACCCCTGACGCAAAAGGTCACGAGCACTTTCCCGGAGATTGCACCGCAAGGGGTGAAAAACCTCTTGGCGAACGCCGGGGAAAACGAACGCAAAATAATCACCGAAGAAGGCCGCCTGCCCCTGCGCCTGAAAACCATCGCTCGCGACCTGCAACTGGAAACCCGCACCGCCCGCAGCTATGAAGGCTTTTACCGCGACGCGCTGATCACCGCCGACACCGAGCGCCTGACCCTTAACGCCTTGCGTCTGTACAGCGATGCCCTGGGCGATCTGCGTATCGAGATTCGCGCCGACAGCATTGATGGAGAGTTGCGCTGCAAGGCAGGTCCGGACGACGCTGGCCGCGTGCGCATCCTGATCCGGTACTCCGGCAATCGCTACGAAGTGTGTGACGCCGCGGGCAACACGCTGCACGAGGCGGCAGATCTCTATCGCTCGGTGTTGCAAGCGCTGCCAAAGGACACGCTTGCAGCGCTTGGCTATCAGCCGCACGAGGGGGAAATGTTCAAGCAATGGGTGATGGTCAAGACCGAGTCGGCCGCAACACGCCGCATCGCGCTTGACGACCGCGGGCCACTGCCGCCGCCAGCGCGGGAAAACCTCTTGCTGGTGCGCGGCCCCGCACTCTCAAGATGGGCCGCGACCCTGGAGGAACGCGTGTCGGACCTGTACCCGCACTTCAGCGATCAGGAACTGCGCACCTTCAACGAATCGCTGCGGACGACGGACGATCCGGCCGCGACCCTGGATCGTCTGGAAAAGGAAATCGATGACCTGCACGTCATGCTCAGGCAGTGGCAATTTCAGCAGCTCGACAGCTGGGCTGGCACCGTGTCCATCCGAAATAACGGCCAGCACATCATCGAGCGGCTGGTTGCATGCTTCGAGCGCAAATCCACGGTCTTTGGCAAGCGCAGTGCCCATCTGGAAGAAGGTTATGCGCTGGACCTGTCCACCGAGATCGCGCAAAACGATCTTGATCTGTGGTGGAACAAGCTACCCGAACTGGGCCAATACCTTGAGCAGGTCACCACTCTGAATCTGGACAACACACGATTTTCCACCGACACCACGGGCTTGTTGAACGACTTCCGCCATGTGCGTCAATTCAGTGCCAGACAATGTGGGCTGAGCGAAATCCCGCAAAGCATCGGCAACATGCATGTGCTCGAAACCCTGCGCCTGAGCGATAACCAGATCCACCTGGCCGCGGCGGATGTCGAGCGCCTGCGCAACCTGACCCGCCTGGAAATCATCAGGCTGGACAACAACCCGCTGGGGAGTTCGGTGAATGTCGGGCGCATGCCGCGACTCAGGGTTCTGAGCCTGAACAACACCGGCATCGAAACCTGGCCGGAGGGCCTGTTCGACAAGCGTCGGCCGCGAAGCTTTTTCCTCGATATGCAGCAAAACCCCATCAGCCGTTTGCCGCAAGTGGTGGCCGGTTCGGATCAGGCGCTGATCATCGCCCGCACCCGCATCTTCACCGAAAGCCTTTCCGACGCGAACCGGATCGCTTACCGCGCTTACCGCACATCAGTCGGTATCGACCCGAATATTTACTACTCCAAAGCGGCTGGCGAGGAAATGCGCTGGTGGACACCCGACCATGACGTGCTCTGGAACAGCCAACCGCCGGGTCTGGGTGCGCTGAGACCGGAAGCCTGGTCCGACCTGGAGATGGATGTCGAATCCGAGGGCCTGTTCAAAGTCATTAAAAAACTGCACCTGTCGGCGGACTATCAACGGGGCGGTGAGGCACGCCAACAGCTGGCCGACCGGGTGTGGCGGTTGATCGATGCGGCCTATCTCGACGCCGGACTGCGCGAAGAGCTGTACATCATGTCCACCGCCCCCGTGACTTGCGCGGATGCCGGTGCACAACTGTTCAACAACATGGGCATCAAAGTCCTCGTCTCCGAGGCCTATTCTGCCTCGACCACCCACGCACAACTGCAGGGCGAACTGGTGAAGCTGGCAACGGGGGCCGCCCGCCTGGAACGGGTCAATGCCATCGCCGAGGCCGACATTGCGTCACGCGACGGCACGCCGGATGAGGTGGAAGTGCATCTGGCCTATGAAACCGGACTGGCGGTGCGCCTGAATTTGCCCTGGCAGTCGCAACGCATGCTTTCCCGTCAGGTGGCCGGGGTTTCCAACGCAGCGATCGCCCAGGCTTACGACACGGTCATCGAGCTGGAACAGGGCGATGGTTTGGTCAATGGCATGCTCGACCAGTCGTTCTGGAGTCATTATTTGCGCGAAACCTGGCCCGCCGCATTCAGGAACAACGCCCTCACTTACGAAGGCAAAGCCGATCTGCTCGACCAGTTGCGTCAGGCACAAAAGGCCTGGGCAGACGCCAAAACCTTGCCGGAGGCGCAAAAAGCACCGATCCGACAACAGCTGAAAACCCTGGCAGACGCGTTCCCCTTGCCGCAAAACGAGGTGTTCACCGGTGCAGCCATGACCGAACAAACCTACGAACGGTTGATCAGCGAGCTGGGGTACAACGAGCAGGAACTGGGTCGGCGACTGACCCGGGCAGCGCTGAAAAAGGCCAAGGAATAAAGACGCCCTGACGGTAGCCGTGCTGCCGTCAGGGTGTTGTTTCAGACTTCCGAATCCCAGACCACCGTGGCGGTACCGGAATACTGGCTACCGCCATGCTTGAGCATCTCTTTGGTATCCTCGCGCCCCACCTCGAAATGCAAGATGCCGGGTTTGCGATCGACATAAAAACCCGGTTGAAACAACTCCGTGCCCGCGCCACTGAGCAACAACGGCTGGCGATTGACCGGCGTGCCGTCAGCGCGGGTCAGCCCGTTGGGCAGGCTCACGCTGATCTGCATCGGCACCTGATGATTGGCGGCATTGCGCAGGCCACAGGTGTCGCCCATCTCCTGCCCGCATTCAAGCTTCATCTTGAAACGCGACGAGGCCGAAATATTGAACGTCTGATCACGAAACAGGCGTGCCGGCTGGCGATTGTTATTCAGCCAGGATTGCCAGCCACCCTGCGGTTCCAGAACGACACGGTTGCCGCCGTGGGGAATTTCAATTTTCAGGGCGTGTTGAACATCCAGCGTCACGTTAAAGGTCAGCGTGTTGTCGTTGGGGATCATCACATCGCCAAAATCGAAGTCCATGCCCGGGCCGATCGTATAGAACATGGAGCCGATGTATTGGCCAGTCGACATGGTCAGCGGGTTGGGATTCCTGATTTCGTAGGCGTACTCGAAGGTCACGGTTTTCATGGCCGGCACATCCATCAGCGCCTTGCGACTGCAAGTGCCCGTGCCTTCGGGGAAAACCCAGAACCAGAGCATGTAGTTAATATTGCCCGCCGAATAATTGGTACTGACGCACGGGGCTGGCGCATACATCCAGATGCTCCAGCGAGGGCCCCAGGCGTCAGTGCCCGGCGGGTTGGCCAGTACGTCAAACCGGTTGCCGATGCCGGCAATGCGCATCTGCACTTTCTCGACCGCTCCCGTTTCCGTATGGACGACCTGCATGTCCCGCCAGCTCGAAGGCACTCTGAACATAAAACCGTCGCGTTCATTTTCATGGTTGGCCGGTATGGGCCTGCGGGAGGTAAACAGTATGTCTTCAGTCCGGATCGTGAAAATTCCCAGTGCCTTGCACATCGGGAACATCGGCGGATGCCAGGCGCACAGCCCGCTTTCCGGGGTGGTGTTGACGAACTTGTTGTTCAACGGATTCGCCGGATCAGGCCGGAAAACCGCGGTAATGTTCTGGACTGCGGCGTCGGCGGTCGCCATGTAACCCACGATCAGCAAACAACTGCCCAACCACCGGATGACGCCTTGTTTGAACCAGGAGATCACGTTCACTGTTTTGCCCTGTTCAGGTTTTGGGAGCGCTGCAGACTTCAAGGCGCCAACGCCTCGAAAATCATGTGTACGCTGCCAAAGTAGTTGCCCGGCCTGTAGCCCTCCGGCGCTGGCGCCGCAGCCACTTGCAAGCCGACACGCTTGCCCGGACGGGCATCGAGTTCCGAGACCACAAGGTCAGAGTCGACCGTCAGGCGTTTGTGATTGAAGGTCACGATCAGCGCAATGTTGTCGCTGTCGCGGCCGTTGCTCAGAAACGGCTCGGCACTGATCCGCGCGGCAATCGCGCCATTGCTGTTCTTCACATCGAAGAACTTGCGCAACGGGGTGAACTGCCCCGACTGCGTGTTGAACGGCAGGCTTTGCTCCAGATGAATCCAGTCAGGTTCTGACGGGATCACATAAAACTGTGCGGTGGGAATGGTCACCGACACCTCGAACGTTTCGCGCTCGGTAATGGCCTGCACGCCTTCACTGACCAGCAGCAGCGGCAGCCATCGGATTAAACGTTTTGCCTTGAACATGGTGATCACCTGAAACGCTCTGGTTGCGCGCTCATCCCTTGACTTCCAGGGGTTTGCTGTCCTTGCCTTCGATCAGCGTAAAGCTGTACTCACGCCCGTTCTGCTTGTCGAACTCGAACGTACGTCCCGGCAAAATGTGGTGCTTGGTGGTCGGCTGGCAGTCGCTTTCGTTTTTTACCGAACAGTCGCGAAACTCATCGATCACCACCACCGAATTACCGCGGTTGCGGATCCGGTATTGCCCGGCACCGTCATTGATCACGCTGTCGAACTGCGTCTGCGCAGGCCTGACGAAGAACACCGTGCCGTAACCGGCGAGCACGTTGACGCCAGCGGAGAGGCCTTTTTTGTATTCTTCGCGCTCCTCGCTGGAGACCACGAATTCGTCTTCCTTTTCCGGCACCACCGGCACGAAGCGCACACGGAAATAGCGTTCCTGATCACGCTTGCCCATGTACACCAGACGGGTGCCCTGCATGCCATTGGCCGGGACGATCAAACGCGCCGGACTGGCCATCAGGCCATTGCGTGCGGCGTTTTCGGTCTGCGACAGCAAGGGGATTTCCTGCGGGTTGCCATCGGCGTCATAAACGATCTCGAGAATGTTGACCTTGACGAAAGCCGTGGAGGCGCCGCCATTGAACACGCGCTTGAGGTAGGTGCTTTTGTCGGCATCAAGATAGTCGTACACCACCCCGACATTGATCGCCGGTGAGGCGTTGCCCAACAACGGCAACCCGGCGGTAAACAGCAGTGCCCAGCGAAGTTTCATTTTCTGCCCTCTGATGGATAAACAGTGAACGGTCGGCGCCTCAGACTTCCGAGTCCCAGACCACCGTGACATTGCCTCTGTAGGTTTTGCCGGTCCCGGTGAGCATTTGCTCGACATCCTTGCTGGCGATTTCGAAGTGCAGGGCTCCCGGTTGGCGATCCAGGTAGTAGCCCGGCATGAACAACTCGGTGCCGCTGCCATCACGGGCCAGTCGGCGGCGGCTGACCGGTTGCCCCGAGGCATCGGTAAGGCCGCCGGGGAGGCTGACGGAGACACTCAACGGCACACCGTGGCCGCTCAATGGCTCATACAGCGAGCAGTCGTTGCCGCCATTGCTGTACTCGCATTCCAGGTGCATTTTGAAACGGCTGGACGTCGACAGATTGAAGGTCTGGTCGCGGAACAACCGCTCCGGACGCTGATTGCGCTGCAACCAGCCCTGCCAGCCACCTTGCGGCAGCAATTCGATGCGGTTGCCGCCCGGCGGCACTTCAACCTTGAGGGTGTGTTCGACGCTCAAGACAAAATCGATGGTGACCGCCGAATCGTGGGGCCGGACCGCATCGCCAATGTCAAAGTCCATGCCCGGCCCGATGCTGTAATGGATACTGCCGCGATAAGTCCCGGTGGGCATTTTCAGCGGGTTGGGCGTACGCAGTTCGTAACCGAAAAACAGATAGCGGTATTCGAAGCGCGGCAGATCGAACAAGGCCGTTGTGGCACAGGCGCCGGCATTTTCCGGCACCATCCACATGAAGATGACGTACTCGCTGGAACCGTTCAGCCCGCCGCCGGAAATGCACGGAAAAGGCGCCTTGTGCCACCGGCCGGTGCTCCACAAGTGCTCGTAGTTACCGCCCCCGGTCATCTCCACCACGTCGCCACCGTGATCGGCGCGGCCGCCGACACCTGAAATACGCACTTCGAGCTCATCTGTATCGCCGTTCTCATTGGTCACCGTCAGGCGTCGCCAGTCAGAAGGCACCTTCAGAAAAGCGCCTTGGCGCGGATCGGTATGGTTGGCCTGCACCCTCATCCCGGTGGTCTGGGGGAAACCACCCAAAGGCAAGGTCAGGCTGAACAGATCGCGGCTTTCGCAGTACGCGGCGAAATGCGCGCAGTAACCTTCGCTGGGCTTGGTGTTCTTGAATCTGTTGACCATCGGATTGCCCGGATCCGGGCGAAACACCGCGGTGACTTCAACAATGCCAGCTTCTGAGCACAGCGGTAACGTCGCCAGAACAAAGGCTGACAGGTATCGCCCGAGGCCGGGCTTGAGCGAACGCAAACGTTTCATCGTGTAATCCCAAGTCATGCCATTAACCTGCGAGTGCCGGCTGCGTGGTGGTCTCTGCCAGGGTGTCGGGCGAGCAACGCAAATCACCGATCATCAGCACGTTGTTTTCACTGCGCGCATTGTCCGGATCGAGGCGGAACTGGCAGAGCAACTGATCACCGCGACGCACTTCCAGCGTCGGGGCACCAGCATTCATTTCCATCGAGAAGAAGCCGTCCACCTCGGTCACCCCACGACTGGCGTGATTGATGACGTGATGGCCCTTGAGCGGCTTGCCCTGCGGGTCGAGCAGACGCCCGAGCACGGTCAGGGTCTTGCTCACGGTGATCTTGCGGTAGTCGACCCCGCCCTTGTTCAAGTGGTAGCGCGCCCGTGCCGGCTGGATGCTCGCCGAAGGCGCGTGGTTGCCTTCGAAGTCGAAGCTGACCGAACTGTTTTTATAAGCGGTGAGCGGTATGTAATTGCGCCCTGGGCGCAGCGTCGCGCTGCCGCCACTGAGGTCGTCGGCGCGCAGGGTTATCTCATCGAGATCGGTTTCGACATCAACGATCATCCCGGCGCCACCGCCATGTTGCTGGCTGGTCATGACCATGTGCTCGCCGCCCACCGCCACGATGCTGTCGAGGTTCAAGCCACCGGTGTAATTACCGTTGTAGGAAGAACGCTGGAGGAATGCATCGCCATTGAAACTCTCGGCCTCGAAACTGCTGAGGCCGGATAACCCGACGCCATAGGTATCCGCCAGTGCGGTGACCGAGACGCTTTGCAGCACATGGTTCTCAAGGGTTTTGCGGTACGACAGCGAGCCATTGTTGTCACGCCCGCCCTCGCGCGCCGTGCGCGTGCCGATGCTGCCCGACCATTGCTCACCCGGTCCGCCCAGCGCCAGGCTGACACTCAGGTCGACCCCGCGATTGCGTGCATCGCCGCTGCTGTAGCTGCCCGGCCGGTCGAACAGCGACAGGCGCCAGTTGGCGTCACTGCCGAACAGCACGGTGCGTTGCGACCACCCCAGATCGAGTGCGGTACCGCTGACGTTGCCTTCGCTGTAGGAGACGCGGCCGTTGATGGAGTTCTTGCTGCTCAGGCGATGGTTGATCGCCAGCGATGAACTGCTGGTCTGGCCAATGAACACGTTGCGTTGGCGCACACGAGTGCCATCGGGCAGGGTTTCGTAGGTGTTGGTGGTGTCCAGCCAACTGCGGTTGTGCGTGGCGAACAGGTTGCCGGAGCCATAGCTGTAGATACCCTGCAGGTCCATGCCGGTGCCGTGCTCCTCGGTCTGGTAGACGTTGGCGTACAGGCTGGCGTTGTCGACCACGCTCCAGTCGATGGACGATCCATATTGCTGCTTGCCCTGAATCTGCCGCGCCGACAGCCCGAGAATCACCCGCGGATGCAACAGGTAATTGACCGCCGCCCCGGCCGTCATGTCGCCACTGGACTGTTCATCCCAGTTGCTGAGCAATTTGCTTTCCTGCCCGGCAAACAGGCTGTAGCGCCAGCGCTCATCGAGGTTGCGCCAGTTGGTCGGTTTGTACACCAGCTCCTGCGTGGTCGACGTGATCTGGCCATCTTCGATCAGGCGCACTTCGACCTCGTAAATGCCCCCCGGCAGCGGCCGGGTATCGAGGGTCTGCAAACCGGCCGCGACCGCCTGGGTATTGACCAGCACGCCATTGCGATAGATCTCCACCGAGGCCTGCCGATTGGCCGTGACGTAGATCGGATAGACACTCGGCCGGGGGCTGTTGATCGCCAGGCTGTCGGAACTGCCGTACATCAGGCCCACCGCCGTATCGGGGCTGGCGCCAAAGGTGCGCAGCTGGCGGCTCAAGCCTTCGGAGTTGGGCGTGAAATAACCCATGCGCAGAAACGTCCCCGGCATTTCACGCTGGCCATACAACTCATGCACGGCGTGATAGAGCTTGTCGTCCGGATCGCCGAGTTTGGCCAGTTGCAAATTGACCCGCTGCGTCCAGTTACCCAGGCTGCTGCTGGCTTCCAGACCATAACGTCCGCCCAGGTCCTGATCCTGACCACCGTTGAGATTCAACTGATTGCGCACGATCAGCCCGGTGCTGCCGTTCTCCGGAACGTCGTAGTAGCGCTTGGCTTCGGTGTCGCGCTCGGCATTTTCCGTGGCAATCGACAGCAGCGAACTCTGCAGGTTGTAATGCACGGCGATCATCTGCGCCGGGCAACTGCCCTGGCAGGCACCCAACAGCACGCCTTGTTGTAAATAAGCCGCCCACGTTTCGCGCTCACTGGCCGCAATCGTGCTCTCGGCCGTGTCGGTAAATTCCAGCAGGGTGACGCGATCATCTTTGCCCAGCACGATCATCGCCTCACCGAGAAATTGTTGATCACGTTCCACCCGAACGGCTAATGGCACATCGAAGAAGTGTTCTTCGAAATCCGCTGGCAACCCTTTGGCCTGAGCGAGCAGACTGCGGGGCGTCGTGGCATTGTCATTGGGCGCAGCCCAGGCACCGGCACATAAAAAAAGTGCGAGCGCAGCCGCGATGGGAGTCATCGGAAACATGATCGTAATATCCAGGTAACTAAAGAAGCCGACACCCACCGACCATCAATGATGGTCAGTGGGGCAAGACTATTGAACAAATAACTTCTTATTCAGAAGCGTACTGGCTCAGGACTTGATGACCGGCTCGAAGATCACCGAGAAACTGCCGCTGTAGTTACCGCTCTGGGTCGCTGACGGGGTCGCGGCCTTGATGCGCAGCGAACGTTGAACCCCCGGTACCGAATCGGTTTCGTTAACGATTTCAGTGGTGGTGCTGCCCAGTTCCACACCACCGACCGAAACGGTCAGCGGGAGGCTGTCACGGCCGTTGTACAGCGCCGGAGTGCCTTCAATCAAAGCGTTGATCGCACCCTTCGGATCGGTGTGTTTGAGGTTGAAAATGTGGTCGATGGTGCTCATTTCACCGCTGTCGAGCTGGCTCATGACTTCGTCGCGACCGAAGTTCGGATCCTGGGGCTTGATCACGAACAGCGACGTCGGCACGAACGCCTTGATGCTGATGCTCTGGCTGATGGGATCGACAGCGAAAGCCATGGAAGAGCTCATGGCCAGGCCAGCGAGTGAAGCGCCGATTGCGAGTTTCTTGAACATCGTTCAGTACCTGTTTGCTTGATAGTGGTTAGGTCATTGAAAGTTCAAACAACGTCTGCCTGAAGGGGAGCCGTGTTGCTTTGAACTCTCAACGCCGAGGCATGATCGGCTGTTGGTTCTTGAAAGTAAGCAGGCAACTTCCGATGACCGCGTAGTTAAACCACCCCACGACCAGCAAGAAAAAAGAACAAAAAATCAAAATATAAAACAGCGACTGTAAGTTATGCCTTACATACAGTTTCCGCAATAAAACCATACAGCGAATACAACTAATGAATACGGGACTTAAACCGGCTAAAGAATATAAGCCGGTGATTAATAGAGTGATAGCTTTAACTTTCCGGACATTGTTTTTATCAGCGAAAATTTAGCGTTAAAAAATGTGCATCGACGGCATTACGCCGCTTTCAGCGCGGGCGCCGCTCGTCGACTGAAGGCAGGTTCCGACAAAAAACGCCTTGCCTGCGTCTTAAGATATATCTTAAGTTGTATCTAAATACGACGAGAGAGAGAAAGCAAAAATGAGAGACCCTCATTCCCCCCACCGCGAACACGGTGACGGCCGTGACGGCTTCGAGAAACGCCCCGGCCGCGAACGCGGCGGCCGTGGCCCGCGGGTGTTTGCCCCCGGCGATCTGAAATTGCTGTTGCTGGCGCTGGTCGCCGAGCAGCCCTGCCACGGCTACGACCTGATCCGCCAGATCGAAGGCATGTTCGACGGCGCCTACAGCCCGAGCCCCGGCGTGATCTACCCGACCCTGACCTTTCTGGAAGAAAGCGAACTGATCACGGGCGACGCCGAGGGCGGCAAAAAACGCTACAGCGTGACCGACGCCGGGCGCCTGTCCCTGGGCGAGCAAGCGGTGGCGCTGGATGGCGTGCGCATGCGTATCGACGTCAGCAAACGTTCACTGCGCGGCCACGACCGGCCGCCAGAAATTCACGAGGCGGTGCATAACCTGCGCCATGCCCTGCAACTGCACCACGGGCGCTGGAGCGCGGAAGAAATCCTGCGTGTGCGCGATCTGCTCAACGACACCGCCAAAGCCATCGTCGACGGCCCCGCCGTTCAACCTGTCTCGGAGAAAGCCGAATGACTGCAGTCGATACTCAAACCATTCACCGTGTGATGCACGAAATCAAACGCCGTCGCCTCGAAGTGCTGCGCGTGGTCGATATCACCCCACGCATGCGCCGTATCACCCTTGGCGGGCCGGAACTGGCCGACTTCATCAGCCTCGGTACCGACGATCACGTCAAACTGCTGTTCCCGCAGAACGCCGAACAAACCGCCGCGCTGGAAACCATGGTGCTCGGCGACAAGAACGAAGGCCCGATGCCCGAAATGCGCGACTACACCCCGCGCCGCTACGACCTCGACACGCTTGAGCTGGACATTGATTTCGTCCTGCACGGTGACGGGCCTGCCTCGACCTGGGCCGAACAGGCTACACCCGGGCAGTTCCTGCACATCGGCGGGCCACGCGGCTCGATGATCGTGCCGGACATCTTCGACAGCTACTTGCTGATCGGCGACGAAACCGCCCTGCCCGCCATCGCCCGCCGCCTCGAAGGCCTGGCGGCCAATCGCAAGGCGCTGGTGGTGATCGAAGTGGCAAACGGCGGCGAGCAGCAAGTACTGGAAAGTGCAGCGCAGGTCAATGTGATCTGGGTATTGCGCGAAGGCGGCAAGGACAACCTGCTGACCACCGTCAAGCAGTTGCAGGTGCCTAAAGGCAATCTGTATGCGTGGGTGGCCACCGAGACCAAGGTTTCCCGGCAGGTTCGGCGGGTGTTGCTCGATGAGCATGGCCTCGACGAGAAGCTGGTGAAAGCCGTCGGCTACTGGCGCGCCGAAGGATCCGAAGAAGAGTGATATCCCCTGTAGGAGCTGCCGCAGGCTGCGATCTTTTGACTTTGCTTTAAAAAGACAAGATCAAAAGATCGCAGCCTGCGGCAGCTCCTACGGGTACTTTAACGTCGTGCAGATCGCCAGCGGTCTATGCCAATCAGCGCTAACCCAATCACCACAAACCCCACCAATATCCCCCCGGCATTGATAAACACCTGTGGATAACCCAGCACCGCCACATCAATGAACGGATACGCATAAGCGCCCAGCAAATGCCCGCGCAGCAAGGCGTAGATGAAGTACACCAGCGGATAAATCAGCCATAGCGGCAGATGCCATAAACGCAACGTGCCTTTGGGTACGCACAACCACCAATAGCCCAGAAACAGCAGCGGCATTACGTCGTGGAGCAATTCGTCGGCGATAAATTGCCAGCCTTCGGGGTGCCACAAATGCCGCAGCAGAACGCTATAGGCGAGGCCGACCACGGCAATGCTCACGGCCACCCCACTGCTCACCCACGGCTGCAGGAACCAGCGCGGTGCGGCGGATTCACGCGACGTGACGGCGCAGGTCAGCACCGTTGCCGCCAGCGTATTGGTCAACACCGTGAAGTAACTGAAGAAACTCACCAGCCCGCCCAACAGACTGGCGCCGACACTCAAGCGCGCAAAAAAAATCAGGTACAGCTGAATCGCCAATCCCGCCCAGCCCAGCACGGCGGCGAGGGTAGTCAGGCGGCGCCGCCACACGGCGTCCATCTCAGAGCGGTCGCTTGGTGCGCGCAAGCTTCACGTACAGACGCTCGACCTTCTCCCGTGCCCATGGGGTCTTGCGCAAAAACGTCAGGCTCGACTTGATGCTCGGATCGCTCTTGAAGCAACGGATGTCGATACGCTCGGCCAGCCCCGACCATTCGTAGTGGGCCACCAAGGCGGTGAGGATCTGTTCGAGGGTCACGCCGTGCAGCGGATCGGGGGATTGTTCGTTCATGCCAGGCCTTTGGGCGAAGTGAAATGCAGAAGCCGCGCACCTTAGCCGAGGGGATGATCGGGTGGAAGGCCTTCCTGCAAATGTAGGCCAACCCGAGAAGATCGCAGCCTGCGAACGGTCCCACAATGCGCCCGTTTGCCGCACTGTTACCGAATCCGAAACGGTTCATGTCAGCAAAACCCCTTTGTCTTTTTGTTACAGATCATTATCCTGCCGCCTTTCCGCTGAATCGCTTCACTGCCTGCGTCAAATCGTAGCGCTCAGCTCACCCCCAAAAAAAGATCAAGAAAGACCCCTTTTATGCCCGATTTTCCGTTTTTCCGAGACAGCGCTATCTCATCCCTGCGCCTGATCGGCGGCTGCACCGCCCTTGGCCTCGCCACCTGCGCCCAAGCGGCTCCCGCGTTCGACAGTGAATCACCGTACATGCTCGGTGACTGGAACGGCACGCGCACCGAACTCGCGGAAAAAGGCTACGACTTCAAGCTCGATTACACCGGCGAAATGGGCAGCAACCTGCACGGTGGCTACGACCACGACCGCACCGCACGCTACAGCGACCAGTTCGGCCTCGGCACGCATCTGGACTTGCAGAAGATCCTCGGCTGGGACGACGCCGAGTTTCAACTGACCATCACCAAGCGCAGCGGCAACAACATCAGCAACGACCGCATCAACGATCCGCGCGTTGGCGGCTTTACCTCCGCCCAGGAAGTCTGGGGCCGTGGCCAGACCACGCGTCTGACGCAGATGTGGTATCAGCAGAAATTCTTCGATCAGAAACTCGACATCAAGGTCGGCCGTTTCGGCGAAGGCGAAGACTTCAACAGCTTCCCCTGCGACTTCCAGAACCTGGCGTTCTGCGGTTCGCAGGTCGGCAACTGGGTCGGCGGCATCTGGTACAACTGGCCGGTCAGCCAGTGGGCCCTGCGCGTCAAATATCACCTGACGCCGGAGCTGTACGCACAGGTCGGCGCCTACGAGCAGAACCCGTCGAACCTCGATCGCGGCAACGGCTTCAAACTCAGTGGTAGCGGCACCCAAGGCGCGATTCTGCCGATTGAAGTGGTATGGACGCCGAAACTCAATGGCCTGCCGGGCGAATACCGTGCCGGTTACTACTACAGCAACGCCAAGGCCAACGACGTCTATAAAGACAGCCACGGCCAACCGGCAGCGCTGAGCGGTGAAGCCTATCGCAGTGCGTCGAGCAAACACGGCGTGTGGCTCGGTGTGCAACAGCAGATCACCAGCATGGCCAGTGACAACTCGCGCGGCCTGAGCGTGTTCGCCAACGCCACGATGCACGACAAGAAAACCAATGCGATCGACAACTACGTGCAGGCCGGCCTCACCTACAAAGGCCCGTTCGATGCGCGCGCCAAGGACGACATCGGCTTCGCCCTCGCCCGCGTCCACGTCAACCCGGCCTTCCGTAAAAACGCCGAAGCGAGCAACCGCGCCAACGCCGTGTACAACTACGACGACCCGTCGTTCCTGCCGCCGCAAGACACCGAATACAGCGCTGAGCTCTATTACGGCGTGCACGTCACGAACTGGCTGACCGTACGCCCGAACCTGCAATACATCCGCCATCCGGGCGGCGTGGACAAGGTCGATGACGCACTGATCGGCGGGATCAAGATCCAGTCCTCGTTCTAACTGACACCGCTGTACCCCTGTGGGAGGGGGCTTGCTCCCGAATGCGTCGTATCAGCCAACACACCAGCCATCTGACACACCGCTTTCGGGAGCAAGCCCCCTCCCACACGAGAATTTAGTTAGCCAAACAAGTTTTATCTGAACCATGCCCACGCCAAATCGTCATCTAAAGTGACTACAGCGCGGGACTACATAAACGTCACGGAGAATCACACTATGAGCACCGAAAGTGCTTCGAGTCGGGGCCGTCTGCTACCGAGCCTGCTCGGCATTCTGCTTCTACTGATGGGCCTGGCCATGTTGGCCGGTGGGGTCAAGCTGAGCATGCTCGGCGGCTCGCTGTACTACCTGCTGGCCGGTATCGGCATCGCGCTGACCGGCATTCTGATGCTGCTGCGCCGTCGTGCGGCGCTGGGCCTGTACGCCATCGTGCTGTTTGCCAGCACCGTTTGGGCGCTGTGGGAAGTCGGTCTGGACTGGTGGCAACTGGTGCCACGTCTGGCGCTGTGGTTTGTCCTCGGCTTCGTGATGTTGCTGCCGTGGTTCCGTCGTCCACTGCTGCTCGCCGGCCCTGCGCCAATGGGCACCGGCGGTCTGACCGTGGCCGTGGTTCTGGCCGGCGTCACCGCTCTGGCCAGCCTGTTCACCCACCCGGGCGAAACCTTCGGCGAACTGGGCCGCGACACTGCCGACATGACCAGCACCGCGCCAGCCATGCCGGATGGCGACTGGCAGGCCTACGGCCGCAGCGAATTCGGCGACCGTTACTCGCCACTGAAGCAGATCACCCCGGAAAACGTCGGCAAGCTGCAAGAAGCCTGGCGCATCCAGACCGGCGACCTGCCGAGCGCGGATGACCCGGTTGAGCTGACCAACGAAAACACCCCGCTCAAAGCCAACGGCATGATCTATGCCTGCACCGCGCACAGCAAAGTGCTGGCGCTGGACCCGGACACCGGCAAGGAACTGTGGCGCTTCGACCCGCAGATCAAGAGCCCGGTCGGCTTCAAAGGCTTCGCCCACATGACCTGCCGTGGCGTGTCGTACTACGACGAAGCCGCTTACGCCAAGTCTGAAAACGCTGCCTCCGCCGTAATTTCCGAAGCTGGCAAAGCCGTTGCTCAGGCCTGCCCGCGTCGTCTGTACCTGCCAACCGCTGATGCTCGCCTGATCGCACTGAACGCCGACACCGGCAAAATCTGCGAAGGCTTCGGCAAAAACGGCGTGGTTGACCTGACCCAAGGCATCGGCCCGTTCACCGCCGGTGGTTACTACTCCACCTCACCAGCGGCGATTACCCGTGATCTGGTGATCATGGGCGGTCACGTTACCGACAACGAGTCGACCAACGAGCCATCGGGCGTGATCCGCGCCTTCGACGTGCGCGACGGCCACCTCGTGTGGAACTGGGACAGCGACAAGCCAGACGCCACCGAACCATTGGCTCCGGGCGAAACCTACAGCCGCAACTCGGCCAACATGTGGTCGCTGGCCAGCGTCGACGAAAAACTCGGCATGGTTTACCTGCCACTGGGCAACCAGACTCCAGACCAATGGGGCGCTGACCGCACCCCGGGCGCCGAGAAATTCAGCGCCGGTGTCGTTGCTCTGGACCTGGCCACCGGTAAAGTGCGCTGGAACTACCAGTTCACCCACCACGACCTGTGGGACATGGACGTTGGCAGCCAGCCAACCCTGCTCGACATGAAAACCGCCGATGGCGTGAAACCTGCGCTGATCGCCCCGACCAAACAGGGCAGCCTGTACGTCCTCGACCGTCGTGACGGCACGCCGATCATCCCGATCAAGGAAATCCCGGTACCGCAAGGCGCCGTCAAAGGCGACTTCACCGCACCGACCCAGGCCCGTTCGGACCTCAACCTGCTGGCCCCGGAACTGACCGAAAAAGCCATGTGGGGTGCGAGCCCGTTCGACCAGATGCTGTGCCGCATCCAGTTCAAGGAACTGCGTTACGAAGGTCAGTACACCCCTCCGTCGGAACAGGGCAGCCTGATCTACCCGGGTAACGTTGGCGTGTTCAACTGGGGCGGCGTGTCGGTCGACCCGGTTCGCCAAATGCTGTTCACCAGCCCGAACTACATGGCCTTCGTTTCGAAAATGGTGCCGCGCGAGAAAGTCGCCGCCGGCAGCAAACGCGAAAGCGAAACCGCTGGCGTGCAACCGAACACCGGCGCGCCTTACGCGGTGATCATGCACCCGTTCATGTCGCCACTCGGCGTACCGTGCCAGGCTCCGGCCTGGGGCTACGTCGCCGGTATCGACCTGACCACCAGCAAAGTCGTGTGGAAACGCAAGAACGGCACCAGCCGCGACAGCTCGCCAATCCCGATCGGCTTCAACCTGGGCGTGCCTAGCATGGGCGGCTCGATCGTGACGGCCGGTGGCGTTGGCTTCCTCAGCGGCACCCTCGACCAGTACCTGCGCGCCTACGACGTCAACTCCGGTAAAGAGTTGTGGAAAACGCGTCTGCCAGCAGGTGGTCAAGCGACTCCGATGACCTACACCGGCAAGGACGGCAAACAATACGTGCTGCTCGTTGTCGGCGGCCACGGCTCGCTGGGCACCAAGATGGGTGACTATGTGATTGCGTACAAACTGCCGGAATAAGCTTTAGCGGCGGTAAAACAAAGGCGACATCCTGTGAGGGACATCGCCTTTTTTGTGCACGCCATTTCTGCATACACCTGGAACCCTGTGGGAGCGAGCCTGCTCGCGAAGGCGTCAGCACATTCAACATCTACGGTGCCTGACACACCGCTTTCGCGAGCAGGCTCGCTCCCACAGGTTGAAAAGTGTTTATCTGTGGGAAATGTGCTCGTCCTACAGACGTTGAAAGTTGCGCGGAGTTTTCCGACAAGTCGCGTCGGTTGTGCCTCGGAAATCGGCTGGATAGGCTCTGGGGGTCGCTGCAAATTCAGCGAACGGGCGTCGCGGCCCGACTTCTGGGGCATAATTGCCGCCGCTTAACAGCAGCACCCCGAGTGCTTGTTTTATG
The DNA here is from genome assembly GCF_900187585.1 of Pseudomonas sp. Irchel 3E19. NCBI lineage: Bacteria > Pseudomonadati > Pseudomonadota > Gammaproteobacteria > Pseudomonadales > Pseudomonadaceae > Pseudomonas > Pseudomonas sp. Irchel 3E19. Next base: position 25,173 of record NZ_FYDT01000036.1, read on the forward strand.
GTGGCTGTACGCGGGATACCTTCGGGTATGCCGAATGCCTCAGGTCGGTCCGCGAACCCGCGTACAGCTACCACCCCTCTTTTTGCGTCGCGGCAATTAGAGGAATGGCCCAATTCCTGAGGAGCAACAAATGAAAAAGCCGACACCCAATCCGCCAGAAACCAACGACACCTCGCCCTACGAATCCCCCGATTCCAAGAAATTCCACGAAGCCGCCGAACGCGCCCTCGATCACTACCTCAAGCCCAACGCTTTGACCCTGCGCTTCCATAAACCCAGCACCATGTTCCAGGTCGCGCCGAATCAGGACAGCGAAAGCCTGCTGGTCCACGCCTGCGAATCCCTGGCCCAAGCCAACATCCTGGCCAGCGACATCGCCGCCTACGTCGATCTCCCGCAGCGGCGCACGATTATGGCGATTCAACAGATCGTGATGCTGGCGGAGTTGGCGGTGAATCGAGTGCTGGATAACCACGAAATCCCCCAACCTCCCGCACACAACTGATCTCCCGTGGGAGCGAGCCTGCTCGCGAAGGCGTCAGCGCATTCAATACTTATGGTGCCTGACCCACCGCTTTCGCGAGCAGGCTCGCTCCCACAGTAGGATTGAGCACATCCAGTAAGAGAATGGTCGGCTGTCAGCCCGCCATCGCTGGCAAGCCAGGCTCCCACAAGGATTGAATACTACCGATAGAGAATGGCCGGCTGCCAGGCAGCCATCGCTGGCAAGCCAGGCTCCCACAAGGATTGAGTACTACCGATAGAGAATGACCGGCTGCCAGCCCGCCATCGCTGGCAAGCCAGACTCCCACAAGGATTGGGTACTACCGATAGAGAATGGTTGGCTGCCAGCCCGCCATCGCTGGCAAGCCAGGCTCCCACAAGGATTGAGTACTACCGATAGAGAATGACCGGCTGCCAGGCCGCCAACTTCAGCAGGCTGACACCCACAGCGACCGAGTCAACCACTAGGCCGAGTGTCAGCTCGCCTGCTCTTGATCTTGATCCACCGGCCGCGTCGGCAGGCTGAGCGGAGGGATTGATCCGGGGGTGGGAGCGCAGCGACCGTTTGGCGCAGCCAAACACATCGAGAGGAGGTGCAGCGAAGCAAACCGTAGGCGATGCCCCCCGGATCAATCCCGGAGCGAAGGAACCCCGAGCCCCAGCGAGCGGGCCAAACGTTGCGGCAAGCCTTTTTGGGTACTTTTTCGGCGTCTGGAAAAAGTGCCTCGCCGTAAGGGCGAAACCGCCAGCCGCAGCACCCGAAGCAACGGATATACCCCCCCCCCAAGAACCTGGTCGGCCCAAAGGCCGCCAAGCCCAAAAGCGTGCCCCCTGTCAAAACCCTGAACACACAACCAGAAACACCCACCCCCATTGAAACCACCCAAACCCTGCCCCATCTAAGACCCATACCCCATTGCGCAGGTGCCCCATGAGCGACCAGCAAGAATTCCCCGATAATTCCGACGACTACACCGAAGCCAGCGAAGACCACATCGAACACACCGCCTCCGGCAAAGGCCTCGCCCTGCCCGGCCAGAACCTGCCGGACAAGGTCTACATCATCCCGATCCACAACCGCCCGTTCTTCCCGGCGCAAGTCCTGCCGGTCATCGTCAACGAAGAACCCTGGGCCGAAACCCTCGAACTGGTCAGCAAATCCGAACACCACTCCCTGGCCCTGTTCTTCATGGACACGCCTCAGGAAGACCCGCGCCACTTCAACACCGACGCCCTGCCGCAATACGGCACCCTGGTCAAAGTCCACCACGCCAGCCGCGAAAACGGCAAACTCCAGTTCGTCGCCCAGGGCCTGAGCCGCGTACGCATCAAGACCTGGCTCAAACACCATCGCCCGCCGTATCTGGTGGAAGTCGAATACCCGCACCAGCCCACCGAGCCGACCGACGAGGTCAAGGCCTACGGCATGGCGCTGATCAACGCGATCAAGGAACTGCTGCCGCTCAACCCGCTGTACAGCGAAGAGCTGAAAAACTACCTCAACCGCTTCAGCCCCAACGACCCGTCGCCGCTGACCGACTTCGCCGCCGCCCTGACCTCCGCCACCGGCCTGGAATTGCAGGAAGTGCTCGACTGCGTGCCCATGCTCAAGCGCATGGAAAAAGTCCTGCCGATGCTGCGCAAGGAAGTCGAAGTCGCGCGCCTGCAAAAAGAGATTTCGGCGGAAGTTAACCGCAAGATCGGCGAGCATCAGCGCGAGTTCTTCCTCAAGGAACAACTCAAAGTCATTCAGCAGGAACTCGGCCTGACCAAGGACGACCGCAGTGCGGACATCGAACAGTTCGAGCAACGCCTGGAAGGCAAAGTCCTGCCGGCGCAGGTGCAGAAACGCCTCGAAGAAGAAATGCACAAACTGTCGATCCTCGAAACCGGCTCACCGGAATACGCGGTCACCCGTAACTATCTCGACTGGGCGACGTCGGTGCCGTGGGGTGTTTATGGCGCGGACAAACTCGACCTCAAGCACGCACGCAAGGTGCTGGACAAACACCACGCTGGGCTTGATGACATCAAGGATCGCATCCTCGAATTCCTCGCCGTCGGTGCCTACAAAGGCGAGATCAGCGGTTCCATCGTGCTGCTGGTCGGCCCGCCAGGTGTGGGTAAAACCAGCGTCGGCAAATCCATCGCCGAATCCCTTGGCCGGCCGTTCTACCGCTTCAGCCTCGGCGGCATGCGCGACGAAGCCGAGATCAAGGGCCACCGCCGCACCTACATCGGCGCGCAGCCGGGCAAACTGGTGCAGGCGCTGAAAGACGTCGAAGTGATGAACCCGGTGATCATGCTCGACGAGATCGACAAGATGGGCCAAAGCTATCAGGGCGACCCGGCCTCGGCACTGCTGGAAACCCTCGACCCGGAGCAGAACGTCGAATTCCTCGACCACTACCTCGACCTGCGCATGGACTTGTCGAAAGTCCTCTTTGTCTGCACCGCCAACACATTGGATTCCATCCCCGGCCCGCTGCTCGACCGCATGGAAGTGATTCGTCTGTCGGGCTACATCACCGAAGAAAAAGTCGCCATCGCCAAGCGTCACTTGTGGCCGAAACTGCTGGAAAAGGCCGGCGTATCCAAGGGCAGCCTGAGCATCAACGATAGCGCGCTCAAGGCGTTGATCGACGGTTACGCCCGTGAAGCCGGCGTGCGCCAGCTCGAAAAGCAAATGGGCAAACTGGTACGCAAAGCGGTGATGAAGCTGATCGACGACCCGAAAGCGGTAATCAAGCTCGGGCCGAAAGACCTGGAGGCCTCGCTCGGTCATCCGGTGTTCCGCAACGAACAAGTGCTGTCCGGCACCGGTGTCATTACCGGCCTTGCGTGGACCAGCATGGGCGGCGCGACGTTACCGATCGAGGCCACGCGGATTCACACACTCAATCGCGGTTTCAAACTCACCGGGCAACTGGGTGATGTGATGAAGGAATCGGCAGAGATCGCCTACAGCTACGTCAGCTCGCACCTGAAACAGTTCGGCGGCGACGCGAAGTTCTTCGACGAGGCCTTCGTCCACCTGCACGTGCCGGAAGGCGCAACGCCGAAGGACGGCCCAAGCGCCGGGGTGACCATGGCCAGCGCCCTGCTCTCGCTCGCACGCAATCAAGCGCCGAAAAAAGGCGTGGCCATGACCGGCGAACTGACGCTGACCGGGCATGTGCTGCCGATTGGCGGGGTGCGCGAGAAGGTGATTGCGGCGCGTCGGCAGAAGATTTTCGAACTGATTCTGCCGGAGCCGAACCGTGGCAACTTCGAGGAACTGCCGGATTATCTGAAGGAAGGGATTACTGTGCACTTTGCCAAGAAGTTTGCGGATGTGGCGAAGGTGCTCTTCTGATAACTCGATAGCGCAGGCGTTACCGCTTTCGCGAGCAGGCTCGCTCCCACAGGGTTGTGCAGTGAACACAGAAATTGTGAACACCGTTGCCCACTGTGGGAGCGAGCCTGCTCGCGAAGGCGTCAGTCCTGACAACCCCTCCCCTGACTGTCACACTTTGTCTCATCTTCAGTTATGCTCGCCGTTCGTCGTAAACGCCGGAGCCGCTGACACCATGTCCCCCACTCGCCTGTTTGTCCCCCTCGCCCTTTCCTTGCTGGCCGCTTGCGCCACGCAGCCGAAACACAACGTGACCGTGGAAAAACAAAGCGAATGCCCCGTCCAGCTCAGCAACGGGCAAAACCTGATTGTGACGCTGCCAAGCAACCCGACCACGGGCTACCGCTGGGCCATTCAGGATTCGGCAGGCGGTGTATTGCGCGCCCTCAGCCCCGAGGTCTATAGCAATCCGGAGGATGCTGGCGTAGTCGGCGCGGCGGGCGTATCGACCTGGCGCTTTCAAGCATTTGCCCCCGGCACCGGGCGTCTGCGCCTGACCTCGCAACAGCCGTGGGCGCCGGAAGTGTTGCCGGTGGAAACCTTTGACTGCGCCATTTCGGTGAACTGATCGTGGGCTGGCTGATCCTGGCGCTGATGGGCGCGGTGACTTTTCTCTACGGTGTGAGCACCCACGCGGCGCTGCTTTGCCTGTTGGTCAAACCGTTACCGGTGCTGGCGCTGCTCGGCTGGCTACACGACGCCCCGCCCAGTGACTATCGCCGCTGGATCAGCCTGGGTCTGATTTTCTCGCTGCTCGGCGACGTGTTGCTGGCATGGCCGGGGGACTTGTTTGTGTTCGGCCTCGGCGCGTTTCTGATCGCGCATCTGGCGTATCTGAAGGCTTATCTGAGTGACTGCAAGCGTCTGGCGGTGCTGCCCTTAGTGCTCGCGCTCGGTGTTGGCGCGGTCTTACTGGGGATTCTGATTTCCAGCGGTCTCGGGCCGTTGCTGATACCAGTGATTGTTTATGGCACCGCGATCAGTGCGATGCTCTGGCGCGCCCTCGCTCGCCTCGGCACCGATGTGCCGAAACGTTCGGCGCTACTCGCGGCGGGTGGTGCGCTGGCGTTTGTATTTTCGGACAGCGTGATCGGTATCGACCGTTTCGTCGCCCCTTTCCACGCCGCACCTTACGTCATCATCCTCAGCTACTGGCTGGGCCAATGGGGCATCGCGGCCTCGGCGTTCTCCCAGACTAAACGGATCTGATCGTTCCCACGCTCCGCGTGGGAATGCATCCTGTGACGCTCTGCGTCATTTGCGCAGGGACGCGGAGCGTCCGGGGCGGCATTCCCACGCAGAGCGTGGGAACGATCACCGGCAAAAAAACGCTTTATCAGACAACCCGCGCATCCCCACGCCACTTTGGCTAAAATGCCGGCCTTTTCCACCGACACCGCCGGACACCGCCGTGAGCAAAGAACCCGATCGCATTTTCGCCCAGCCTTTGGCCCAGGTGCCTGACTTCGCCTTCAACGAAGACGTGGTGCGGGTGTTCCCGGACATGATCAAGCGCTCGGTGCCGGGTTACCCGACCATCGTTGAAAACCTCGGCGTGCTCGCTGCGCAATTTGCCCAGCCAAACAGCGTGCTCTACGACCTCGGCGCCTCGCTCGGTGCGGTGACCCAAGCGCTGCGCCGCCATGTCCGCACCGACGGTTGCCGGGTGATCGCTGTGGATAACTCGGCGGCGATGGTCGAGCGTTGCCGCGAATACCTTAACGGTCAGAATTCGATGTTCCAGGAGTTGCTGCCGGTCGAAGTGATCGAAGGCGATATCCTCGCGCTCGACTTCCAGCCTGCTTCTGTGGTGGCGCTGAACTTCACCCTGCAATTCATCGCCCCGGATCAGCGCACCGCGTTGCTCTCGCGCATCCGTCAATCGTTGCTGCCGGGTGGCGCGCTGATTCTGTCGGAGAAGCTGCGCTTCAACGATGCCGAAGAACACGCGCTGCTCACCGATCTGCACGTCGCGTTCAAACGCGCCAACGGCTACAGCGAACTGGAAATCGCCCAGAAGCGCAGCGCCATCGAAAACGTCATGAAGCCCGACAGCCTCGAAGAACACCGCGAACGCCTGCTGGCCGCCGGTTTCTCGAAAGTCGTGCCGTGGTTCCAGTGTCTTAACTTTGCCTCGTTGATTGCCTTGCCATGATTGATCTGTCCCCCCTCGCCCGCCGTCTGGCCGGTACACCGCTGGCCGACTGGGCCAACACCCTGCAAGCGCAACTCGACAAGAAAATGGAGAAGGGCCACGGCGATCTGGAGCGCTGGCAAAGTGCACTGGATGCGCTGCCGAAGATCCAGCCGAGCGAAGTCGATCTGCTTGACGGTCTGAAGCTCGACACCGATTGCGACGATGCGACCCGCGCGCAAATGCACACCGCGCTGATGGGCCTGTCGCCATGGCGCAAAGGGCCGTTTGATCTGTTTGGCGTGCATGTCGACACCGAATGGCGTTCGGACTGGAAGTGGTCGCGCGTCGCCCCGCATCTGGATCTGAAAGGCAAACGCATTCTCGATGTCGGTTGCGGCAATGGTTACTACATGTGGCGCATGCTCGGCGCCGGCGCGGACAGCGTGATCGGTGTCGATCCGAACTGGCTGTTCTTCTGCCAGTTCCAGGCTGTGCAGCGTTACCTGTCGGAGCCGAATGCCTGGCACCTGCCGTTCCCGTTTGAAGACCTGCCACCGAACCTTGAAGGTTTCGACACGGTGTTTTCCATGGGCGTGTTCTATCACCGCCGCTCGCCAATCGAGCATTTACTGGCGCTGAAGGATTGCCTGGTCAAGGGCGGCGAACTGGTGCTGGAAACCCTGGTGGTCGAAGGCGACAAGCATCAAGTGCTAGTGCCGGAAGATCGTTACGCGCAAATGCGTAACGTGTGGTTCCTGCCGTCGGTGCCGGCGCTGGAGTTGTGGCTGCGCCGCGCCGGTTTCACTGACATTCGTTGCGTCGATGTCAGTACGACAACGGTCGAGGAACAGCGCGGCACCGAGTGGATGAAGTATCAGTCGCTGAGTGACTTCCTGGATCCTGAGGATCACAGCAAGACGATCGAAGGACTGCCGGCGCCGATGCGAGCGGTGATCGTCGCGAAGAAGTAATCCGATCTACCCTACAAAGGAGATCCTCCTGTGGGAGCGGGCTTGCTCGCGAAAGCGGTGTGTCAGGCAACATTTCAATTGCCTGACACACCGCTTTCGCGAGCAAGCCCGCTCCCACTTTGGGGTTGGTGTTTATTCAGTGGCTTTGGCTCGGCGAGCCCGGAAGAACTCGGTCAACACCGCCCCACACTCCTCCGCCAGCACCCCGCCCTCATACAACACCCGGTGATTCAAAAAGCCCTGGGTAAAAAACTGCCCCTGGCTCTGCACAATCCCGGCTTTCGGCTCCAGCGCGCCGTACACCACGCGCGACACTCGAGAATGCACGATCAGCCCCGCGCACATGCTGCACGGCTCCAGCGTCACGTACAGCGTGCTGCCCGGCAGGCGATAGTTGTTCACGGCTTGCGCAGCAGCGCGGATCGCGACCATTTCTGCGTGGGCGCTGGGGTCGCTTCCGGTGATCGGGCAGTTGAAGCCACGCCCGATAATCTCGCCATCCTGCACCAGCACCGCGCCCACAGGCACTTCGCCGAGGGCTGCGCCTTGCGCGGCGAGGGCCAGGGCTTCGCGCATGAAATCACGATCACGGCTGCGGTCGATGATCGCCGCGGGGCGAATCTGGCGCATCACTTCACCTCGATGGCGGCCATCAGGCCGGTTTCCATGTGGTCGATCACGTGGCAGTGAAACATCCATACTCCAGGGTTATCCGCCACCAGCGCCACTTGCGCACGCTCGTTCTTGCCCAGCAGATACGTGTCGGTGAAATACGGAATGATCTTGTGGCGGTTCGACGCAATCACCTTGAAGCTCATGCCGTGCAGGTGGATCGGGTGCTGGTACTGGGTCATGTTCTTCAGTTCGAAAATATAGCTCTGGCCCAGTTTCAGGCTGGCAATCGGTCGATCGGCGCACGTCTTGTCGGTGATGTCCCAGGCCTTGCCGTTGATCTGCCACAGGCTCGGCGGCCTGCCGTTGTCGACGTTGACCGACACCGAACCGACCCATTCGAAATTGAAGTTGAGTTTCTCGGCATTGGCCAGATCGGGCTCGGCCACCGGGTTGGCCGGCAGCGCGGGCGGCCACTCGGTCGGTGCATCGGTGTTGGCCACCGAACGCAGGGTGCCCAGACGTACCGGGCCGTTGCGCAGCGACAGTTCTTCGCCCGCTGCCGGGGCCTTGATCGCCAGGCAAATACGCATGCCCGGACCGAGCCAGTATTCCTTGCCCAGCGGCCGCGGTTCGACCGGGTTGCCGTCCAGCGCATAGATCTTTGCTTCGACACCGGGAATGTTGATGCGATAAGTCAGCGTATTGTCGAGATTGAGCAGACGCACGCGGGTGATCTGCCCGGCCGGCAAATCAATCACCGGCAACGGCACGCCATTGATGGTCGACAGGCGCCCCGCCGTACCACCGCGCGCGGCTTCACGGGGAATGCTGAACTCGACGAAATTGCCTTCCTCGTCGATGTGCCAGTTTTTCAGGCTAAGGGTTTTTTCGTATTTGAAACCGGTCGGCTCGCGCTCTTCGATGATCAACGGCCCGACCAGCCCGCGCCCCAGCTCTTCGCTGCTACTGACGTGCGGGTGATACCAGTAGCTGCCGGCGTCGGGCACGCGGAATTTGTAATCGAAGTATTCGCCCGGCAACACCGGCAGTTGCGACACGTACGGCACGCCGTCCATTTCCAGCGGCAGGCGAATGCCGTGCCAGTGAATGGTGGTCGCCACCGGCAGATGGTTGATGAAGCGCACCCGCAGCCATTCACCCTGACGCACACGCAACTCGGTACCCGGCGCCGACGGGCCGAACGCCCAGGCTTCGGTCTTGTGCCCCGGCACCAGCTCAACGTCCAGCGGCGCGGCGATCAGCTCATAGTCGTGACCAGCCTCAGCGTCAGCCATTTTGCCCAGCCAGTAACGCGACGCGCCCCCCGCTCCCACGCCAACGACAACAAGACCGGCCAGGCCACCGAGGATTTGGCGACGGGTAAAGGACATGAACTCAACTACCTCACGTATCAGCGACAGGCCTGGGGCCCGTAAAAGGCGAATACGATACACCCGCAACTGAGAAAGATTAAGTGAAGTGTTGCCGCAGGGTTGGCATTGCACCGAGGCACTGCGAAGAGGGCCACTATCGTGCCACTTCCTTCATGAAAATAGCCTGCAACAAGGTTAGACTGCGCGACCTGCACGTCGAGACGGCTCGCCGTACCAAGTCACCGTGGGCTAATGGATATTGATCGCGTGACTCACGCGTTCTGACGAATGAAAAGAGAGGGACGTCTTGAAGGTCAGTCAATTGATGGTGATCGCCACACTGGCGATCATTGGTACCCCGTTGCTGTTCGACGCCGCAGCGGCGGCTGATGAGTTTAGTTTCGAACTGAGCACAAACGCACCGGTGACGGCGCAAGGCTATTCAAATACTGACTCGTTTGGCGGCGATGGCACATTCGTCAATTCCGACATGATCGGGTCGCCCGATAAAAAAACCACATGCCCTGTTCCACCTCAGAAAAAGAAGTCACCCTCCAAGCCCGCGCCAAAACCAGAATCTGCCGCCAAGCCCGGGGCGCAAATCATTACGCATGTATGCTCCCCAATCATCACCATTAATATGCCTCAGGGTACGTACTTCCATCCTTCGCAAAGCTCCCGCAACGGCTCGATACCGGCTATCCCGTCTGTCACTGTCGCTACGGAGCCGCCCAGCAATCCGACTAGCTCTTTTACGCCAACACGCGCACCCGATAATTTCAAAGTTAAGTTTAAAGATCTGTTTGAGGTAGAGCTTACGACTCACAGCACAAAAATGCTGGGCGTTTTAATTTTGGCTTTTGTACTGTTCGCGATAGCTGGAGCATATTATTTTCACTTTATCGCTGAGCGCTCGTCAAAATCCAAAGCTCCTTGGGTTTGGAGGAGTTTGGTTCTCCTTGCGCTTGCAGTTCTGGCTACTTATTTGGTGATGAACAATCTTTTACCTCCGAAAATTAAGGACACGACTATTGATCGCATATATATCGAATTATTAACTGCCAAAGCCTCGCCAGCCACAGAACCTGCGGCAGACCCTACCCCCACCAAACCACAACCGACAAGTGAACATATTGAAGCTGTTCAGACGCCAGTAAAATCTTCAGTGGGCGAAAAAACAGACTCCGAAATCTGGGAAATAATTAGCGCGTTCGTTGCAGGAGCAATCTTTAGCTCCGCACTATTTTTTTTATACCTTCACACTAAAACCCTACGCTCTTCTCGTGCACTCCCCCTTAAAGATCTTCATCTTCTAGAGGATGAAGTATCAAAAACGCTAGCAGCCACTAACAACTTTTACGACCACCCAGAAGTTAAACTCAACTCGCTTCTCAATTCAATTAATCAGGCACTAGACTTGTTAGAGCCCGGCGATGCATCAAGAGACTTTACAAGCATTCAACCTGAAACATTCTTCATTCGAGCCAATCCAGACGATTATGGTTATTTGAATAGCAATTTGAGAGAGCTTTACCATTTCCTTTCTACACGCCATAAGAATCAAAAAACTCAGTGGCAAAACGAAGCATTCCAACGACTTGCAGAAGCGCGCCAACATATATTTGAGGTCTGCAGCATCCGCCCCGCCGACGAATATTCGGGCTTCAAATAATCGCCCCAACCAAATAGTTCACCCAACAAAAAAGGCGCCTAAGCGCCTTTTTTGTTCACCACGAAACAACCAGCAGGATCACTCCCACTCAATCGTCGCCGGCGGCTTGCTCGACACGTCGTAAGTGACGCGGGAGATGCCTTCGATTTCATTGATGATGCGGCCGGATACGGTTTCCAGCAGTTCGTAAGGCAGGTGAGCCCAACGCGCAGTCATGAAGTCGATGGTTTCTACGGCACGCAGGGCTACAACCCAAGCGTAACGACGGCCATCGCCTACCACGCCAACCGATTTCACCGGCTGGAACACTACGAACGCCTGGCTGACTTTGTGGTACCAGTCGGCTTTGCGCAGTTCTTCGATGAAGATGTGGTCGGCACGACGCAGCAGGTCGGCGTATTCCTTCTTCACTTCACCGAGGATGCGCACGCCCAGACCCGGGCCCGGGAACGGGTGACGGTAGACCATGTCGTACGGCAGGCCCAGTTCCAGGCCCAGACGACGGACTTCGTCCTTGAACAGTTCGCGCAGTGGCTCGACCAGTTTCAGGTTCATCTCTTCCGGCAGACCGCCCACATTGTGGTGCGATTTGATCACGTGCGCCTTGCCGCTTTTCGCGCCAGCCGACTCGATCACGTCCGGGTAGATGGTGCCCTGAGCGAGGTACTTGATGTTTTCCAGTTTGTTGGACTGAGCATCGAAGACGTCGATGAAGGTGCGACCGATGATCTTGCGCTTCTTCTCAGGATCCGCTTCGCCGGCCAGGTTGTTGAGGAACTGGTCTTCAGCGTTGGCGCGAATCACTTTGACGCCCATGTTCTCGGCGAACATGGCCATCACTTGCTCGCCTTCGTGCAGACGCAGCAGGCCGTTGTCGACGAACACGCAGGTCAGTTGATCGCCAATGGCTTTGTGCAGCAGTGCAGCAACCACCGAGGAGTCAACGCCGCCGGACAGACCCAGCAGCACGTTGTCGGTGCCGACTTGTGCGCGGATGTTGGCGATGGCGTCTTCAGCGATCTTCGACGGCGTCCACAGGGCTTCACAGCCGCAGATGTCGAGAACGAAGCGCGACAGGATGCGACCGCCCTGCTTGGTGTGCGTCACTTCCGGGTGGAACTGCACGCCGTAGTAGGCGCGATCGTCGTTGAACATGCCGGCGATCGGGCAGCTCGGGGTGCTGGCCAGGATGTGGAAGTCTTCCGGCATCTTGGTGACCTTGTCACCGTGGCTCATCCACACGTCGAGGCCGAACAGGCCATCAGCGTCGATGTGATCCTCGATGCCGTCGAGCAGACGGCTCTTGCCGACCACGTCGACACGGGCGTAACCGAACTCGCGCAGTTCAGAACCTTCCACTTTGCCGCCCAGTTGCTCGGCCATGGTCTGCATGCCGTAGCAGATACCGAAGACCGGGACGCCCAGGTCAAACACCGCCTGCGGGCAGCGCGGGCTGTTGGCTTCGTGCACGGACTCGGGGCCGCCGGCGAGGATGACGCCTTTAGGCGCGAATTCGCGGATCGCATCTTCGTCCATGTCGAACGGGTGCAGCTCGCAGTACACACCGATCTCACGCACGCGGCGGGCGATCAGTTGGGTGTACTGGGAACCGAAGTCGAGGATCAGGATGCGGTGAGCGTGAATATCGAGGGCCATGATTCAGTCTCGTCTAAGTCGTTCAGAAACAGTCGTGATTCAGAAACAACTCGGGGCTGAATCAAACAGCCCCGGTTGCTTACTTTATTGCTTGAAGGCTCAACCTACGCGGTAGTTTGGCGCTTCTTTAGTGATCTGCACGTCGTGAACGTGGGATTCGGCCATACCAGCGCCGGTGATCCGCACGAACTCAGGCTTGGTGCGCATTTCTTCGATATTGGCGCTACCGGTGTAGCCCATCGAGGAACGCAGACCGCCCATCAACTGGTGAATGATCGCGCTCAGGGTGCCTTTGTACGGCACACGGCCTTCGATGCCTTCCGGAACGAGTTTCTCGGCGCCTGCCGAGGAGTCCTGGAAATAGCGGTCGGAAGAGCCTTGCGCCTGGGACATGGCGCCCAGCGAACCCATGCCGCGATAAGCCTTGTACGAACGGCCCTGGAACAGTTCGATCTCGCCCGGTGCTTCTTCAGTACCGGCGAACATCGAGCCCATCATCACGCAGGAAGCACCGGCCACGATGGCCTTGGACAGGTCACCGGAGAAACGGATGCCGCCGTCGGCGATCAGCGGTACGCCGGTGCCTTCAAGGGCAGCGGCAACGTTGGCGATGGCACTGATTTGCGGAACGCCGACACCGGCGACGATGCGGGTGGTGCAGATCGAGCCAGGGCCGATACCGACCTTGACTGCGTCAGCGCCTGCTTCGGCCAGAGCCTTGGCAGCGGCGCCGGTGGCGATGTTGCCGCCGATCACCTGCACTTCAGGGAAATTCTCTTTGACCCAGCGAACGCGGTCGATCACGCCTTTGGAGTGGCCGTGCGCGGTATCGACTACCACGACGTCTACGCCAGCGTTGACCAGAGCGGCTACGCGATCACCGGTGTCTTTACCGGTGCCGACAGCAGCGCCAACGCGCAGACGACCTTGATCGTCCTTGCTGGCCAGCGGGTAGGCTTTGGCTTTTTCGATGTCGTTGACGGTCATCATGCCTTTGAGGGCGAATTTGTCGTCGACGATCAGCACGCGCTCGATGCGGTGCTTGTGCAGCAGTTCGCGTGCTTCGTCCTTGCTCGCGCCTTCCTTGATCGTGACCAGACGCTCTTTGGGCGTCATCACTTCACGGACGGTGGCTTCCAGACGGCTTTCGAAACGCACGTCACGGGAAGTGACGATGCCGACCAGGTCGCCATCGTGCAGGACCGGAACGCCGGAAATGTTGTGCATGCGAGTCAATTCGAACAGGTCACGAACCGTGGCATCTGCCTCGATGGTGATCGGATCCTTGACGACGCCGGCTTCGAACTTCTTGACCTTGCGCACTTCGGCAGCTTGCTGCTCGATGGTCATGTTCTTGTGGATAATGCCGATGCCACCTTCCTGAGCCATGGCGATTGCCAGACGGGCTTCAGTAACGGTGTCCATGGCGGCAGAAACCAGAGGAATGTTCAGTTCGATGCCACGGGTAAGGCGGGTCTTGAGACTGACTTCGTTAGGAAGCACCTCGGAATAACCGGGCACTAGGAGAATGTCGTCGAATGTCAGAGCTTCTTGGCTGATACGCAGCATCGCGGGGGCTCCCGAGCGGGAAAATGGAAGCGCGCCATTATAGTCAGACACCCCCTGCTGTTCAATGTAAAACTCAGCTTAATATCAATGTTGCTGATGTACGGGGATCCCCGCCGCTACAGCTCCACCTTGACCCAAGAGACAGGTTGATCGAGCCAATCAGCGAACTCATCGATAAAGCTTTGCTTGAAGCCGGCCTCAAGCCAGTTATTGAAGATGAAACCAAGGTTGGAAAACGCGCATTCCTGCAAAAACAGAAAACCGTTGATGTCATCTTCATGCCCGCATTCGGGGCAAGTGAAGTTGTCTGTGCGGCCCGGGAACCAGTCTTCCAGGCTTTCGAACAGTGCTTCGCCGACTTCACGACGGCACTCGGCGCAACCGGCTTCTTCGAGAAAACCCTTTGCCGGGGTATAGATGCAGCGCTTGGTGACGATCTCCAACCCGTTGATCGGCTCGCCGAAGGGCAGCGCCTCGGGATGCAACACCACGGCGCGGGCGCCATCAGCGATGGCGTGAGCCATGCGGTTGCCGGTGCGACCGCAGGTGGTCAGTTCTTCTTCGATGATGTTCTTGCGCACCAGCCAGCGCACGATCGCCCGGGCCCGGGGTTCGTGGACCGGCAGGGTGGAGATTTTCGGGACGATGATGCTTTGCGAGTTCATGGACAGTCCTGCGGTATGGCTTCTGACGCCTTCGCGAGCAAGCCCGCTCCCACATTGGAATGCATTTCCCTGTGGGAGCGGGCTTGCCCGCGAAGGGGCCCTGAAGGCCGGCAGCTTAATCCCTGACAAAATCCGGTCAAGTACTCAAATAGCGCCCGATCAACGCCAGACCACTGGCCAGCACCAGCCAGGTCACCAGTCGCACAAACGCCTCGCGGGATAAACGCATCGTCAACCGCCGCCCAACCCACAATCCCAGCGCCATGGCCGGCAACAGACACAGCGCCAGCATCAACAAGGGTAGCTCGGCATACACACCTGCGATGGCGAACAGACTCAAACGCACCACCGTGCTGCAACTGATCAGCGCACTTTGCGTGGCCCGGGCTGCGTCTTTCGGCAAACGGCTATTGAGATAGATCGCATAAAGAAAGCCGCCACTGCCAAACAACGCCCCGAACAGGCCACCCACCGTGCCCATCGGCACTGCCCACCCTGCGGACAATTGCGCGGGCCGCGCTTTGACCCACAAGCTGTAAACCGCATAAGCGCTGATGAACACCCCCATCAACAGCAACAACAGATCGGATTTAAGGTTGAGCAAAAAAATAACCCCCAACGTACACCCCACCGCCATGCACGGCAGCAACCGCAACAGCTCCGGTTTAGCCACATCGCGCCGCGACGGCAGCAGATTGCCGAACGCGGCGACGAAATCCAGCAGCACCAGCAACGGCACGATTTTCGACAACGGCATGAACAGAATCAGAATTGGCCCCGCCACCAATGCCGTGCCGAACCCGGCAATGCCGAACACGATATAAGCCAAGGCGATCCCCAACGCGATCACCGCCCAGCCTCCTGCGCCCCATGTCCATTCACTCAACAACGCCACCGCACTCATCGATCCGCTTCCTTAACAAGCCTGTGACGACTTTAGCCAGCGCAGAGGGTTGCGACTAATATCTTCCAGGCCGCTTACCCATCTCGAAAAGGCATACCTGTGCTTTCAACCCGCCAATTACGTTACTTCGTGGAAATTGCCGAATGCGGCAGTTTCAGTGCTGCAGCTGAACGTTTGTTCGTTGCGCAATCGGCGCTGAGCCGGCAGATCAAGGACATGGAAGCCCGCCTGCAAACCCCGCTGTTCGAGCGCACCGCGCGCCAGCCTCGCCTCACAGCGGCTGGGGAAGCATTTCTGCCGCGAGCAAGAAATCTGCTGAACGAGCTGAGCAAGGCCAGCGCCATGGCCACCGAGGTCGGCAATGGCCAGCTCGGCACATTGCGCCTCAGTCACTCCAGCACTGTGTCTATCAGTGGCCGGCTGCTCAGTGACATTGGCGCTTATCTGCAGCAACAGCCCGGCGTGTCACTGGATATCGGCAAGTTGTCTTCCGAGGCGCAATTGGAAGAGTTGGCCGAAGGACGCCTCGATGTCGGCCTGCTGCGCCTGCCCGTATTGCGTCAGCGTGAAGGGATTCAGGTGGTGCCGCTGTTTATTGAGCGCTTGCTGCTGGCAGTTCCGATGGGGCATCGGTTGGCTGCAGCCGAACGTGTCGACTTGGCCCAACTGAAGGACGAGGCGTTCATCTCGATCCCGCACCCGCAACGCGGCGGCCTGAGTTATCTGTGTGCCGAGCTGTGCATGCGTCACGGCTTCTTCCCGAAAGCCGCGCGGGTGATGTCGCGCAAAACCACGCAATTGCAGTTGATCCAGGCCGGTTTTGGCATCGCTCTGCTGCCCGAATCCATGCAGGTCATCGCCCCGAGCGGCGTGCGCTTTCTGCCCCTGGCCGATCCCGACTGCCACAGCACCGTCGCCCTCGCCTATCGCCAGAATCCAACACCCCTGACGCACCACTTCATCCAGACCTTCACAAATCCCTCCTGTGGGAGCGAGCCTGCTCGCGAAGGCGCCGTGTCAGTCATCATCTGAATCGTCTGTAACGCCGCTTTCGCGAGCAGGCTCGCTCCCACAGGCTTTTGTGTTGTGTCATGGTGATTGACTGGCAAATGCCTTTAAACTGCGCCCCATGATTAAAGATCCCTTTGCAAGACTTGGCCTGGACCGTGAAGTCCTGACCGTCAGCCAGCTCAACGGCCGCGCGCGGGTGTTGCTAGAAGACGTGTTCAGCAACATCTGGGTCGAGGGCGAAATCTCCAACCTCGCCCGCCCGGCGTCCGGCCACATCTATTTCACCCTCAAGGACAGTGGCGCCCAGGTGCGTTGCGCGCTGTTCCGGCAGAACGCGGCGCGGGTGCGTCAGGCGTTGAAAGACGGCCTGGCGGTGAAGGTGCGCGGCAAGGTTTCGCTGTTCGAGGGCCGTGGCGACTATCAACTGATTCTCGACACCGTCGAGCCGGCCGGGGACGGCGCCCTGCGTCTGGCCTTCGATGCGCTGAAGGAAAAGCTCAACGCCGAAGGCCTGTTCAGTGCCGAGCGCAAAGTGCCGCTGCCGGCGCATCCACAGCGCATCGGCATCATCAGTTCGCCGACCGGCGCGGTGATCCGCGACATCATCAGCGTGTTCCGCCGCCGTGCGCCGCAAGTGCAACTGACGTTGATTCCGACCGCCGTGCAGGGTCGCGAAGCCACCGCACAGATCGTTCGCGCCTTGAAGATGGCGGACGCGCATGGCTTCGACGCACTGATCCTCGCCCGTGGCGGCGGCTCGCTGGAAGACCTCTGGTGCTTCAACGAAGAAGCCGTAGCGCGCGCAGTCGATGCCTGTGTGACACCGATTGTCAGCGCCGTTGGCCATGAAACCGATGTATCGATCAGCGATTTCGTCGCCGACGTACGCGCACCGACGCCGTCCGCCGCCGCTGAGTTGCTCGCCCCCGATTCCAGCCACCTGATCCGTCAGGTTGAAAGCCTGCACCGCCGCCTGGTGATGCGCATGCGTGACCGCTTGATGCGCGATCGCCTGCGCCTGGAAGGCATGGCCCGTCGCCTGCGCCATCCCGGCGAACGACTGCGCCAGCAGGCTCAGCGCCTGGATGATCTGGACATGCGTATGCGCCGGGCATTCGAACGCAGCCTCAATACCCGTCGCGAACGCCTGATACGCGTGGAGACCCGCCTCGCCGGGCAGCATCCGGGGCGGCAACTGGCGATGTTGCGCCAACGTCTGGAAAGCCTCGCCGAACGCTTGCCGCGCGCCATGCGCGAAGGTCTGAAGAACCGCCGCCTGCAACTGCACAGTCAAATGCAGACGCTGCATGTGGTCAGCCCACTGGCGACCCTTGGGCGTGGTTACAGCATTCTGCTCGACGAACGCGGCCATGCGATTCGCAACGCCGCGCAAACCCATACCGGCCAGCGCCTGAAAGCCAAACTCGGCGAAGGCGAACTGCAAGTGCGCGTCGAGGACAATCACCTCACGCCTGTCACCCTTTCTTTACTGGACTGATCCATGCCGCGTTTTCTCGCTCCACTGTTTTTGCTCTGTCTGACCTTCAATGCCCACGCCGACAGTTACATCACCCGGCTGTTGAACAAACCGGTGCCGGGCGGCGTGGCAGTGGTTGATCTGGGCGCCGCTGCGCAGGCACCGAAAGCCACGTATCAGGGCAAACCGGTACTGGTAGTAAAAGAACAGAACAACTGGCTGGCGATTGTTGGCGTGCCGCTGACCGTCAAACCCGGCGCACAGCAGATCAACAGTGGCGGGCGTAATCTGCCGTTCACGGTTGGTAACAAGAAATACCCGGAACAGCGCATCACCCTGAAGAATACCCAGCAGGTCAATCCGAACCCGGCCAACCTCAAGCGCATCGAAGGCGAGCTGGCCGAGCAGATCAAGGCTTACCGCAGCTTCAGCCCGAACACGCCGAGCAATCTGCTGCTGGACAAACCGGTCAACGGGCCGCTGTCGAGCAAGTTCGGTGTGCGTCGATTCTTCAACGGTGAAGAGCGCAACCCGCATGCTGGCCTCGACTTTGCGGTGCCGGCGGGCACGCCGATCAAGACCCCGGCGGGAGGCAAGGTGATTCTGACCGGTAACTACTTCTTCAACGGCAACACGGTATTTGTCGACCATGGCCAGGGCTTTATCAGCATGTTCTGCCATATGTCGAAAATTGACGTGAAGGTTGGCGATCAACTGGCGCGTGGCGCGGTGGTGGGCAAGGTCGGTTCGACGGGGCGGGCGACCGGGCCGCACATGCACTGGAATATCAGCCTGAACGATGCGCGGGTGGATCCGGCGATTTTCATTGGTGCATTCCAGCCCTGATTCCTCAGTGAAGGCTGCTGGCCTCTTCGGGAGCAAGCCCCCTCCCACACGTTTCTCCGGTGTACACAAGATTTTCGAACATCCCGGATCATTGTGGGAGGGGGCTTGCTCCCGAAGGCGGTCTTCCATACACCGAAATATGCACAGACAAACCACTCCACCCCAAATCATGAAGAGCCCATCTTCCTGAATTGCGCAGCTATCAAACCCTGCGCAAAACTAACAACGATCTATGGCATTAAGCACAATAAAATCGCGCAAAATCCAGCTTTTCGAGTATTCCTCTCAATTTTTTTCGACTGCTTGCCATCCTCCCCACCCGCGGTTAGGGTTGAAGGCATGAAAACCTCTCACACCCTCATTCAGCTTCGCCAGCACCGCAGCCTGTGCCTCGTCAGCGCACGACTGCCAGGCTGAATCGCGGCACCTCGTCCCACGCTTTCCCTGAACATTCGTAACACCGGCAGGCCGCCTCTTTTCGGCCCAGACAATAAGGAATTTCCCGATGAGCATGCTCAAAGATCCGTCTTCGAAATACCGCGCGTTCCCCGTCATCAACCTGCCGGATCGCACCTGGCCGTCGAAAACCATCGACGCCGCGCCGATCTGGTGCAGCTCCGACCTGCGCGACGGCAACCAGTCGCTGATCGAGCCAATGGACGCTGTGAAGAAACTGCGTTTCTGGAAGACCCTGGTGCAGGTCGGCGTGAAGGAAATCGAAGCGTCCTTCCCGGCCGCTTCGCAAACCGATTTCGACTTCGTGCGTACCCTCATCGAAGAAGGCCACATCCCGGACGACACCACCATTCAGGTGCTGACCCAGGGCCGTGAAGACTTGATCGAGCGCACGTTCGAATCCCTGCGCGGTGCGAAAAAAGCCATCGTTCACCTGTACAACGCCACCTCGCCGTCTTTCCGTCGCATCGTCTTCAATCAGGACAAGGACGGCATCAAGGCCATCGCAGTCAACGCCGCCAAGCTGTTCGTCAAATACGCAGCGATGCAGCCGGACACCGAGTGGACGTTCGAATACTCGCCGGAAACCTTCAGCGCCACCGAGCTGGAATTCGCCAAGGAAGTCTGTGACGCAGTGATCGAGGTCTGGAACCCGACGCCTGAACACAAGATGATCCTCAACCTGCCGGCCACTGTTGAATGCGCGACCCCGAACATTTACGCCGATCAGATCGAATGGTTCGGCCGTAACATCAACCGTCGTGACAGCGTGATCATCAGCCTGCACACCCACAATGACCGTGGCACCGGCGTGGCCGCCACCGAACTGGGCCTGATGGCCGGCGCCGACCGTGTCGAAGGCTGCCTGTTCGGTAACGGCGAGCGTACCGGTAACGTCGACCTCGTCACCGTAGCCCTGAACATGTACACCCAGGGCGTTGACCCTGAGCTGGACTTTTCCGACATCGACGGCGTGCGCAAAGTCGTCGAAGAGTGCAACCAGATCCAGGTTCACCCTCGTCACCCGTACGTCGGCGACCTGGTCCACACCGCGTTCTCCGGCTCGCACCAGGATGCGATCCGCAAGGGCTTTGCCCAGCAAAAATCCGACACCCTGTGGGAAGTGCCGTACTTGCCGATCGACCCGGCCGACATCGGCCGCAGCTACGAGGCAGTGATTCGTGTGAACAGCCAGTCGGGCAAGGGCGGCATCGCTTACTTGCTGGAACAGGAATACGGCATCAGCCTGCCGCGTCGCATGCAGATCGAGTTCAGCCAGGTCGTGCAGCGTGAAACCGACCGTCTGGGTCTGGAGATGACCGCCAAGCAGATTCACTCGCTGTTGATCAGCGAATACCTGCAAGCCAACACCCCGTACGCGCTGGTCAGCCATCGCCTGCAGGAAGAAAACGGCAACAGCGCCGTCGAAGTGGAAGTGGCCAGCCAGGGTCAGGGCGAAACCAATCTGCACTGGCGCGGCAAAGGCAACGGTGCGCTGGAAGCACTGGTGGCCGGTCTGCCGATTCCGGTGGAAATCATGGACTACAACGAACACGCGATCGGCGCGGGCACCAACGCCAAGGCAGCGGCTTACATCGAGCTGCGCGTGAACGGCGAACGTGCGGTACACGGCGTGGGTATCGATGAAAACATCACCACCGCCAGCTTCAAGGCACTGTTCAGTGCACTGAACCGCTCGCTGAGCCAGCCGGAAGCGAAAGCGGCGTAAGCCATCGCTGAAATGCAAAGGGCCCCGAAGTGCGAACTTCGGGGCCTTTTTTTGCCTGATGTTTTTTGTATTGACTGGTCTGGCCCCTTCGCGAGCAGGCTCGCTCCCACAGTGGTCGCGGTGTACATGAAATCGGGTGTACACCCACAATCCCTGTGGGAGCGGGCTTGCCCGCGAAGAGGTCCGCACAGACAACCCGCAAATCAGGTGAACTCGAAGGTATCCGCATCCAGATTCGCCGGAAAACGCTCGCGGTAAGCCGCCAGTGGTGCCGCTTCCAGCACTGCCTTGAACACGCCGTCAGCCTCCCCCGCCGCCAGCAGGCTCTCACCCTGGAAATCGAGTACCTGACTGTCGCCGGTGTAGGCAAAGCCCTTGCCGTCAGTCCCTACTCGATTCACCGCCGCCACGTAGCAGAGGTTTTCGATGGCGCGTGCTGGCAGCAGACGATTCCAGTGCAGGCGTCGCGCACCCGGCCAGTTGGCGGTGTACAGCAGCAGATCGGTGTCCTGTGCATCGCGGCTCCACACCGGGAAGCGCAGGTCATAGCAAATCAGCGGACGAATCCGCCAACCCTTGAGCTCAAACTGCACCTGGCGCTCGCCGGGTGTGTAGTGGTTGTGCTCGCCGGCCATGCGGAACAGGTGACGCTTGTCGTAATGCAGCACTTCGCCGTCGGGCCGCGCCCAGAGCAGGCGATTGCGATGACTACCGTCGGCCGCCTGAATGATCACGCTGCCGGTGATCACCGCATTCAGCTTGGCTGCCTGCACTTTCAGCCATTTGCTGGTCGGACCATTCTCGACTTCGGCGAGGGTTTCCGACTCCATGGAGAAACCGGTGGTGAACATCTCCGGCAGGATAATCAGATCCGCCCCCCGCGCCTGCTCCAGCAATGCATCAAAATGCTCAAGATTGGCTTGGCGGTCATGCCAGGCCAGGCTGGTCTGGATCAGCGCCAGATTGAGATCGGGCAAGGTACTCAGATCGCGCATAATTTGGCCGCCGCTTCGCGCAGCGTCTCCTCGCGTTTGGCAAAGCACAGGCGCACAAGGCGCTGGCCTTCGGGTGGGCTCTGATAGAACACCGACACCGGAATACTCGCCACACCGTGCTCGCGGGTCATCCACATGGCCATCTCGACGTCGTTCAGGTCGGGACGAATCTGCGAGTAATCGACCAGTTGGAAGTACGTACCGGTGACACGGGTAAAGCTGAATCGCGACGGTGCCAGCAGATCGCAGAACAGATCACGTTTGGCCTGATAGAAACCCGGCAACTCTTCGACGTGTTCCGGGTGCTCGGCCATGTAATCGGCCAAGGCATATTGCAGCGGCGTGACGCCGCAGAAACTGACGTACTGATGCACCTTGCGCAGTTCCGCAGTCAACGCTGGCGGTGCGACGACATAGCCGGTTTTCCAGCCAGTGACGTGGTAAGTCTTGCCGAACGAGCTGACCACAAAGGCACGCCGATACAGCTCCTCGTGGGCGAGCACGCTGACATGCGGCACGCCGTCGAACACCAGGTGTTCGTAGACTTCGTCGCTGATCAGATAGATGTCACGGTCACGAATCAACGCCGCCAACTGATCCAGCTCGGCGCGGCTGATCAAGGCACCGCTCGGGTTGTGCGGGGTGTTGAGGACGATCATTTTCGTGCGTGGGGTCAGGGCCGCTGCAAGCTTGCCGAAATCGATGGAGAAATCGTCTGGCCTCAACTGCACATGCACGCAACGACCGCCCGCCAGCTCCGTCGCGGGCTCGTAACTGTCGTAGCACGGGTCGAACACGATGACTTCGTCACCGCTGTGGATAACCGCCTGAATGGCGCAGAAGATCGCCTGGGTCGCGCCCGGCGTCACCGTCACCTCATGTTCAGCATCGACATTCACGCCGTAACTGCGGGCGATCTTCGCTGAGATCTGCTCGCGCAGTGCCGGCAGGCCGGTCATCGGCGAATACTGGTTGTGGCCACTGGCAATATGCCGACCTACCGCATCGCGCAGGGACTGCGGGCCGTCGAAATCAGGAAAACCCTGGGACAGGTTGATGGCTCCGGTCTGCGCCGCGAGCTGAGACATCTGCGTGAAAATAGTGATGCCGACATTCGGCAGCTTACTGGTGATCATCGGGGGTTCCCTGCTCTGCACCCGGCTCTGACGACGGCGCGGGAGAGCCCGAGGATAGCCCATCCGGCGCCCATAAAAAAAGGGCGCCTGCCGGCGCCCTTCTCTTTCAATGATCGTTCCCACGCTCTGCGTGGGAACGATCAAATGACCATCTCCATCACTTCTTGTCGCGGCGCTTCTTGTCGGCTTTCTTGGTGTGCGACATCATCCGACGCTTCCTGTTGACCTGGCGATCGGTCAGCGTGTTTTTGTTGCCTTCGTACGGGTTCTCGCCGCCCTTGAACTCGATGCGGATCGGCGTACCGACCAGCTTCAGCACACGACGGTAAGTGTTCTCCAGATAGCGCACGTACGACTTCGGCACTTTCTCGATCTGGTTACCGTGGATCACGATGATCGGCGGGTTCGCGCCACCCAAGTGGGCGTAACGCAGCTTGATCCGGCGGTTGTTGACCATCGGTGGCGCGTGCTCGCCAACCGCGTCTTCCAGAATCTGGGTCAGACGGTTGGTCGGCCAGCGGGTGACCGCCGACTTGAACGAGTTCTGTACGGAAGCGTAGAGGTTGCCCACGCCAGTGCCGTGCAGTGCCGAGATGAAGTGGATGTCGGCGTAGTCAACGAAGAACAGGCGACGCTGCAGCTCGACCTTGACGAAGTCGCGCTCGCTCGGCGTCATGCCGTCCCACTTGTTGATCGCGATCACCAGCGCACGACCGGCCTCGATCGCGAAGCCCAGCAGGTTGAGGTCGTGATCGACCACGCCTTCGCGGGCGTCCATCACGAAGATCACCACGTTGGCGTCTTTGATCGCCTGCAGGGTTTTGACCACGGAGAACTTTTCGACTTCTTCGTGGATCTTGCCGCGCTTGCGTACACCGGCGGTGTCGATCAGCGTGTACTTCTCTTCATTGCGTTCGAACGGGATGTAGATACTGTCGCGCGTGGTGCCGGGTTGGTCGTAGACGATTACCCGGTCTTCACCGAGCATCCGGTTGACCAGAGTCGACTTGCCGACGTTCGGACGACCGATGATGGCGATCTTGATCCCGTCTTTTTCGCTCGGGCCAGGAATGCGCTTGGCTTCCTCACCTTCGGCAACGACTTCTTCTTCGCCGTCTTCCGGCTCTTCTGCGTCTCTCGGGAAATCACCCAAGGCGATTTCCAGCATCTGAGTGATGCCACGGCCGTGAGCACCGGCGATCGGAATCGCGTGGCCCATGCCTAACGGAGCAAACTCAGCGCGGGCCATTTCCGGGTCGATGTTGTCGACCTTGTTGGCAACCACGTAGGAGCGCTTGTTACGTTTGCGCAAGTGTTCGGCGATCATCTGGTCAGCGGCGGTAAAACCGGCCTTGGCATCTACCAGGAACAGCACAACATCTGCTTCTTCAATGGCCAGCAGCGACTGCTCGGCCATTTTTTCGTCCATACCGTGCTCGTCACCGGAGATACCACCGGTGTCGACCAGAATGTAGGAACGCCCTTGCCACTTGGCCTCACCGTACTGGCGATCACGGGTCAGACCGGACAAGTCGCCGACGATGGCGTCGCGAGTCCTGGTCAGGCGGTTGAACAAGGTGGATTTGCCGACGTTCGGTCGGCCCACCAGGGCGATTACGGGAACCATGCGGCTCTCCACTTCGTTATTTCAGAAAATACAAAAGCCGCTGCGAGGCAGCGGCTGGTGCTCGGGGCAACACTGTGGGGGCGAACAGGTTCACTCCCACAAGTGAAGCTGCCTGGGGTGTTATCCCCAAGCATAGTTGTTACTTGATGGTCAGGGCTTCCAGTTTGCCGCTGTTGCCATACACATAAATCGTGTCACCCACCACCAGCGGACGGGCACGCAGGCCGTCGCTGTCGATGCGCTCACGGCCGACGAAACGACCGTCAACCTGACTCAACAGGTGCAGATAACCTTCCAGGTCACCCACTGCCACATAGCTGGAGAACACTTCCGGAGCCGACAGTTGACGACGGGCCAACGAGTCGTTGCTCCACAATGCTGTGGTGGAACGTTCGTCGACGCCTTCAACGGTGCCCGAAGACAGGCTCACGTAAACACTGCCGAAACCTTGGGCGATACCCGCGTAGCTCGACGCATCGCGCTGCCAGAGTTGACGGCCGCTTTCCAGATCCAGTGCCGCAACGCGACCCTGATAGCTGGCAACGTAAAGCGTACCGCCGGACAGCAGCAGGCCACCGTCGATGTCGACCACGCGCTCCAGTTCCGAACGACCTTGTGGAATCGCGATCCGTTGTTCCCAGACCGGCACGCCGTTGGAAATATCCAGAGCGACCACTTTACCCGTCGACAGACCCGCTACCGCGAGACGGTTGGTCACCAGCGGTGCACTGGTGCCACGCAGGGTCAGCACGGCCGGCGTGCTGTCGTACACCCAGCGTTGCGTACCGGTGGATGCATCCAGACCGATCAGACGATCGTCCTGGGTCTGCACCACTACCACGTCACCGTTGTTGGCCGGTGGCGCGAGAACTTCGCTGTTGACGCGAGCACGCCACTTCTCTTCACCATTGCTGGTGTCCAGAGCGACAACTTCGCCACGCAACGTACCGATCAGCACCAGACCGTAACCCACGCCAACGGCGCCGGAGACAGGCAAATCAAGATCCTGTTTCCACTTCACGTCGCCATTGCCGCGATCCATGGCCATCACCACGCCGGTTACATCGGCGGCGTAGATGGTGTCACCGTCGATCGCCGGTACCAGCATGTTGTAGGTTTCGCCCTGACCGTCACCGATCGAACGACTCCACTGCTTTTGCAGAACCACTTCTTCTTTGAAGTCGGTCAGTTCAGCCGGTGGCAATTCTTTTTTGCTGTTGCTGCTGCAACCCGCGGCCAAAATGGCCAGAGCCAGCAATGCTGCATGCTTCCAACGGATCACGTCACGCATCCCCTTTGGCCAGGTCGTCGAGCTTGATTTGAAGGCCACCGACCGCCGCTTCATCCGACAGTGCCGCCTTGGCTTTTTGATACGCCTTGTTCGCGTCGTCGGTACGACCCAGCCGCACCAGCAGGTCGCCCTTAAGTTCTTCGCGGGTGGCCAGGAACGCTTTGTCAGCGTCGCCGTCGAGCAGTTTCAGGGCGTCTTCAGCCTTGTCCTGCGCGCCCAGCACCTGCGCCAGGCGCTGACGGGCGATTTCGCCCAGCGCCGGGTTGGCCGGTTTGTCGACGATGGCTTTAAGCTCGGTTGCGGCGTCATCCAGCTTGCCGCTGTCGACTGCAACCTTGGCCACGAACAGGCTGCCGTACTGCGCGTAGGCAGTGCCGCCGAATTCGCTGTTGAGCTTGCCGGCCAGGTCCGCAACGCGGGCAGCATCAGGCTTGCCGTCAGGCGTCAGCGTGGTTTCCAGCAGTTGCTGGTAAAGCACCGAGGCGCCTTGCGACTGGTTGCTCTGATACTTGTGATAAGCCTGCCAGCCGAACACGATGACCAGCGCCAACAGGCCGCCAGTGACCAGAGGTTTGCCGTTGCGTGTCCACCAGTCCTTCAAATCCGCCAACTGTTCGTCTTCGGTACTCGACACCCCAATACTCCTTAATCGCTAAATCGGCTGTTTAGACAGCTTCAACCCTGCACGACGCAGGTGGCCAGGTGAGCGGCAAGCGCATCCCAGGCAATGCTTTGTTGTTCGCCCTGGCCACGCAGGGGTTTGAAACCTACCACTTGCTGGGCCATTTCGTCGTCACCCAGGATCAGTGCGTACAACGCACCACTCTTGTCGGCTTTCTTGAACTGGCTTTTGAAACTGCCGGCGCCAGCATTGACTTGCAGACGCAGGTTTGGAAGTTGATCGCGTACCCGTTCGGCCAGAGCCAGACCGGCCAGCTCGGCTTCTTCACCGAAGGCGCAGAGGTAGACATCGACCTGACGGGAGATTTCTTCCGGGATCTGCTCCAGGGTTTCGAGCATCAGCACCAGACGTTCGATGCCCATGGCGAAACCGACGCCTGTGGTCGGCTTGCCGCCCATTTGCTCGACCAGACCGTCGTAACGGCCGCCCGCGCACACAGTGCCCTGGGCGCCGAGTTTGTCGGTGACCCATTCGAAAACGGTTTTGCTGTAGTAGTCGAGGCCGCGAACCAGTTTCGGGTTAAGCACGTAAGGAATGCCAACAGCATCCAGACGAGCCTTCAGGCCTTCGAAGTGAGCACGGGACTCGTCGTCGAGGTAATCCGCCATCTTCGGCGCATCGACCAGCACGGCCTGGGTCTCGGCATTTTTGGTGTCGAGCACGCGCAGCGGGTTGGTTTTCAGACGACGCTGGCTGTCTTCGTCGAGCTTGTCGTGGTGCGCCAAGAGGTACTCGACCAGCGCTTCACGATAACGACCACGGGACTCGCTGGTGCCGAGGCTGTTCAGTTCGAGTTTGACCGCATCACGGATACCCAGCTCGCCCCACAGGCGCCAGGTCATGATGATCAGCTCGGCATCAATGTCCGGACCGTCGAGGTTGAACACTTCCAGACCGATCTGGTGGAACTGGCGATAACGGCCTTTCTGCGGGCGCTCGTGACGGAACATCGGGCCGATGTACCAGAGTTTCTGCACCTGGCCACCGCCGGTGATGCCGTGCTCGAGCACCGCACGCACGCACGCCGCGGTGCCTTCCGGGCGCAGGGTCAGGGAGTCGCCGTTGCGGTCTTCGAAGGTGTACATCTCTTTTTCGACGATGTCGGTCACTTCACCGATCGAGCGTTTGAACAGCTCGGTGAATTCGACGATCGGCATGCGGATCTGCTTGTAACCGTAGTTATCCAGCAGACGCGCCACAGTGCCCTCCAGATAACGCCACAGCGGGGTCTGTTCGGGCAGGATGTCATTCATGCCACGAATGGCTTGCAGAGACTTGCTCACTTTAAATCCTTAAATTCGTTCGGCGTTCAGTCAGCTCAGCCGCGCGCGATAACCGCTGCGTCAGCTTCGACCTTCTCGGCCGCTTTCTGGCGGATCAGCCTTTCCAGCTCGTCCACCAGATTGTCATTCGTCAGTTTCTGCGACGGCTTGCCGTCGATATAAATCAGGTTTGGCGTGCCGCCGGTCAAGCCGATATGGGCTTCCTTGGCTTCACCGGGGCCGTTGACCACACAACCGATCACCGCGACATCCAGCGGCACCAGCAGGTCTTCAAGACGCCCTTCCAGCTCGTTCATGGTCTTGACCACATCGAAGTTCTGCCGCGAGCAGCTCGGGCAGGCGATGAAGTTGATGCCACGGGAACGCAGATGCAAAGACTTGAGAATGTCGTAACCGACCTTCACTTCCTCGACCGGGTCGGCCGCCAGCGAGATGCGGATAGTATCGCCAATCCCCTCGGCGAGCAGCATACCTAGGCCCACGGCGGATTTCACTGTGCCCGAACGCAATCCACCGGCTTCGGTGATGCCCAGGTGCAGCGGCTGGACAATTTCTTTCGCCAGCAAGCGGTAGGCTTCAACGGCCATGAACACGTCGGAAGCCTTCACGCTGACCTTGAAGTCCTGGAAATTCAGGCGTTCGAGGTGTTCAACGTGACGCAAGGCGGACTCGACCAGCGCGGCCGGGGTCGGCTCGCCGTATTTCTTTTGCAGGTCTTTTTCCAGCGAGCCGGCGTTGACGCCGATGCGGATCGGGATCCCGCGGTCACGGGCGGCATCGACCACGGCACGCACGCGGTCTTCACGACCGATGTTGCCCGGGTTGATCCGCAGGCAGTCCACACCCAGCTCGGCTACGCGCAACGCGATCTTGTAGTCGAAGTGAATGTCGGCAACCAACGGCACCTTGACCAGTTGCTTGATTCTGCCGAACGCCTCGGCGGCGTCCATGTCCGGCACCGATACGCGAACGATGTCGACGCCGGCGGCTTCCAGACGATTGATCTGCGCAACGGTGGCGGCCACGTCATTGGTGTCACTGTTGGTCATGCTCTGCACAGCAATCGGCGCATCGCCGCCCACCGGTACGTTGCCGACCCAGATCTTGCGCGATTCGCGACGTTTGATTGGAGATTCGCCGTGCATGACTTATTGACCCAACTTCAGGCGAGCAGTCTCGCCACTGGTGAACGGAGCGATATCGACCGGCTGGCCGTTGTAGCTGACCTGTGCGGCGCGGGCAACGCCCAGACGCACGTTCAGCGGCAGCTTGCCGCTGACAGCCACGCTGTCGCCTTTATGTTTCAGACCACTGAACAGCACTTTGCCGCGACCATCGGTAACTTGCGCCCAGCAATCGCCGGTGAACTGCAATTGCACCTGGCCGTCGCCGGCAACTGGAGCGGTCGCTTGCGCGGTTGGCGCAGGCGTCGCAGGAACGACTGGCGCCGTGGCGGTCGGCGCTTGCGTCGCGGGAACGTTCGGTGCAGGAGTGGCCGGGGTGGCGACAACCGGGGCCGGTGTGTTAACCGGTGCTGTTGGCGTCGCCGGCGCTGCTGGCGCAGTTGCCGGAGCAGCAGGCTCGGCGCCAGCAGCGCCGGCGGTGGTTTCCGATTGCGGCAGCGCCAGGGCAGTGGCGCCCTCGGTCTGAGCTTCGGCGACAGCCTGATCTTCCGGCTCGTCAATCGGATGGATCTGGGTGGTGCCGTCGGCGCCTTCGACTTCGACGTGCTCTGGTGTCAGGCTGGCCAGGTCTTTGGTGCGCTGCGACGTCTGATCCTGCCACCAGACGAAACCGCCGCCGATGACCGCGATCAGCAACAGCAAGCTGACGATACGCAAAATGGTGTGGGAAACCCGCACCGGCTCTTCGATACGACCCAGAGCGTGGACGTTGCTGCCTTGGGAATCGGTGCCGGTGGACTGGTCGAATTGCTGGACCAGAACGGTCTGGTCCATGCCGAGCAATTTGGCATAAGCGCGAATGTAACCGCGAGCGAAGGTATGCCCCGGCAGCTTGTCGAAAGCGCCGGCTTCAAGATTGCTCAGGGAAGTCACGGTGAGGTTGAGCTTGAGGGCCACTTCGGCCAGCGACCAGCCATTGCTTTCGCGGGCCTGGCGCAGGGTCTCACCGGGGTTAACGCGATTCGCTGCTACAACTTCGGGATGCGCCGCTTTCATCATTGCTCCGACAGGTATTGCTGATATTCCGGCGTACCGGGATAGAGTCGTTTTAATTGCAGGCCATAACTGGCGGCCTTGTCGCGATCTTCAAACACTTTTGCCAGCCGAACGCCGAGCAATAGACTACGTGCATTTTGTTCGGTCAGCAGGCTGAAACGGTCGTAATAGTCTCGCGCGGGCACATAATGCCTGTCTTCGAAGGACAACTCAGCCATTTCCAGCAATGCGCGTGGCTGTTGGCGGTTCAACCGCAGCGCCTTTTCCAGCTGCTGCTGCGCCAGATCACGCTGACCGAGCTTCGCCGCCGTCATGCCGAGGTTCTCGAACACACGCGAACGCTCAGGATACAGGGTATCGGCGGCGGCCTGTTCAAAACGCTCGTAGGCTTCTTTATAACGCTGTTGTTCGTAGAGAAAACTGCCGTAGTTGTTGAGGATGCGCGCATCGGCAGGACGGGAGGACAAAGCCTTGCGGAAGTGTTCGTCGGCCAGCTCAGGCTCCATTTCGGACTGGAACACCAAGCCGAGAGCAGCATTGGCATCAGGATCGGAACCGTCGATTTCCAGCGCCTTCTTCAGCGGCACCTTGGCCCGCTCGCTCATGCCTTGCTGCAAGTACCCCAGCCCCAACTGCACGTAGGCAGCCCGCGCTTCATCGCGGCCCTTGCTGGTCTTCATCGGGTTGTAGTCACCCGACAGGACACAACCAGCACACAGGCTGGTCAACAGCAACAGCAGCGCAAAGCGCAGGGACATAGAGATCCTCTCTTAGTTAGTGTTCGCAGCGTTCTGTGCCAGATCGCTGTCGGCGCTCAACTCACGCACGGCGATGTAACGTTCGCTGCGACGGGTGCGATCCAGCACCTGCCCTACCAATTGACCACACGCAGCGTCGATGTCTTCACCACGGGTGGTGCGGACAGTGACGTTGAAACCGGCCTGATGCAACTGATCCTGGAACCGTCGGATAGCATTGTTGCTCGGCCGCTCGTACCCGGAATGCGGGAACGGGTTGAACGGAATCAGGTTGATCTTGCACGGAATGTTCTTCAGCAGCTCGATCATTTCCACCGCATGCTCAACTTTATCGTTGATGTCCTTGAGCAAGGTGTACTCGATGGTCAGCACACGCTTCTCGCCAAGGGCGGACATGTAGCGCTTGCACGACTCGAGCAGCATCTTAAGCGGATATTTCTTGTTGATCGGCACCAATTGGTTACGCAATGCGTCATTCGGTGCGTGCAGGGACAACGCCAGGGATACGTCGATGTGCTTGGCCAGCTCATCGATCATCGGCACCACACCCGACGTGGACAGGGTCACGCGGCGCTTGGAAATCCCGTAGCCGAGGTCATCCATCATCAGATGCATGGCGGCGACGACGTTGTCGAAGTTCAGCAGCGGCTCACCCATGCCCATCATCACCACGTTGGTGATGGCACGGTCGACGGTTGCCGGGACACTGCCGAAAGATTTGTTGGCAATCCACACCTGACCGATGACTTCGGCGGCGGTGAGGTTGCTATTGAAGCCTTGCTTGCCGGTGGAGCAGAAACTGCAATCCAGGGCACAGCCTGCCTGGGACGAAACGCACAGAGTGCCGCGTTTGCCCTGGGGAATGTACACGGTCTCGACGCAGCTGCCGGACGCCACGCGCACCACCCACTTACGGGTGCCGTCGCTGGAAATGTCCTCGCTGACCACTTCAGGACCACGGACCTCGGCAATAGCCTTGAGCTTGTCGCGCAAGGCCTTGCTGACGTTCGTCATGGCGTCGAAATCATCGACGCCAAAATGGTGAATCCATTTCATTACCTGACCGGCACGGAAACGCTTCTCCCCGATTGAGTCGAAGAATTTTTCCATTTCCTGTTGAGTCAGCCCCAGCAGGTTGGTTTTTACAGTCGATGTAGTCATGGATTCACCTTCACTCTTAAGCCAATGCTTAGCGAGTGGTTACTTCAGTAGCTGCGAAGAAGTACGAGATTTCACGAGCAGCTGCGGCTTCGGAGTCCGAACCGTGAACAGCGTTGGCGTCGATGGAATCAGCGAAATCAGCGCGGATGGTACCGGCAGCAGCTTCTTTAGGGTTGGTAGCGCCCATCAGCTCACGGTTCAGAGCGATAGCGTTTTCGCCTTCCAGAACCTGAACAACTACAGGACCGGAGATCATGAAAGCAACCAGGTCGCCGAAGAAACCACGAGCGCTGTGCTCAGCGTAGAAGCCTTCAGCTTCAGCTTTGGACAGTTGCTTCAGTTTCGAAGCTACAACGCGCAGGCCGGCTTTTTCGAAACGAGTGGTGATCTCGCCGATGACGTTTTTTGCAACAGCGTCAGGCTTGATGATGGAGAAAGTACGTTGAACAGCCATGGTGTAACTCCAGAAACGGTAATTTGCGAAAAATTAAACCCGCGAATTATACGCGGGTTCTTGGGTATTGCCTAACCTGCGAGGACGATCAGTCTACTTCTTCGATCCAGAGCGCCTGAACCGCTTCCAACACCTTCTCGCCAACACGGCCAGAGGTGTCGTCGAAGTCAGGCAGTTCCTTGATCCATCGCTGCAGGTCGACGAAATTGACAGAAAGCGGATCCACATCCGGCTTGGCTTCAGCCAATTCTTCTGCAATGCGTTGAACATCATTCCAACCGTAGCTCATGACAGTCTTACCAGTCAGTGCGGCGCTTCGGCCGCATGGTTAAGCGAATATTTCGGAATTTCGACGGTGATGTCTTCTTCACCCACGATAGCCTGACAGGCCAGGCGCGATTGCGCTTCCAGACCCCAGGCCCGATCGAGGAAATCTTCTTCCAGCTCGTCAGCCTCTTCCATCGAGTCGAAACCCTCGCGGATGATGCAATGGCAAGTGGTGCAGGCGCAGACGCCACCGCAGGCGCTTTCCATCTCGATGTGGTGTTCATGGGCCAGTTCGAGAATCGATGTGCCGGGCGCAGCCTCGACCACCATGCCTTCAGGGCAGAACTTCTCGTGGGGCAGAAAAATGACCTGCGGCATCAGATATCCTCGATTTCATTCAGGTTGCGCCCCGACAGAGCGGCTTTCACCGTCAGATCCATGCGGCGGGCAGCAAAAGCGTCGGTCACTTGCGACAGACGCTTGGTCTGCTGCTCGATGGCGTAACCATCAGTACCTTTCATCAGTTCGGCCAGTTCCTGCAACTGCAAGTCGATGACCATGCGCTCTTCGGCGTCGAGCAATCGCTCGCCGTCCACTTCCAGAGCGCCCTGCACCGCTTCAATCAGACGCTGGGCATCGACTTGCTGCTCACGCAGGACGCGGGCAACCTTGTCGTCATTGGCGTGCTGGAACGAATCTTTCAACATCTTGGCGATTTCGCCGTCGGTCAGACCGTAGGACGGCTTGACCTGAATGCTCGCCTCAACGCCCGAACCCAGTTCACGGGCGGAAACGCTGAGCAGACCGTCGGCATCGACCTGGAAGGTCACGCGAATCTTCGCCGCACCGGCCACCATCGCCGGAATACCGCGCAACTCGAAGCGCGCCAGCGAGCGGCAGTCGCTGATCAGTTCACGCTCGCCCTGCAAGACGTGAATGGCCATGGCCGACTGACCATCTTTATAAGTAGTGAAATCCTGAGCACGGGCGACGGGGATGGTGGTATTGCGCGGAATCACCTTCTCCATCAGGCCACCCATGGTTTCCAGCCCCAGGGACAGCGGAATCACGTCGAGCAACAGCAGCTCGCCGCCATCGCGCTTGTTGCCAGCCAGGGTATCGGCCTGGATCGCAGCCCCGATGGCCACCACTTGATCCGGATCGATTTCAGTCAACGGCTGACGACCGAAGGCTTCGGCAACGGCTTCACGAACGCGTGGAACGCGGGTCGAACCGCCAACCATGACCACGGCGTGCACGTCTTCCAGCTCAACACCGGAATCACGAACGGCGCGACGGCAGGCTTTCAGGCTGCGAGCGACCATCGGCTCGATCAGCGCATCAAAGGCTTCGCGAGTCAGTTGGGCTTTCCAGTCACCGTAGGCAACCTCAACACTCGCCGCATCGGTCAGGGCTTCTTTTGCTGCGCAGGCGGTTTGCAGCAGATTGCGCTGCGCACCCGGATCGAGATCGGCGGACAGGCCGGCGCTCTCGATGATCCAGCCGGCAATCGCGTGATCGAAGTCATCGCCGCCCAGCGCGCTGTCGCCGCCAGTGGCCAGCACTTCGAAAACACCACCGGTCAGACGCAGAATCGAAATATCGAAGGTGCCACCGCCCAGGTCATAAATGGCCACCAGGCCTTCGGCATGCTGATCCAGACCGTAAGCCACAGCGGCGGCGGTCGGCTCATTAAGCAGGCGCAGCACGTTCAGACCAGCGAGTTTCGCCGCATCCTTGGTGGCCTGACGTTGAGCATCGTCGAAATAGGCAGGAACGGTGATCACCGCACCAACCAGCTCGCCACCCAAGGTCGCTTCAGCGCGCTGACGCAGGACCTTGAGGATATCGGCGGAGACTTCGACAGGGCTTTTCGGCCCCTGAACGGTGTCGATGAACGGCATGTGCGATTCGCCGCCGACAAAGCGGTACGGCAGTTGCTCGCCCAATTGCTTGACGTCGGACAGACCACGACCCATCAAGCGCTTGACCGACAGCACAGTGTTCAGAGGATCGGAGGACGCGGCCAGCTTGGCCGACTCGCCGACTTCGACGCGATCGGCGTGATAACGCACGGCAGACGGCAGGATGACCTGCCCGTCAGCGTCAGCCAGCGGCTCGGAAAGACCACTGCGCAACGCAGCGACCAGCGAATTGGTAGTGCCCAAGTCGATCCCCACAGCCAGACGACGCTGGTGCGGTTGAGGACTTTGGCCGGGTTCGGCGATCTGCAGTAGGGCCATCGTGATCAGGACTTATCTGTATATCAGGCGTGCGACCGGAGCGGCACTGGGTTAATCGTCGAGGCGCTCTTCTAACTGGCGCACTTCGTAGGTGAGCTTGTCGAGGAACTGCATGCGTCGCATCAGGCGTTCGGCCTGTTCGCGCTGCGCTGCATCATCCCAACAGGCTGCGAAGCTTTCGTTGAGTTCTTCCTGAGCCACTTTCAAGCGACGCTTGAACACCGCGACACCGTCGAGATCGGCGCTGTCCTGGAGGTCTTCGAGTTCTTCGCGCCACTGCATCTGCTGCAAAAGAAACTCGGGGTCATGGACCGTGACTTCCATCGGCACTTCATGCCCGCTGACTTTCAGCAGGTAGCGCGCACGCTGGGGCGGGCTCTTGAGCGTCTGATAGGCCTCATTGAGGCGTGCAGACTGCTCGAGCGCCAACCGTTGCTCGCGCTCGGAAGCATCGGCAAAACGGTCAGGATGAACGCCGCGCGCCAACTCTCGGTAGCGCGTGGCCAACTGCTCGAGATCCAGACGGAAACTCGGTTGCAGCTCGAATAAAGCGAAATGACAAGGAATACCCACGACAAGCCTCAGATGTTGAAGCTTTCGCCGCAGCCACACTCACCGCGTACGTTGGGGTTGTTGAACTTGAAGCCTTCGTTCAACCCTTCCTTGACGAAATCGAGCTCGGTGCCGTCCAGGTAGGCCAGGCTTTTCGGGTCGATAATCACTTTTTCGCCGTGACTTTCGAACACCTGATCCTCTGCAACCACCTCGTCGACAAACTCCAGCACGTAGGCAAGGCCGGAACAACCTGTGGTGCGAACACCCAGACGAATCCCCTCACCTTTGCCGCGCCCGTTGAGGGAGCGTCGCACGTGCTGAGCAGCCGCTTCTGTCATGCTGATAGCCATCGTTGACTCCTTACTCGTCGCCAAATCCAGAAAGTCAGATCAAGCCTTTCTTCTGCTTGTAATCGCGAACAGCCGCTTTGATAGCGTCTTCAGCCAGTACCGAGCAGTGAATCTTCACTGGTGGCAGGGCCAATTCTTCGGCCAGCTGAGTGTTCTTGATGGTTTCGGCTTCGTCCAGGGTCTTGCCCTTCATCCACTCGGTGGCGAGGGAGCTGGAAGCGATTGCCGAACCGCAGCCGTAGGTCTTGAACTTGGCGTCTTCGATAACGCCCTGATCGTTGACCTTGATTTGCAGGCGCATGACGTCGCCGCACGCCGGAGCGCCGACCATGCCGGTGCCGACATCAGGATCTTCCGCGTTCATCTTGCCGACGTTGCGCGGGTTTTCGTAGTGGTCGATGACCTTTTCGCTGTAAGCCATGATGCTTAATCCTCACTCATCAGAGAGTCGCTCTTAAAGCCCTGCAACCTGGGTGACAGGGCCGGTTCGCGGCGACTTGAAATCAGTGTGCCGCCCACTCGATTTTCGAAATGTCGACACCGTCTTTGTACATGTCCCAAAGCGGCGACAGAGCGCGCAGCTTGGTAACAGCCTCGCAGACTTTCTGCGCGGCGTAGTCGATTTCTTCTTCGGTCGTGAAGCGGCCGAAAGTGAAGCGGATCGAGCTGTGTGCCAGTTCGTCGTTGCGGCCCAGGGCGCGCAGCACGTACGAAGGCTCAAGCGATGCCGAGGTGCAGGCCGAACCGGACGAAACCGCCAGATCCTTGAGCGCCATGATCAGCGACTCGCCTTCAACGTAGTTGAAGCTCAGGTTCAGGTTGTGCGGAACGCGGGCAATCAGGCTACCGTTGACGTACAGCTCTTCCAGATGCTCGACCTGCTTGTAGAAACGGTCGCTCAAGGCTTTGATACGAACGTTTTCAGCGGCCATGTCTTCTTTTGCGACACGGAACGCTTCGCCCATGCCAACGATCTGGTGGGTCGCCAGGGTGCCGGAACGCATGCCACGCTCGTGACCGCCACCGTGCATGGTCGCTTCAATGCGCACACGCGGCTTGCGGCTGACGTACAACGCGCCGATGCCTTTAGGGCCGTAGGTTTTGTGAGCAGAGAACGACATCATGTCGACTTTCAGTTTCTGCAGGTCGATCTCGACCTTGCCAGTGGACTGAGCAGCGTCAACATGGAACAGGATGCCCTTCGAACGAAGCAGCTCGCCGATGGCAGCGATATCGTTGACGGTGCCGATTTCGTTGTTCACGTGCATGGCCGACACGAGGATGGTGTCTTCGCGCAACGCAGCTTCGATCATGGCCGGAGTGATCAGACCGTCTTCAGTCGGATCAAGGTAGGTGACTTCGAAACCTTCACGCTCCAGTTGGCGCATGGTGTCGAGGACAGCCTTGTGCTCGATCTTGGAGGTGATCAGGTGCTTGCCCTTGGAGGCGTAGAAATGTGCCGCACCCTTGATTGCCAGGTTGTTGGACTCGGTAGCACCGGACGTCCAGACGATTTCACGCGGATCAGCGTTGACCAGATCGGCCACCTGACGACGGGCGTTTTCTACGGACTCTTCAGCCTTCCAGCCGAACACGTGGGAACGGGAAGCCGGGTTACCGAAGTTTCCGTCGACCAGCAGGCATTCACTCATTTTTTGCGCAACGCGCGGATCGACCGGGGTGGTCGCAGAGTAATCAAGGTAAATCGGCAATTTCATGGACTATCTCCTAAATCAGGCTGGCTGGCGTGCCGCTAGCTCTTTGGCTGTCATTCGACGGCGGACGCTTCAATCTTGTCCAGGCGCGGCGCCTTGCCATTGCAACGACGCTGATCCTGGCGCTGGGCTACTTCTTGCACCTCACGGCGAGTCACAAGATCAGCCAAGCTGATACCGCTGAGAAATTCGTGAATCTGCAGGCTAAGGTCGCACCACAGGTGATGGGTCAGGCAGGTGTCGCCGGAATGGCAGTCGCCCTGGCCTTGGCATTTGGTGGCATCGACCGATTCGTTCACCGCATCGATCACCTGAGCCACCTGGATACCCTGCATGTCGCGGGACAACTGGTAGCCACCGCCCGGACCGCGAACACTGGAAACCAGGTTGCTGCGGCGCAGCTTGGCGAAAAGCTGTTCGAGATAGGACAGGGAGATGCCTTGGCGCTCGGAGATATCGGCCAGGGACACCGGCCCGTGCTGCGCGTGCAACGCCAGGTCAAGCATGGCGGTCACGGCGTATCGGCCTTTTGTAGTCAGTCGCATGGACAGTTACCACGGAGTTCAGAATGGGCGGGAGTATGCAATTCCCGAGCATTTAAGTCAACTATAAGACCTAGTGCTTTAGTCGGGTTTACCCGCAAAAGAGCGCGCGCATCATAGCAAAGGCTGTCGGCGTACAGCCAGTGGTTGCGCGTTATCGTTCTTCGCGAGCAGGCTCACTCCCACAGGAGAACGCACTCCAATGTGGGAGCGAGCCTGTTCGCGAAGAAGTCGACGCGGTTTAGCTGGCCTGACTCTGATCCTTGCCCTTCACGCAGGCGAAGTCTTCTTCGCGCAGCTCAGGCAGATCCTTCGCACAGTAATTGCTGCCCAGATCCTTCAGTGCGCCGCACATCCCCTCCAGCCGCCCATCCACCGCTTGCAGGTGATCGAGCAACTGCCCAATGGCGCGCGCCACCGGGTCAGGCATGTCTTCGCTCACACCATAGGCATCGAAACCGATCTTCTCGGCCATGGCCTTGCGCTTGGCGTCCTGCTCCTCATCGGATTTGACGATGATCCGCCCTGGAATACCCACAACCGTGGCGCCCGGCGGCACCTCCTTGGTCACTACCGCATTGGAGCCGACCTTGGCACCGGCGCCGACAGTGAACGGTCCCAACACTTTCGCGCCCGCACCGACGACGACACCGTCACCCAACGTCGGATGGCGCTTGCCTTTATTCCAACTGGTGCCACCGAGGGTCACGCCCTGATAAATCGTGACGTCGTCGCCAATCTCGGCGGTTTCGCCGATGACGATGCCCATGCCGTGGTCGATAAAGAAGCGACGACCGACTTTCGCCCCCGGATGAATCTCGATCCCGGTCAACCAGCGGCCGAAATTCGACACCAGACGCGCCAGCCATTTCAGATCATGGCGCCACAGCATCCCGGCCAGTCGATGAATCCAGATCGCATGCATGCCGGGGTAGCAAGTCAGGACTTCAAAAGCGTTACGCGCCGCCGGGTCTCGATGGAATACGCTTTGGATATCTTCACGCAAACGCTCAAACATCATTTAGTCCTTCCGCTTAAGAAGCTCACCACGGGCCGCTTTTTGGGTTTCCGTGAGGATGCCACGCAAAATATTCATTTCCGCTCGACTGACCGAGCTGCGTCCGTACAACCGGCGCAGGCGCGCCATCAAGTGCCGTGGTTTTTCCGGATCGAGGAATTCGATGGCGACCAGCGTTTGCTCCAGGTGCTCATAGAATCGCTCCAGCTCATCCATGGTCGCCAGCTCGGCGCTTTTCACCGAGGCCACTTCTTCCTTCTCGATCTTGCTTGGCTGACCTTGCGCGGCCAACCACGCCATGCGCACTTCATAGCTCAACACCTGCACCGCCGCGCCGAGATTCAGCGAGCTGAACTCAGGATCGGAGGGGATGTGTACGTGAAAGTGACATCGCTGCAGCTCGTCGTTGGTCAGGCCGGAATCTTCACGACCAAACACCAAAGCGATTTCAGCGCCCTGCCCGGCCTCTTCGACCACTTTGGTGCCGCACTCGCGCGGATCCAGCAGCGGCCAGGGAATGCGCCGGTCGCGGGCACTGGTGCCAAGCACCAGATTGCAGCCGACCAGAGCATCTTCCAGGGTGGCGACGACCTGGGCGTTTTCAAGGATGTCACCGGCACCGGAAGCGCGAGCATCGGCTTCGTGGTGCGGGAATAGCCGCGGTTCGACTAGCACCAGCCGCGACAGACCCATGTTTTTCATGGCGCGCGCGGCCCCGCCGATGTTGCCGGGGTGGCTGGTATTGACCAGGACGACACGAATGTTCTGCAGCAAGGGAGGCGCTCTCGGACACAGGAAAGGGGTGCAAATCTTACAGAACAGCCTACCGTTAAGCTATGAAAGCGAACAGCGACCTTCACCTGAAGAAAAGTTCTGATAGAATGCGCGGCTTTCTTTAACAACCTTAGGTGACACATCCATGCAGCCCATGCTGAATATCGCGCTGCGCGCCGCCCGCAGCGCCAGTGAACTGATCTTCCGCTCCATCGAGCGCCTGGATACCATCAAGGTCGACGAAAAAGACGCCAAGGATTATGTATCCGAGGTCGATCGCGCCGCCGAACAGAAAATCATCGATGCCCTGCGCAAGGCTTACCCGAATCATTCGATCCAGGGTGAAGAGACTGGCCTGCACGCCGGCACCGGCATCGAAGGCGAAGAATACCTGTGGATCATCGACCCACTGGACGGTACCACCAACTTCCTGCGCGGCATTCCTCACTTCGCTGTCAGCATTGCCTGCAAATACCGCGGTCGCCTGGAGCACGCTGTTGTTCTGGACCCGGTTCGCCAGGAAGAATTCACCGCCAGCCGTGGTCGCGGCGCTCAACTGAACGGTCGTCGTCTGCGCGTCAGCGGTCGCACCAGCCTTGACGGCGCTCTGCTCGGCACTGGCTTCCCATTCCGTGACGACCAGATGGACAACCTCGACAACTACCTGGGCATGTTCCGCGCCTTGGTTGGCCAGACTGCCGGCATCCGCCGCGCCGGCTCGGCAAGCCTGGACCTGGCTTATGTGGCTGCCGGTCGTTTCGATGCATTCTGGGAGTCGGGCCTGTCCGAGTGGGACATGGCTGCAGGCGCCCTGCTGATCCAGGAAGCTGGTGGTCTGGTGAGCGACTTCACCGGCGGTCACGACTTCCTTGAGAAAGGCCACATCGTTGCCGGTAACACCAAATGCTTCAAGGCAGTGCTGACGGCGATCCAGCCGCACCTGCCGGCCTCGCTGAAGCGCTAAGCTTCCCGCGAAACGAAAAAAGCACCCTTCGGGGTGCTTTTTTATGCCTGGGATTCGATCTTCAGATCACCAAAATCTTCATGTGGGAGCGAGCCTGCTCGCGAATGCGGCATGCCAGCCGACATCAATGTTGACTGTCAGAATGCATTCGCGAGCAGGCTCGCTCCCACAAGGGATCACGGCAAAGCCAGAAATGGCGGGCACAAAAAAGCACCCCGCAGGGTTAATGCCAGTCAGTTAAGCTGACTGGCATTTTTGTTTTTGATCGGATACTTCGGCGATTTGAGCCTGATTGCCCGAGGATAAATGCGCTCCTCGCGTCGATGTGGCAGGACATAATGCGGGGCTGAGGCATGCAACTCTGCGAGATATTTGGGGATGTTCCC
>NZ_FYDT01000045.1:0-51451 GCF_900187585.1 Pseudomonas sp. Irchel 3E19
TTGGCACCCACCACAGGAAGGGAATCGGGTGGCGTGGGGCGTCAGATCGATCTGGAGGGCATCACCATCAGGCTTGATCGTGACGACAGAAAAGCCCTCCCAAAAAGGAAGGAAAGTATTAATATCGCGCATAAGAACGCCGGTTTGTTAGATGTGTTTGCTCGCACGAACATCATCAATCAAATCGGCGTTCTTGTTTCTGTGTTTCCCGGGATTCCGTGAAGAACCTTTTTTCTTGGCTCCACACAAAACCCTGTGGGAGCGAGCCTGCTCGCGAAAGCGATTTAACAGCCGACCACAGCGGCGACTGACGCGACGCCTTCGCGAGCCTGCTCGCTCCCACAATGGAGCCTGTGTAACCAGGCACTCTTGTTTTGCTTCTCATTATCATCTAATAATAAATCTCATTATCGGACAGGCCCCGAATCATGAGTTCTGCCTTGCACGAGCAGCCGTACCTCGAAAGCTGGCGCTGGATGAGTCGCCAGATCCGTTGCGCGATGGATCCCGACGAACCGCGCCTGATCGAACACTACTTGGCTGAAGGTCGGTATCTGGCCTGCTGTACGGCAACTTCCCCGTGGACGATCGCTGAAACCTCTTTCCGATTGCTGCTCGACACAGCCACCGACATTGCGTTGCCGTGGCACTGGCGCAGCCTCTGTCTCGATCAAGCCTGGCGCCCATTGCGTGAAATGGAGCGCCTGTCGCTGTGCAATTGCCGGCTCAAACGCTGGCAGCGTTACACCTGGCAACTGGCGACCTGCGAGTTGCAACCCTCGATTCCTCTTATTGAACTGGTGCAAGGATTTACTGATGACCAAGACTCGTATTGAGCGCGACAGCATGGGCGAACTGCAGGTGCCGGTGGACGCTCTCTACGGCGCGCAAACCCAGCGCGCAGTGGATAACTTTCCGATCAGCGGCAAGCCGATGCCGACGCAGTTCATCCGCGCGCTGATTCTCGCCAAGGCCGCTGCCGCCCGGGCCAACGTTGAACTCAACCAGATCAGCGCTGCCCAGGGCAAAGCCATCAGCGATGCCGCCCAAGGCTTGCTCGAAGGCGATTTCATGCGGCATTTCCCGGTGGATATCTTCCAGACCGGTTCCGGCACCAGCTCCAACATGAA
The DNA here is from genome assembly GCF_900187585.1 of Pseudomonas sp. Irchel 3E19. Taxonomy (NCBI): domain Bacteria; kingdom Pseudomonadati; phylum Pseudomonadota; class Gammaproteobacteria; order Pseudomonadales; family Pseudomonadaceae; genus Pseudomonas; species Pseudomonas sp. Irchel 3E19. Next base: position 1,131 of record NZ_FYDT01000045.1, read on the forward strand.
CGCCAACGAAGTGATCGCCACGTTGGCCAGCCGTCTTCTCGATGAGCCAGTCAATCCGAATGATCACGTCAATTGCGGCCAGAGCAGCAACGACATCATCCCGACCACCATCCACGTCAGTGCTGCGCTGGCCCTGCACGAACAATTGCTGCCGGCGCTGCTGCATCTGGTGCAGGTCATCGAGCACAAAGCCGAGCAAGTGCATCACCACGTCAAAACCGGTCGTACGCATTTGATGGATGCGATGCCGGTGCGTATGAGCCAGGTGCTCAACGGCTGGGCGCAGCAACTGAAGGCCAACATCGGTCATTTGCAAGACTTGCTGCCCAGCCTGCAATCCCTCGCGCAGGGCGGGACGGCGGTCGGTACCGGGATCAACGCGCATCCGGAATTCGCTGCGCGTTTCAGCCGTCAACTCAGCCAGTTGACCCATGTGCAGTTCACCCAAGGCAAAGACCTGTTCGCGCTGATCGGCTCGCAGGACACGGCCGTTGCGGTCTCCGGGCAGCTCAAGGCCATCGCTGTGTCGCTGATGAAAATCGCCAACGACCTGCGCTGGATGAACTCCGGTCCCTTGGCCGGTCTCGGCGAAATCGAGCTTGAGGCGCTGCAGCCGGGGTCGTCGATCATGCCGGGCAAGGTCAACCCGGTGATCCCGGAAGCGACCGCCATGGTCGCCGCCCAAGTGATCGGCAACGACTCGGTGATCACCATCGCCGGCCAGTCGGGCAATTTCGAATTGAACGTGATGTTGCCGATCATCGCGCAGAACCTGTTGAGCAGCATCGAACTGCTGGCCAACTCTAGCCGCCTGCTCGGCGACAAGGCCATCGCCAGCTTCAAGGTCAATGAGTCGCGGCTCAAGGAAGCGCTGTCGCGCAACCCGATTCTGGTCACCGCGCTCAACCCGATCATCGGTTACCAGAAAGCCGCCGAAATCGCCAAGCAGGCCTACAAGCAGGGCCGCCCTGTCATCGACGTCGCGCTGGAACACACCGACCTGTCGCGCAGCGAGCTGGAAGAGTTGCTCAACCCCGAGAAACTCACCGCTGGCGGCGTGTAATCTCCGCAACCGCTTTGGAGGCTCACCATGGAGCACTGGAAACGCACGATCGAACGGGCCAATCGCTGCTTCATGCTGGGCGAGCTGATCGACGCTCGTGAGGCTTACCTGCAAGCCCTGGCCCTGGCGCAAGTGTTGTTCGAACGCTGGGCGGATGCCGACGAAGCGGTGGCGGCCTGCGTCATCTCCCATCACAACCTGGCGGATCTGCACCTGCGCCTGAATCAGCCGGAGGAGAGCGCCGAATATCTCTGCGCCATCCACCAGCGGTTGTTGCAGACCATGCAGGACGAGCGTTTGCGCCTGGCGCTGCGCGAGGCGGCCTTGCGCCAAAGCAGCAAGACTTACGTCGAGTTATTGAATTTCATCGGCGAGCACGGCGAATACCCACGCACCCAGCGCCTGCTGCATCCGGATACCGGCAATGCACGTCGTGCGCCTGCCCCACATCACCATGGAGTCCATTGAAATGGCTTTTACCTTGCCTGCCTTGCCTTACGCCTACGATGCCCTGGAACCGCACATCGATGCGCAAACCATGGAAATCCACTACACCAAGCATCATCAGACCTATATCAACAATCTCAATGCAGCGGTAGAAGGCACTGAATACGCAGAGTGGCCAGTGGAAAAACTGGTCGCCAGCGTTCAGCAGTTGCCGCAGAAGCTTCGCGCCGCGGTGATCAATCAGGGCGGCGGTCACGCCAATCATTCGCTGTTCTGGGAAGTGATGGTTCCAAGTGGCGGCGGCAAGCCGGACGGTGTGCTGGCCAAGGCAATCGACGAGCAACTGGGTGGTCTCGACAGTTTCAAAGAAGCATTCACCAAAGCTGCGCTGACCCGTTTCGGCAGCGGTTGGGCCTGGCTCAGTGTGACTCCGGACAAGAAGCTGATCGTAGAAAGCAGCGGCAATCAGGACAGCCCATTGATGAACGGCAACACGCCGATCCTCGGTCTCGACGTTTGGGAGCACGCTTATTACTTGCGCTACCAGAACCGTCGCCCGGAATACATCAACGCGTTTTACAACGTGATCAATTGGCCTGAAGTTGCTGCGCGCTATCAGGCTGCACTGGTTTAAGTCTTCTATAAAAACAATCCAAGGCAGACTATGGGCACTGAGACACTGGCGATCGGAAGTGGGCGTATGTTTCGTTACTCAGTGGGGGCGTTGTTGCTGTTGGCGGGCCTGACTTTGCTGGTCGCCCATGGCCTGGAATGGCTGGATCTGGAGCCCAGGCTGTCACGGGCATTGCAGGGGGGGGCGATCTGCGCCCTCGGCACGGCGCTTGGGGCGGTGCCGGTGCTGGTGATCCGGCGCATGCCGCAGGCACTCAGCGACACCTTGCTGGGTTTTGGAGCCGGGGTGATGCTGGCGGCGACGGCGTTTTCGCTGATCGTGCCGGGCATCGCCGCTGCTGAAAGCCTCGGCCTGACACCCTGGGCGGCCAGCGGTCTGATCTGTTTTGGCATCATGCTCGGGGCGTTCGGCCTCTACCTGGTCGATCGCAAGGTCTCTGGCGCCTCACCGGAGATGCTCGTCGGTACCGTCGAACATCCTGTGATTCCGCCGCGGATCTGGTTGTTCGTGTTTGCCATCATTGCTCATAACATCCCGGAAGGCATGGCCGTCGGCGTTTCGGCCGGCGGTGGCATGCCGGACGCTGACAGTCTGGCCATGGGTATCGCATTGCAGGATGTGCCGGAAGGTCTGGTGATCGCACTGGTGCTGGCCGGGGCGGGGATGTCGCGGGTCAAGGCGTTTCTGATCGGCGCGGCGTCAGGTCTGGTCGAGCCGGTGTTTGCGCTGTTGTGCGCGTGGCTGGTCAGTCTGGCGCAGGTGTTGTTGCCGTTAGGTCTGGCACTGGCGGCGGGGGCGATGCTGCTGGTGGTGACCCACGAAGTGATTCCCGAGTCGCGACGCAATGGTCATGACAAACTGGCCAGTCTTGGTCTGTTGATCGGGTTTTGTCTGATGATGGTGATGGATACGGCGTTGGGTTGAAGATCAAAAGATCGCAGCCTGCGGCAGCTCCTACGAGGGGATTGGTGCGACATGGGCTGCGACTTTTTGATTTTGGCTGTCAGCCACCTTCATCGAAGTAGTTGTTGATCAACGCCACCAACGCATCCAATGCTTCCTGCTCCTGATGGCCTTCGGTACTCAAATAGATTTTGGTGCCTTTGCCCGCAGCCAACATCATCATCGCCATGATGCTTTTACCATCGACCGTGGTCTCCGGCGTGCGGCCCACTCTGATCGTGCAATCCGGATATTGCCCCGCTACCCCGACAAACTTCGCCGACGCGCGGGCATGCAAACCCAGTTTATTGATGATTTCGATTTCCAGAGCAGGCATCGCGGTGTGAATCCTTTAAGTGAGGTCGCGGTGGCGAACCTGGACGTTCTTCAGGGTTTTCTGCAGGGCCTGACCCAGGCGTTCGGTCAGGTAGACGGAGCGGTGATGCCCGCCGGTGCAGCCAATGGCAATGGTGACGTAGGCGCGATTGCTGGCGGCGAAACGTGGCAGCCATTTGTGCAGGTAGGTGAAAATGTCCTGAAACATTTCTTCAACTTCCGGCTGTGCCGCCAGGTACTCCGCTACTGGCGCATCGAGACCCGATTGCGCACGCAGTTCCGGCTTCCAGTAAGGGTTAGGCAGGCAGCGCACATCGAATACCAGATCCGCATCGACCGGCATGCCCCGCTTGAAGCCGAACGATTCAACCAGAAACGCCGTTCCGGGCTCAGGCTGATTCAGCAAGCGCAGCTTGATGGTGTCACGCAACTGGTACAGGTTCAGATGGGTGGTGTTGATCTTCAGGTCGGCCAGATCGGCAATGGGGCCGAGCAGGGCGGTTTCATCATGGATCGCTTCGGCCAGCGAGCGATTGGCAGTGCTCAACGGATGGCGTCGGCGGGTTTCCGAGAAGCGCTTGAGCAGCGTTTCCTCATCGGCATCCAGATAAAGCACATCGCACTGGATATGGCGGCTGCGGACTTCTTCCAGCAGCTCGGGGAAGCGCGAGAGATGGCTGGGCAGGTTGCGCGCATCGATCGAAACTGCCACCAGCGGCTGGGTCAGTTCGGTATGAATCAGGGCGCGTTCGGCCAGTTCCGGCAGCAGGCCGGCCGGCAGGTTGTCGATGCAGTAGTAGCCGTTGTCTTCAAGGACATTCAGGGCAGTACTTTTGCCCGAGCCGGAACGGCCACTGACGATGATCAAGCGCATGAATTAATGCCCGCTTTGTTCGTCCACGACGACCTGATACAAGGCTTCGTTGCTCGAAGCACTACGCAATTTATCGCGCACGTCCTTGCGATCCAGCATGCTGGCGATCTGTCGCAGCAATTCCAGGTGCGCATCGGTCGCCGCTTCCGGCACCAGCAAGACGAACAACAGATCAACCGGAGCGCCGTCGATAGCGTCGAAGTCGATAGGGGCTTCAAGGTGCATCAAGGCGCTGACAGGCTCAGTGCATCCCTTCAGACGGCAGTGAGGAATGGCGATGCCGTTGCCGAAACCGGTGGAGCCGAGTTTCTCTCGTGCGATCAGGGCCTCGAAGACATCCTGCATTTCCAGCGCCGGCACTTCGCGGGCGATGAGATTGGCAATTTGTTCGAGGGCTTTCTTTTTACTGCCGCCCGGCACGTTCACCAGGGAACGGCCGGGGGTCAGGATATTTTCAAGTCGGATCATGGAGTGGGGGGTTATCGACCGGTGGCGCCCTGGAGCAGGCTTTGGGTCTTTTCCTTATGCTTTTTGAGTTGTTTATCCAGCTTGTCGGTTAATAAGTCGATCGCCGCGTACATATCGGTATGTTCCGCGTTTGCGACGACTTCATTGCCGGGAATATGCAGCGTGGCTTCGATTTTCTGCTTCAGTTTTTCGACACACATCGTGACTTGCACGTTAGTGATCTTGTCGAAATGGCGCTCCAATCGTTCGAGTTTTTCGCCGATATAAGCGCGCAGAGGTTCGGTCACTTCCAGTTGGTGTCCACTGATGTTGACTTGCATACAGCTTCTCCTTCGTTGCCAGTGCATAAAGCGGCAGGCCGGATAGCCTGCCACTGGAACGCTGTAACGTGGCTTACATCAACCGCTTGCGTTCGCTCGAAGGCGCGATCCCGAGGGATTCGCGGTACTTGGCGACGGTGCGGCGAGCCACCTGAATGCCTTGTGCCTCCAGTAAACCAGCGATCTTGCTGTCACTCAACGGCTTTTTCTGATTTTCCGCGGCAACCAGTTTTTTGATGATCGCGCGGATCGCCGTGGACGAGCATTCGCCGCCTTCGGAGGTGCTGACGTGGCTGGAGAAAAAGTATTTCAATTCATAGATACCGCGCGGGGTATGCATGAATTTCTGCGTGGTCACCCGTGAAATCGTCGATTCGTGCATGCCAACGGCTTCGGCGATGTCATGCAGAACCAGAGGCTTCATCGCTTCGTCGCCGTACTCCAGGAAGCCGCGCTGATGCTCGACGATCTGCGTGGCCACTTTCATCAGGGTTTCGTTGCGGCTTTGCAGGCTCTTGATGAACCAGCGTGCTTCCTGCAACTGATTGCGCATGAAAGTGTTATCGGCGCTGGTATCGGCACGGCGCACGAAACCTGCGTACTGTGCGTTGACCCGCAGGCGTGGCACCGACTCCTGATTGAGCTCGACCAGCCAGCGTTCGTTGTCCTTGCGCACGATCACGTCAGGTACGACGTATTCAGCTTCAGTGGACTCGATTTGCGAGCCTGGACGCGGGTTGAGGCTCTGCACCAGTTCGATGACCTGCCGCAACTCGTCTTCCTTGAGCTTCATGCGGCGCATCAATTGGCTGTAATCGCGGCTGCCGAGCAGGTCGATGTAATCGCTGACCAGGCGTTTGGCTTCAGCCAGCCACGGGGTCTTGGCCGATAGCTGACGCAATTGCAGCAGCAGGCATTCGCTGAGGTTGCGGGCGCCGATGCCGGCCGGTTCGAATTGCTGGATGCGGTGCAGGACGGCTTCGATTTCGTCCAGTTCGATGTCCAGTTCCGGGTCGAACGCCTCAAGGATCTCGTCGAGTGTTTCGTCCAGGTAACCCTGATTGTTGATGCAATCGATCAGGGTCACGGCGATCAGGCGATCGGTGTCGGACATCGGCGCGAGGTTCAATTGCCACAGCAGGTGACTTTGCAGGCTTTCGCCGGCGGAAGTGCGGGTGGTGAAGTCCCACTCGTCGTCATCGCTGCTGGGCAGGCTGCTGGCGCTGGTCTGGTAGACGTCTTCCCAGGCAGTGTCGACCGGAAGCTCATTGGGGATGCGCTCGTTCCACTCGCCGTCCTCAAGGTTATCCACCGTCGGGGCGGCTTCCTGATAGGACGGTTCCTGAATCTCGGTGTTGGGCTTCTGTTCGGCGTTATCGGCCAGTGGATCGGAGTTGTCGAAGTCGTCGCCTTCTTCTTGGCGTTCGAGCATCGGATTGGATTCCAGAGCCTCCTGGATCTCCTGTTGCAGATCCAGGGTCGACAATTGGAGCAGGCGGATGGCCTGTTGCAGCTGCGGTGTCATCGTCAGCTGCTGGCCCATTCTCAAGACTAGCGATGGTTTCATGGCAGGGGCTTAACACCTTATTCGCCGGCGCGCATGCGCCATCCACTACAGGGCGCCGAAGCGCCAAACTTAAGCAAATTATATGCCTGAAACTGAAGTGTTTGCCTAGAGCGCTGTAACAATTAAAGCGTATTAAATTCTGCTTGAATCGATACAGCGCCCGGGCGGCTCTCCCGGCACCAATATGCTTACAGGCGGAATTCGTGGCCCAGATACACTTCCTTCACCAGGTCGTTGGCGAGGATGGTTGCGGAGTCACCTTCGGCGATCAGTTGACCGTCGTTGACGATGTAAGCGGTTTCGCAGATGTCCAGCGTCTCACGCACGTTGTGATCGGTGATCAGCACGCCGATGCCTTTGGCTTTGAGGTGGTGGATGATCTGCTTGATGTCGCCGACCGAAATCGGGTCGACACCGGCGAACGGTTCGTCGAGCAGAATGAATTTCGGTGCGGTGGCCAGGGCGCGGGCAATTTCCACCCGGCGGCGCTCGCCACCGGACAGGCTCATGCCGAGGTTGTCGCGGATGTGGCTGATGTGGAATTCCTGCAGCAGGCTTTCCAGCTCTTTGCGACGACCGGCCTTGTCGAGTTCCTGACGGGTCTCGAGGATGGCCATGATGTTGTCGGCCACCGACAGTTTGCGGAAGATCGACGCTTCTTGCGGCAGATAGCCGATACCGGCCTTGGCGCGGCCGTGCATCGGCTGATGGCTGACGTCCAGATCATCGATCAGCACGCGGCCCTGATCGGCCTGCACCAGGCCGACGATCATGTAGAAGCAGGTGGTCTTGCCGGCGCCGTTAGGGCCGAGCAGGCCGACGATCTGACCGCTGTCGATCGACAGGCTGACGTCACGCACGACCTGACGGCTTTTATAGGCCTTGGCCAGGTGCTGAGCTTTCAGAGTTGCCATTACTGGGTTTTCTCGTCGGTTTTCTTCTTCGGCTGGATCACCATGTCGATGCGCGGACGCGCTTCGGTGACCTTGCTGCCGGTAGCGCGACCGGCGCTGGCCAGTTTCTTCACGGTGTCGTAGACGATTTTCTCGCCCTGGGTGGTGTTGTTGTCCTTGTCGACAACCTTGGCCTTGTCGATCAGCACGACGCGGTTTTGCGCAGCGTGGTACTGGATCGTCACGCCCCAGCCCTGAACGGGTTTGCTGTCGCCAGCGGTTTGCAGTTGCTCGAAGTAGGCGAGGTTGCCCACCGATGTCACGACGTCGATGTCACCGGCCGGGGTGCGGGTGATCGTCACCGTGTTGCCTTTAACGATCATCGAGCCCTGGGTGATGATCACATCGCCCTTATAGGTGGCGATGCCATTCTTGTCGTCCAGTTGGGCGTCGTCGGCCTGAATGCGGATAGGTTGCTGCTGATCGTTCGGCAGAGCCCAGGCGCTCACGCTTCCCAGTGCTGCGCCCAGACTGAGCAAAATAGGGAGGGTTTTAACGAGCCTCATACTGTCCTCTTACGTTCGATTGCAGGTGTATCCTGCTTTCCTTCAGATACGCTTTCATTCCTACGCCAGTCGATACACCGCCAGCGCCGTCGATTCTAACGGGTTGCGAGGTCTGCGCATATTCCTGCTGCGGGAACACCGTCATGCGAGTGGACGTGATCAGGGTGGCACGGTTCTTTTCATCGGTGCGCTTGATGCGTACTGAATCGATCAGCTCGACTTCGGTGCCGCCGGAATTGACCTCACCGCGTTCGCTGGTCACGTGCCACGGGAAATCCGTTCCGCGGTACATGTTCAGGTCAGGTTTGGTCACCAGCGTGATGTCGGTCGCCTTGACGTGCTCGGCCTTGTCGGAGGTCATTTCATACTGCACTTTGCCGTCTGGCAGGTATTGCACGGTATGCGTGTTGGTTGCATACCAGTCGATAGGCGTCTCCACCGAGGTCACTGGCGGCTTGTCGAGAAAGCGTTCCGGGCTGATGTTCCAGTAGCCGACCGCCGCGAATATCGCAGCAATGCAGCCGAAAAACAGGAAATTACGAAATTTTTTGCTAAACATGGTTTGGCTCACAGGTACGCGGCGTTGGCCGCATCGAGGCGGCCCTGGGCGCGCAGAATCAATTCGCAGAATTCGCGTGCAGCACCTTCGCCACCACGGGCCAGGGTGATGCCGTGGGCATGTTCGCGCACGAAGGCAGCAGCGTTGGCGACCGCCATGCCCAGACCGACCCGGCGAATCACCGGCAGGTCAGGCAGGTCGTCACCGAGGTAGGCGACCTGTTCATAGCTTAGGCCGAGTTGTTCAAGCAGGCCGTCCAGAACCACCAATTTGTCCTCGCGGCCCTGAAACAGGTGCGGGATGCCGAGGTTTTTCGCCCTGCGTTCTACCACCGGAGTCTTGCGACCGCTGATGATGGCGGTCTGTACCCCGGCGTTCATCAGCATTTTGATGCCCTGGCCGTCGAGGGTGTTGAAGGTCTTGAATTCGCTGCCGTCTTCGAGGAAGTACAGGCGCCCGTCGGTGAGGACTCCGTCAACGTCAAAAACCGCCAGTTTGATCGCTTTGCCGCGTTGCAGCAGATCGGTGTTCATTTACATGACTCCTGCGCGCAGCAGATCGGAGAGGTTGAAGGCGCCGATCGGGCGATCACCTTCGTCCACGACGACCAGTGCGTTGATTCGATGGTCTTCCATGATTTTCAGGGCTTCGGCCGCGAGCATTTCCGGGCGGGCAGTCTTGCCGTGTGCGGTCATCACCTGATCGATGGTGGCGGTGCGGATATCAATGCTGCGGTCGAGCGTACGGCGCAGATCGCCGTCAGTGAAGATCCCGGCGAGCTTGCCGTCGGCTTCGATGATGGCGGTCATGCCGAGGCCCTTGCGGGTCATTTCCATCAGCGCATCCTTGAGCAGGGTGCCGCGTTGTACCTGTGGCAACTCCTGTCCGGCGTGCATGACGTTTTCCACTTTCAGCAACAGGCGACGGCCAAGGGCACCGCCCGGGTGAGAGAAAGCGAAGTCTTCGGCGGTGAAGCCGCGCGCTTCCAGCAAGGCAACCGCCAGTGCGTCGCCCATCACCAGAGCGGCGGTGGTCGAAGAGGTCGGGGCCAGGTTCAGCGGGCAGGCTTCATGCTCGACGTGAACGTTGAGATTCACCTCAGCGGCCTTGGCCAGCGGCGAGGCGGGGTTGCCGGTGACGCTGATCAACTGGATGCCCAGACGTTTGATCAGTGGCAGCAGGGTGACGATTTCGTTGGTCGAGCCGGAATTGGACAGGGCCAGGATCACGTCGTCGCGAGTGATCATACCCATGTCGCCGTGACTGGCTTCGGCCGGATGAACGAAAAATGCCGGGGTGCCGGTGCTGGCCAGGGTGGCGGCAATCTTGTTGCCGACGTGCCCGGACTTGCCCATGCCGACCACGACCACACGGCCCTTGCTGGCCAGAATCATCTCGCAAGCGCGTACGAAATCGGCGTCGATATGGGGCAACAAGCCTTGTACGGCTTCCACTTCGAGGCGAATGGTGCGTTGTGCCGATTGAATCAGGTCACTGGATTGGCTCATGTCAGAAATCGTATAGCCCGATGAAAAGGCGGCGATTATAGCGGTTAAGTTGAAAAGCCTCACGTAACATCGTCGTGCTTTGTCATTCCTCGTTACCAAAACTCCAAAAAACTGCCTGCACGCCTGTCATATCGCTGAAAGCGGCGGGGTTCAGGCTTGGGCGCTTGGCGTTTGCAGTGATATAGTTCGCCGCCAGTTCGGCCTGCCCGGGATGTACGTGCTTTTTAAATAAAGCCAGGCGTCCGAGTGAGAGGCTGCATCGCAAGGAGTTTAGATGAGTGCCGATAACGCCTACGCGGTCGAGCTGAAGGGAGTCTCCTTCAAGCGCGGTGCGCGCAGCATTTTCAATAACGTCGATATTCGCATCCCGCGCGGCAAGGTCACCGGCATCATGGGGCCTTCCGGGTGTGGCAAGACCACGCTGCTGCGGTTGATGGGCGCACAGTTGCGTCCCGACAGCGGCGAAGTCTGGGTCAACGACCAGAACCTGCCGCAGCTGTCGCGCAGCGATCTGTTCGATGCGCGCAAGCACATGGGTGTGCTGTTCCAGAGCGGCGCGCTGTTCACCGATCTCGATGTCTTCGAGAACGTCGCTTTTCCCCTGCGCGTTCATACCGAGTTGCCGGAAGAAATGATCCGCGACATCGTCCTGCTCAAATTGCAGGCGGTGGGCCTGCGTGGCGCGATCGAGCTGATGCCCGATGAGCTGTCCGGCGGCATGAAGCGTCGCGTGGCCCTGGCCCGGGCAATTGCGCTCGATCCACAGATTCTCATGTACGACGAGCCGTTCGTCGGTCAGGACCCGATCGCCATGGGCGTGCTGGTGCGTTTGATTCGTCTGCTCAACGATGCGCTGGGGATCACCAGCATCGTGGTCTCTCACGATCTGGCCGAAACCGCGAGCATCGCCGACTACATCTATGTAGTGGGTGATGGTCAGGTACTGGGGCAGGGCACGCCGGATGAATTGATGAATTCGGACGAGCCGCGTATCCGTCAGTTCATGACCGGCAATCCCGATGGCCCGGTGCCGTACCATTTTCCAGCGACGGATTACCGCGCAGATCTTCTGGGGAAGCGCTGATGCGCAAAATGTCATTAATAGAACGCGTACGCCGGTTCGGCGAAGCGGCGATCGACGCCATTGCGGTGTTCGGTCGGGCGACGCTGTTCCTGTTTCATGCTTTGGTTGGACGTGGCGGCATCAGCGGTGGATTTGGCCTGCTGGTCAAGCAACTGCATTCGGTCGGCGTCATGTCGCTGGTGATCATTGTGGTCTCCGGTATATTTATCGGCATGGTGCTGGCGCTGCAGGGGTTCAGCATTCTGTCGAGCTACGGTTCGGAGCAGGCGGTAGGGCAGATGGTTGCGCTGACGCTGTTGCGTGAGCTCGGGCCTGTGGTGACGGCGCTGCTGTTCGCCGGACGCGCCGGTTCGGCGCTGACGGCGGAAATCGGCAACATGAAATCCACCGAACAACTTTCCAGCCTGGAAATGATCGGCGTCGACCCGCTCAAGTACATTATTGCCCCGCGTCTGTGGGCCGGTTTCATTTCCCTGCCGGTGCTGGCGATGATTTTCAGCGTGGTGGGCATCTGGGGCGGTTCGTGGGTGGCTGTCGACTGGCTCGGAGTGTATGAAGGCTCCTACTGGGCGAACATGCAAAACAGCGTGAACTTCACCAGTGATGTGCTCAACGGAGTCATCAAAAGTATCGTTTTCGCCTTTGTCGTGACCTGGATCGCCGTATTCCAAGGGTATGACTGTGAGCCCACTTCCGAGGGGATCAGTCGTGCCACCACCAAGACCGTGGTGTTTGCCTCGCTGGCAGTGCTCGGCCTGGACTTTATTCTGACCGCTTTGATGTTTGGAGATTTCTGATGCAAAACCGCACCCTGGAAATCGGTGTCGGCCTGTTCCTGCTGGCAGGGATTCTGGCTTTGCTGCTGCTTGCTCTGCGGGTCAGTGGCCTGTCTCCGACTTCGACCACCGACACTTATAAACTTTACGCCTACTTCGACAATATCGCCGGTTTGACGGTCAGAGCCAAAGTGACCATGGCCGGTGTGACCATCGGCAAGGTCACGGCGATCGATCTGGATCGCGACAGCTTCACCGGTCGTGTGACCCTGCAAGTGGATAAAAAGGTCGACAATCTGCCGACTGACTCCACAGCGTCTATCCTGACGGCCGGTTTGCTGGGCGAGAAGTACATCGGTATCAGCGTGGGCGGCGAAGATGCCCGCCTCAAGGATGGCGGAACCATTCACGACACGCAGTCGTCACTGGTACTGGAAGACCTGATTGGTAAATTCCTGCTCAATACCGTTAGCAAAGACGCCAAATGAGGAGCTTTTGAATGATCTCTACCTTGCGACGTGGCCTGTTGGTGTTGCTCGCGACATTGCCGCTGATGGGTACCGCTGTGGCGGCACAGTCGGCGCACGATCTGATTCAGGACACCACGACCCGGATGCTCGCTGATCTGTCGGCCAATAAAGAGAAGTACAAGCAGGATCCGAACGACTTTTATGCTGCACTGAACACTATCGTTGGCCCGGTGGTGGATGCCGAAGGCATTTCCAAGAGCATCATGACGGTCAAGTACTCGCGCAAGGCAACACCTGCGCAGATGCAGACCTTCCAGGAAAACTTCAAGAAAGGCCTGTTCCAGTTCTACGGCAACGCCTTGCTTGAATACAACAATCAGGGCATCACCGTCGATCCTGCCAAGGATGAGTCGGGCGACCGCACCAGCGTCGGCATGACTGTTCGGGGCAGCAACGGCGCGATCTATCCTGTGCAATACACGCTGGAGAAGATCAACGGCGAGTGGAAACTGCGCAACGTGATCATCAACGGCATCAACATTGGCAAGTTGTTCCGTGATCAGTTCGCCGACGCGATGCAGCGTAACGGCAATGATCTGGACAAGACCATCAATAACTGGGCAGGTGAAGTGGCCAAGGCCAAGGAAACCACCGAGCAAGCTGCCGAGAAGCCAGCGCAATGAATGAGGCGGCAGTTCGTATGAGTGATGTCGACGAGCTATTGCTCAGCGGAGTGCTGGACTACCGCACAGGTCCCGACCTGCGCAAGGAAGGTCAGGCGCTGATCAAGTCCAGCAAGGCTTCCTCGCTGGTCATCGATTGCTCGGCCGTGAAGAAGTCCAGCAGCGTCGGCTTGTCGCTGCTGCTGTGCTTCATGCGGGATGCGCAAGCGGCCGGCAAGGCCGTCAGCATCCGCGCGATGCCCGAAGACATGCGCGAAATCGCTCAGGTCAGTGAACTGACTGAACTGTTGGCGCAATCCTGAACCCGCATCAATAAAGAAGCCCCCCGTCAGAGTCCTGCCATGCGGGGTTCGCAGGCGCGGGGCTTTTTTGTATGATGTCCGACCCGTGCGCACAGGGCGCCGATTGAGGTTGAGCATGCAGGCCGTAGAAGTGAAGAGCTTCCTTGAAGGAAAGCTGCCCGGAACGTTGGTAGAAGTTGAGGGCGAAGGCTGCAATTTCCAGCTGAACGTGATTAGCGATGAACTGGCGGCGTTGAGCCCGGTGAAGCGTCAGCAGCAGATCTATGCCCATTTGAACCCATGGATCACCGATGGCAGCATCCATGCGGTCACTATGAAATTTTTCAGCAGCGCGGCCTGGGCCGAGCGCACCTGAGCCTAAGGGCGTCGAGATTCTTATGGATAAATTGATTATTACCGGCGGCGTTCGTCTTGATGGCGAAATCCGCATCTCCGGGGCAAAGAACTCCGCCCTGCCGATCCTGGCTGCCACACTGCTGTGCGATGGCCCGGTCACTGTCGGCAACCTGCCGCACCTGCACGACATCACCACCATGATCGAGCTGTTCGGTCGCATGGGCATTGAGCCTGTGATCGACGAGAAACTCAGCGTCGAAATTGACCCGCGCACCATCAAGACCCTGATCGCTCCGTACGAACTGGTGAAAACCATGCGTGCGTCGATCCTGGTACTGGGCCCGATGGTTGCCCGTTTCGGTGAAGCCGAAGTCGCACTGCCTGGCGGTTGCGCCATCGGTTCGCGTCCGGTTGACCTGCACATCCGTGGTCTTGAAGCCATGGGCGCGGTGATCGACGTCGAAGGCGGCTACATCAAGGCCAAGGCCCCTGAAGGCGGCCTGCGCGGTGCGCACTTCTTCTTCGATACCGTCAGTGTGACCGGTACCGAAAACATCATGATGGCTGCCGCTCTGGCCAAGGGCCGCAGCGTGCTGCAGAACGCCGCGCGCGAGCCTGAAGTGGTTGACCTGGCGAACTTCCTCAATGCCATGGGCGCCAAGGTTTCCGGTGCTGGCACCGACACCATCACCATTGATGGCGTCGAACGTCTGGGTTCGTGCTTCTACAAGGTCATGCCTGACCGTATCGAAACCGGTACCTACCTGGTGGCTGCTGCCGTTACCGGCGGTCGCGTCAAGGTCAAGGACACCGATCCGACCATTCTCGAAGCCGTTCTGGAGAAACTCCGTGAAGCCGGCGCAGAAATCACCAGCGGTGAAGACTGGATCGAGCTGAACATGCACGGCAAGCGTCCGAAAGCGGTCAACGTGCGCACTGCGCCGTATCCTGCATTCCCGACGGACATGCAGGCGCAGTTCATCTCGCTCAACGCCATCGCCGAAGGCACCGGTGCAGTGATCGAGACGATCTTCGAAAACCGTTTCATGCACGTGTATGAACTGCACCGCATGGGCGCCAAGATCCAGGTTGAAGGCAACACCGCCATCGTTACCGGTACTGAAGTCCTCAAGGGCGCGCCAGTGATGGCGACCGACCTGCGTGCTTCGGCCAGTCTGGTGATCTCGGCGCTGGTGGCCGAAGGCGATACCCTGATCGACCGCATCTACCACATCGACCGTGGTTATGAGTGCATCGAAGAAAAACTGCAGATGCTGGGCGCCAAGATCCGTCGCGTTCCGGGCTGATTGCTGCATCGGGACACAGGGACGTGTCCACTGAATTCGTTTCGAATCGAGGTTTTCATCCGTGAAAACCTCGATGTGTGTCCGGCGCCGATTGCGACCGGACATGAGTACCTTGATAAGGACTGACGTTTCCCATGTTGACCATCGCACTGTCCAAGGGCCGCATCCTTGACGACACCCTGCCGCTTCTCGCTGAAGCGGGCATCGTGCCGACCGAGAATCCGGACAAGAGCCGCAAGCTGATCATTCCCACGACGCAGGACGACGTACGCCTGCTGATCGTGCGCGCTACCGACGTGCCGACCTATGTCGAGCATGGCGCGGCCGACCTCGGCGTGGCCGGTAAAGACGTGTTGATGGAATACACCGGCCAAGGCTTGTATGAGCCACTGGACCTGCAGATCGCCCAGTGCAAACTGATGACCGCCGGCAAGATCGGCGCGCCCGAACCCAAGGGCCGTCTGCGCGTGGCGACCAAGTTCGTCAACGTCGCCAAGCGTTACTACGCCGAGCAGGGCCGTCAGGTCGACATCATCAAGCTTTACGGCTCGATGGAACTGGCACCGCTGATCGGTCTGGCCGACAAGATCATCGACGTGGTCGACACTGGCAACACCTTGCGCGCCAACGGTCTGGAACCACAGGAACTGATCGCCACGATCAGCTCGCGCCTGGTGGTCAACAAGGCTTCGATGAAAATGCAACACGCCCGTATCCAGGCGTTGATCGATACCCTGCGCAACGCAGTGGAATCGCGACACCGCGGCTGATCTACCTGCGCGACCTTGAGTCGCGCCCGTCTATCCGCCTCATAGCCAGAATCTCAGGTGCCCAAGCGGAAACGACTGCTAAGTTAGGGCGCCTGAGTTTTTGCCATTCCTATGAGGCTCTCGCTATGACCGCACCGACTGCAATTCGCCGACTCAACGCTGCTGACCCGGATTTCGCGCATCATCTGGATCATCTGCTGAGCTGGGAAAGTGTGTCTGACGACTCGGTCAATCAGCGCGTGCTGGACATTATCAAGGCTGTGCGCGAGCGCGGTGACGCGGCGCTGGTCGAGTTCACCCAGAAGTTCGACGGCCTTGAAGTTGCCTCGATGGCTGACCTGATCCTGCCGCGCGAGCGTCTGGAACTGGCCCTGACCCGCATCACCGTAGCGCAGCGTGAAGCGCTGGAAAAAGCCGCGGCCCGGGTGCGCAGCTACCACGAAAAACAGAAACAGGATTCCTGGAGCTACACCGAGGCCGACGGCACGGTGCTGGGCCAGAAGGTCACGCCGCTGGATCGCGCGGGCCTGTACGTGCCGGGCGGCAAGGCGTCGTACCCGTCGTCGGTGTTGATGAACGCCATTCCGGCCAAGGTTGCCGGTGTGACCGAAGTGGTCATGGTCGTGCCGACTCCGCGCGGTGAAATCAACGAACTGGTGCTGGCGGCGGCGTGCATTGCCGGCGTCGATCGGGTGTTCACCATCGGCGGCGCGCAAGCGGTAGCGGCTCTGGCCTATGGCACCGAAAGCGTGCCGAAAGTGGACAAAGTCGTAGGGCCGGGCAACATCTATGTGGCCACCGCCAAGCGCCACGTGTTCGGTCAGGTCGGCATCGACATGATCGCCGGTCCTTCGGAAATCCTTGTTGTGTGCGACGGCCAGACCGACCCCGACTGGATCGCCATGGACCTGTTCTCCCAAGCCGAACACGACGAAGACGCCCAGGCGATTCTGGTCAGCCCCGACGCCGAGTTCCTCGACAAGGTCGCCGCGAGCATCGACAAACTGCTGCCGACCATGGATCGCGCAACCATCATCGAAACCTCGATCAATGGCCGCGGCGCGCTGATTCATGTGCGTGACATGGCCCAGGCTATTGAAGTCGCCAACCGCATTGCGCCGGAGCACCTGGAGCTGTCGGTCGCTGACCCGCAAGCCTGGCTGCCACAGATCCGCCACGCCGGCGCGATCTTCATGGGCCGCCACACCTCTGAAGCGCTGGGCGACTACTGCGCAGGCCCGAACCACGTATTGCCGACTTCCGGCACGGCGCGTTTCTCCTCGCCGCTGGGCGTGTACGACTTCCAGAAACGTTCGTCGATCATCTTCTGCTCCGAGGCCGGCGCCTCCGAGCTGGGCAAGACCGCTTCGGTGCTGGCCCGTGGCGAATCGCTGAGTGCCCACGCACGCAGCGCTGAATACCGCATCATTGACGACAAACAGGGGAACTGAACATGAGCAAATTCTGGAGCCCGTTCGTCAAGGATCTGGTGCCTTACGTGCCGGGCGAACAGCCGAAGCTGACCAAACTGGTCAAGCTCAACACCAACGAAAACCCGTACGGCCCATCGCCAAAAGCCTTGGCGGCGATGCAGACCGAGCTCAACGATAACCTGCGCCTGTACCCGGACCCGAACAGCGACCTGCTGAAAAATTCGGTTGCCCAGTACTACGGCGTGCAGAGCAATCAGGTGTTCCTCGGCAACGGTTCGGACGAAGTGCTCGCGCACATTTTCCACGGTTTGTTGCAACACGATCAGCCGATCCTGTTCCCGGACATCAGCTACAGCTTCTATCCGGTGTATTGCGGTTTGTACGGCATCAAGTTCGATGCGGTGCCACTGGATGCGCAGTTTCAGATCAACCCGGCGGACTATGCAAAGCCAAATGGCGGGATCATTTTCCCGAATCCGAACGCACCGACCGGTTGCCTGCTGGCGCTGGATGCGGTTGAGCGGATTCTCATCGCCAGCCCGAATTCGGTAGTGGTTGTGGATGAGGCTTACATCGATTTCGGTGGCGAGACGGCGATCAGTCTGGTGGATCGTTATCCGAACCTGCTGGTGACGCAGACCCTGTCCAAGTCCCGTTCGCTGGCTGGCTTGCGCGTCGGTCTGGCGGTCGGGCATCCGGACTTGATCGAGGCGCTGGAGCGGATCAAGAACAGCTTTAACTCTTATCCGATTGATCGATTGGCGAATGTCGGTGCGGCAGCGGCGTTCGAGGATCGCGAGTACTTCGACAAGACTTGCCGTCTGGTGATCGAGAGCCGTGAGTGGGTGGTTGCGCAGTTGCAGGCCAAGGGCTTTGAAGTGCTGCCGTCGGCGGCGAACTTCATCTTCGCCCGGCATCCGCAACACGATGCGGCAGGGTTGGCGGCCAAATTGCGCGAGCAGGGCGTGATCGTGCGGCACTTCAAGCAGGAACGGATTGCCCAGTTCCTGCGTATTTCGATTGGCACGCCGGAGCAGAATCAGGCGTTGATCGAAGGTCTGGGCGAGCTCTAAACCGCCTTCGCGAGCAAGCCCGCTCCCACCTTTAACCGCGTCTCTTCAGATGGAGCACGGTCATATGTGGGAGCGGGCTTGCTCGCGAATGGAGCGCCACCAATAGCAATGTCCTACTCGTGATGCGGCTCGCCGAGGAAGGTCAGCGAGGTGAACAAGCCGCGACTGTTAACGTCCGGGCTGTCCTTCACCGGCACCTCAACCTGCGCCGCAATCACATTCAGCCCTTCATTACGCACCAACACCTGCGCACGACCGTCCTTGTCGGTCTCGGTGCTCAGGGTATTCGGCGCACTGCGATAGTCACCGATCAACTTCACCCCCGCCGCCGGTTTGCCATCGAGCAACACGCGCACCGGCAATGACTTGCCCGGCCCGACCGTCAGCGGATCAACTTCCGGCAGAATCAGCAGTTTGATCTGATCGAGCTTGGGCAACTTCGCCCCGGGCTGATAAATCGCCAGGCTGTACTTGAAGGTCTCCGTCGCTTCGACCGCGCCCGGGACTTTGCTGCGTCCCTGGTTAATCCACTTCTTGTCAGCGGTTTGCGACCACATGCCGTTGTTCAGCGCCACAGCCATCACCGCCGGTGTTTTCAACGGTTTCAGGCGTGCGTGATCGGCCAGACGCTCGACGCTGACCGGGATCATTTTGCCGCCGGCATCATAGGCCCAGGCGCCGCTTATTTTCTGCGCCTTGAAGGCATTGTCCTCGGCGCCATGGCCGTAGATCACTTCGATGTTACCGCGTCGTTGTTCGGTCCACAGGCCATGGGCCGAGGCCTGAGTGGCGAACAGTGCGGCGATGATCAGCAGGGTTTTGCGGTAGTGCATGTTGACGTCCTTTTACAGGTTGAGTGTCAGGCTGACGGTGAAATTGCGCGGCTCGCCGGGGTTGACCCAGTAATTGCTGTAAGAGCGCTCATAGTATTTTTCGTCGAAGAGGTTGTTCAGGTTTAGGCCAACGGTGACGTTGTCGCTGGCCTTGTAATGGGCCAGCAGATCGACGGTGTGATAGGCCGGCATTTCAAAATCACCGCCGGCCTCACCGGAGCGATCGCCGACATAGGTGAAGGCCGCGCCGACGTCCGAGCCACGTAAATGACCATCCTGAAACTCGTACACACCGAGCAGGCTTCCGTTGCGTTTGGCCACGCCGAGGATACGGCTGCCGGTCGGGATCGCCGCGTCGCCCTTGGTCACTTCAGCGTCGATGTAGGCGAATGCGCCGATCACCCGTACTGCATCGGTTACTTGCCCGGTCACTTGCCAGTCGAAACCGCGACTGCGTGCCTTGCCCATGGCCCGGCTGGTGTCGGTGCCCGGGTCGAGGGCGAGGACGTTTTCCTTGTCGATGTGGAAGAAGGCGAGGGTACTGCTCAGGCGTTCGTCGAACAGTTCGTTCTTGATGCCGATTTCGTAACCGACGCCTTCTTCCGGATCGAAGGATTTGCCGGAGGCATCGAGGCCGTTGTTCGGTTTGAACGAGGTCGAGGCGTTGGCGAACAGGCCGGTGTTCGGCGTCAACTGATAGAGCAGGCCGGCGCGTTGGGTGAGGGCGTCGTGGGTCTGCTGGCTTTTGGCGTTGCGGGTGTGATCGTCGATGCGTTGATCAAAGTGCTCGAAGCGCGCGCCGATCATTCCGCGCAGTTTGTCGCTGAAGACGATTTGATCCTGCAGGTTCAGCGCATGGCTTTCGACGTGTTCGAAAAGGTCGGTACCGGAGCGGGCGCCGTTGGGTTTCGGTTGGCCGTAGATCGGCTTGTAGAGGTCGATCGCGTAAGGGCCGCCAGCGATGGTGGTGACGCGCTCGTTCTTGCGGTAGTTCTCGTACTCGCTGCCGATCAGCAATTCGTGTTGCCACGGGCCGAGGTCGAACAGACCGCGCAATTCCAGTTGGGTGATGCTGTCGTGCCAGCGGGTGTCGCGCTCGCGATAGCGTCGGTTGAGCGTATGGCCATCGGCGTTCAGCGCCCGGCTCTCGGACGCGTCGCCCCAGAGTTTGCCTTCCTTGTAATGGCTGGCCAGACGCAGTTTCCAGGCGTCATTGAGGTGATGTTCGAGGGTGGCCTGAAGCAGATTGTTGTGGTTGTTGATGTTGCCGTCGTTGGGTTCGCCGAGGAAGGTCGAGCGCGAAACGCCGCTCCACTTGTTGTTCGGCGCGACGATGCCACGGTCGAACGTGGAGTTGTGGCGGACGATTTCGCTTTCCACCAGCAGCGATGTGTCGGGATTGAGTTGCCAACTGATCGAGGGCGCGACGAACACGCGCTGGCTGTCGACGTGATCGCGGAAGCTGTGGTTGTCCTCGACGGCGAGGTTGATCCGCGAGAGCACATCACCCTGTTCATCGAGTGGCGTGTTGACGTCCAGCGCGGTGCGATAGCGATCCCAACTGCCGGCGCTGGTTTGCAGGGTGGTAAAGGCTTCAGGTTGCGGTTTCTTGGTGACGATGTTCACCGTACCGCCCGGATCGCCTCGGCCATACAGGCTGGCGGCGGGGCCTTTGAGCACTTCGATGCGCTCGATGTTGGCGGCGTCGGGGGTGGCCGGGTAACCGCGATTGGCGCTGAAGCCGTCCTTGTAGAACTCCGAGGTGGTGAAGCCGCGCACGCTGTATTCGTAGAGGGTCAGACCGCCGAAGTTGTTCTGCTTCGAAACGCCGCCGGCAAAGTCCAGTGCGCGTTCGACGCTGGTACTGCCCAGATCCTTGAGCACGCTGGCGGGCACCACGCTGATGGCCTGGGGAATATCGCGGATCGCGGTGTCGGTTTTGGTGGCGCTGGACGAGCGGGTCGCGCGGTAGCCTTTGACGGGACCGGTGGCGGATTCGTAGTCGGAGGTGACGCTGATCGCTTCAAGTTCGAGCGGCTGCGGTTCTTCGGCGAAGGCCGGTTCACCCAGCAAGGCAAGGGGCAAACCCAGGGTCAGGCTGAACAGCGAGGCCTTTTTTCGAGACGACATGTTATGTTGTTCCAATGATTAAATTGAAACAATATAACATGCCTGTTGAGAATGTCTGTTATTCGCGCCGATGACGCGAATATAAAGTCTTATTTTTCTTTTTCCTGCACCGGTGCGGGTGGTGGGCGCAGTCCGATTTCAGCCGTAAGCTTGATTTCCTTGCCGTTGCGCATTACCTGAATCGTTACTTTATCGGTCGGTTTGATCCGCGCCACCTGGTTCATCGAACGGCGGCCATCACCGGCCGGTTCGCCGTCGATGCTGAGGATCACGTCGCCCAGCTGCAGGCCGGCCTTCTGCGCCGGGCCATCGCGGAAAATCCCCGCCACGACAATCCCCGGCCGCCCGGACAAGCCAAACGACTCGGCCAGCTCCTGAGTCAGTGGCTGCACTTCGATGCCCAGCCAGCCACGAATCACCTGACCGTGCTCAATGATCGACTTCATCACTTCCATCGCCAGTTTCACCGGGATGGCAAAACCGATGCCTTGTGAACCGCCGGACTTGGAGAAGATCGCGGTGTTGATACCGGTGAGGTTGCCGTTGGCGTCGACCAGCGCACCACCAGAGTTGCCGGGGTTGATCGCTGCGTCGGTCTGGATGAAGTCTTCGTAGTTGTTCAAGCCCAGTTGATTGCGCCCGGTGGCGCTGATGATGCCCATGGTCACGGTCTGGCCCACGCCAAACGGGTTACCGATGGCAAGCGCGACGTCGCCGATACGGATGTTGTCGGAACGGCCGACAATGATTGCCGGAAGGGTTTTCAAGTCGATTTTCAGGACGGCGAGGTCGGTTTCCGGGTCGCTGCCGATCACTCGGGCGAGGGTTTCGCGGCCATCCTTGAGCGCCACGACAATCTGATCGGCGCCGCTGGTCACGTGGTTGTTGGTCAGGATGTAGCCTTCCGGGCTCATGATCACACCGGAGCCGAGGCTCGACTCCATGCGCTTCTGTTTCGGCGAGTTGTCGCCGAAGAAGCGGCGGAACTGCGGGTCTTCAAACAGCGGATGAGCCGGTTTGTTGATGACTTTGGTGGTGTAGAGGTTGACCACCGACGGCGCGGCGATCGTCACCGCATCCGCATAGGACACCGGCCCCTGCTGCACGCTGGTGGTTTGCGGAGCCTGTTGCAGGTTGACGTCGAGGCTCGGTAGCCCGACCCACTGCGGGTAACGCTGAATAATCAACAGAGCGATCAGCACACCGGCCAACAGCGGCCAGCCGAAAAAACGTAGCGCCTTGAGCATTAAGCACGTCCTGGAAAAGTTGCAGGCGGGGTCAGACCGCCCATAATGTCGCGCATTATACGAGGCCGCGCGTGCCTCTGAACGGGATATTTAGGAGTCTTTCATGGCCGTCGCCCTCAGCACCCTCGTCGAAGAAGCCGACCGTTACCTTGGCAGTGCGAAAATTGCCGATTATTGCCCCAACGGCTTGCAGGTCGAGGGGCGTCCGCAGGTGATGCGCATCGTCAGCGGCGTGACCGCCAGCCAGGCCTTGCTTGACGCCGCTGTCGAAGCCGAAGCCGATCTGATACTGGTGCACCACGGTTATTTCTGGAAGGGTGAAAACCCGTGCGTCACCGGCATGAAGCAGCGCCGACTCAAGACCCTGCTCAAGCACGACATCAGTTTGCTCGCCTATCACCTGCCCTTGGATCTGCATCCGGACGTTGGCAACAACGTGCAGTTGGCCCGTCAACTGGACATCACCGTCGAAGGCCCTCTGGACCCGGACAACCTGAAAATCGTCGGTCTGGTCGGTTCGCTTAACGAGCCGATGACCCCGCGCGATTTTGCCCGCAAGGTCCAGGAAGTCATGGGTCGTGAGCCGCTATTGGTCGAAGGCAGCGCGATGATTCGCCGGGTCGGTTGGTGCACCGGAGGCGGTCAGGGTTATATCGATCACGGTGTGGCAGCGGGTGTCGATCTGTTTCTCAGCGGTGAGGCCTCCGAGCAGACGTTCCACAGCGCCCGGGAAAACGACATCAGCTTCATTGCCGCCGGCCATCACGCGACCGAGCGCTATGGCGTCCAGGCATTGGGCGATTACCTGGCGAAGCGCTTTGCCCTCGAGCACATCTTCATCGATTGCCCGAATCCGATCTGAGGTTAAACATCTCTCCAATGTGGGAGGGGGCTTGCTCCCGAATGCGGTGTGTCATTCGACGATGATTTCGAATGACACACCGCATTCGGGAGCAAGCCCCCTCCCACAGGAAAAGCGGCTGTGCGCCCAAACGAGTGGGCATATTCATATACCCTTTCGATCTAGTTGGCGTCCTGATTAGAAGAGGTCGCTGTGCTAGGATTCCCCGCTCGAACACGGCCCGCTGGCCGTTCATAAGAAAGCTTTCGTGAGTAGCCATGGTCGACAAACTGACGCATCTGAAACAGCTGGAGGCGGAAAGCATCCACATCATCCGCGAGGTGGCCGCCGAGTTCGACAACCCGGTGATGCTGTACTCCATCGGTAAAGACTCCGCCGTGATGCTGCACCTGGCACGCAAGGCGTTCTTCCCGGGCAAACTGCCGTTTCCGGTGATGCACGTCGACACCCGGTGGAAATTCCAGGAGATGTACAAGTTCCGCGACAAGATGGTCGAAGAACTGGGCCTGGATCTGATCACCCATATCAACCCGGACGGCGTGGCGCAGAACATCAACCCGTTCACCCACGGCAGCGCCAAGCACACCGACATCATGAAGACCGAGGGCCTGAAGCAGGCACTCGACAAGCATGGTTTCGACGCAGCGTTCGGCGGTGCCCGCCGTGATGAAGAGAAATCCCGCGCCAAAGAGCGCGTGTACTCGTTCCGCGACAGCAAGCACCGCTGGGATCCGAAAAATCAGCGTCCAGAGCTGTGGAACGTCTACAACGGCAAGGTCAACAAGGGCGAATCCATTCGTGTGTTCCCGTTGTCGAACTGGACCGAACTGGACATCTGGCAGTACATCTACCTCGAAGGCATCCCGATTGTGCCGCTGTACTTCGCCGCCGAGCGCGAAGTGATCGAGAAGAACGGCACGCTGATCATGATCGACGACGAGCGCATCCTTGAGCATCTGTCCGATGAAGACAAAGCGCGCATCGTCAAAAAGAAAGTGCGTTTCCGCACCCTTGGCTGCTACCCGTTGACGGGCGCGGTGGAGTCCGAGGCCGAAAGCCTGACGGACATCATTCAGGAAATGCTCCTGACGCGAACTTCCGAGCGCCAGGGCCGTGTCATCGACCACGATGGCGCCGGCTCCATGGAAGATAAAAAACGTCAAGGCTATTTCTAAGGGGCTGTCATGTCGCATCAATCTGATTTGATCAGCGAGGACATCCTCGCCTACCTGGGCCAGCACGAACGTAAAGAGCTGCTGCGCTTTTTGACCTGCGGTAACGTCGATGACGGCAAGAGCACCCTGATCGGGCGCCTGCTGCACGACTCCAAGATGATCTACGAAGATCACCTGGAAGCGATCACCCGCGACTCGAAGAAAGTCGGCACCACCGGCGAAGACATTGACCTGGCATTGCTGGTCGACGGCCTGCAGGCCGAGCGTGAGCAGGGCATCACCATCGATGTCGCCTACCGCTACTTCTCCACCGCCAAGCGCAAATTCATCATCGCCGACACCCCCGGCCATGAGCAGTACACCCGCAACATGGCCACTGGTGCGTCTACCTGTGACCTGGCGATCATCCTGGTCGACGCCCGTTACGGCGTGCAGACCCAGACCCGTCGCCACAGCTTTATCGCCTCGCTGCTTGGGATCAAACACATCGTTGTCGCCATCAACAAGATGGACCTCAAAGACTTCGATGAGGGCGTGTTCGAGTCGATCAAGGCCGACTACCTGAAGTTCGCCGAAGGCTTGAAGATGAAGCCGACCAGCATGCACTTCGTGCCGATGTCGGCTCTCAAGGGCGACAACGTGGTGAACAAATCCGAGCGCTCGCCTTGGTACACCGGCCAGTCGCTGATGGAAATCCTCGAGACCGTGGAAGTGGCGGGCGACCGCAATTTCACCGATCTGCGTTTCCCGGTGCAGTACGTCAACCGTCCGAACCTGAACTTCCGCGGTTTCGCCGGCACCCTGGCCAGCGGCATCGTCAAGAAGGGCGACGAAGTCGTGGTGTTGCCGTCGGGCAAGAGCAGCCGCGTGAAATCCATCGTCACCTTCGAAGGTGAACTGGAACACGCAGGCCCCGGTCAAGCGGTGACGCTGACCATGGAAGACGAAATCGACATCTCCCGTGGCGACCTGCTGGTGCATGCCGACAACGTGCCGCCGGTCACCGACAGCTTCGAAGCGATGCTGGTGTGGATGGCTGAAGAGCCGATGCTGCCGGGCAAGAAATACGACATCAAGCGCGCCACCAGTTACGTGCCGGGCTCGATTGCCAGCATCGTCAACAAGGTCGACGTGAATACCCTTGAAGAAGGCCCGGCGAGCGCGTTGCAGCTCAACGAAATCGGCAAGGTGAAGATCGCGCTCGATGCGCCGATCGCCCTCGACGGTTACGAGAGCAACCGCACCACCGGCGCATTTATCATCATCGACCGTTTGACCAACGGCACCGTCGGTGCCGGCATGATCGTCGCTCAGCCGCTGGCTCACGGCACGGCTTCGCACCACGGCAAACTGGCGCATGTTGCCACTGAAGAGCGCGCTCAGCGTTTCGGCCAGCAACCGGCCACTGTGTTGTTCAGCGGTCTGTCGGGCGCGGGTAAGAGCACGTTGGCCTATGCGGTCGAGCGCAAGTTGTTCGACATGGGCCGCGCAGTGTTTGTGCTCGATGGTCAGAATCTGCGTCACGACCTCAATAAAGGTCTGCCACAGGATCGCGCCGGCCGTACCGAGAACTGGCGCCGTGCTGCGCATGTTGCGCGTCAGTTCAACGAGGCGGGCCTGCTGACGCTGGCGGCATTCGTCGCGCCTAGCGCCGAAGGCCGCGAGCAGGCCAAGGATCTGATTGGCAAGGATCGTCTGCTGACGGTTTATGTGCAGGCTTCGCCGACCGTGTGTGCCGAGCGTGATCCGCAAGGGTTGTATGCGGCGGGTGGCGATAACATTCCGGGCGAGTCTTTCCCGTACGATGTGCCGCTCAATGCCGATCTGGTGATCGACACCCAGTCGCTGACGCTGGAAGAAAGCGTCAAGCAAGTGCTGGATCTGCTGCGTAAACGTGGCGCGATCTAAGCACTGAAGCTGCGACAAGCTTCTAGCGGCAAGAAAAAGCCCGCCGATGAGCAATCATCGGCGGGCTTTTTTTTATTCGGGCATACGGCGATCAAAACTGTGGGAGCGAGCCTGCTCGCGAAAGCGTTATCTCATTCAACATCTTTGCAAGCTGATCCACCGCTTTCGCGAGCAGGCTCGCTCCCACAGGGGGTTAGTGTTTGGCTGGATATTCGCGGTGCATCTGTTCCAGCAGTGCATCCTTGTCCAGCCACAGCTGATTGATCCAGCCCTGGAACTGCAGGCGGTATTCGCCGTCCTGATCGTAATTCTTGCCAATGAATTGCTGGGGAATCTTCAGCTCTTCAAAGTGCACCACTACGTCCCGCACATTGCCGCACAGCAGGTCCCAGAATCCCGGACGCCCGGCCGGATAGTGGATGGTCACGTTGACGATCGATTCCAGCTGCTCGCCCATGGCATCGAGCACAAAGGCAATGCCACCGGCCTTGGGTTTGAGCAGGTATTTGAACGGCGACTGCTGCTGGGCATGCTTGCCTTCAGTGAAGCGCGTGCCTTCGACGAAGTTGAAAATCCCCACCGGGTTGTCGCGAAATTTCGCGCAGGTCTTGCGGGTGGTTTCCAGGTCTTTGCCTTTCTTCTCCGGGTGCTTTGCCAGGTAGGCCTTGGAGTAGCGTTTCATGAACGGGAAGCCGAGTGCCCACCACGCCAGACCGATCACCGGCACCCAGATCAGCTCCTGCTTGAGGAAGAACTTCAGCGGCTGAATGCGCCGGTTGAGCACGTATTGCAGCACCAGAATATCGACCCAGCTCTGATGGTTGCTGGTGATCAGATACGAGTGTTTGTAGTCCAGACCCTGCAGGCCGCTGAGGTGCCAGCGGGTGCGGCGCACCAGGTTCATCCAGCCTTTGTTGTTGCTGATCCACGCTTCGTGGGTGTGGCTCATCAGCCAGAGCGATGCGCGTCGGGCGAGGCTGAATGGCAGCACTTTGATCAGCGCCACGCAGAACAGAAACGAGCAGAGCAGAATCGTGTTGAGCGCCAACAACAGTGAGGCGATCACGCCGCGCAGCGGTGCAGGTAGAAAATCCAGCATTTACACATCCATAGGTCGGTTGGCGGCTTGAATCGCGGTGAGGGCGATGGTGTAGACGATGTCATCGACTTGCGCGCCGCGCGGCAAGTCGTTCACCGGTTTGCGCAGGCCTTGCAGCATCGGGCCGAGGCTGACGCAGTCGGCGCTGCGCTGCACGGCTTTGTGGGTGGTGTTGCCGGTGTTGAGGTCGGGGAACACGAACACGGTGGCGCGACCGGCCACCTGGCTGTTCGGAGCCAGTTGCCGGGCGACTTCCGCGTTGGCGGCGGCGTCGTATTGCAGTGGGCCATCGATCAGCAACGAGTGCTGTTGCTCGTGGGCGAGCAGGGTGGCTTCGCGGACTTTTTCGACTTCTTCACCGGTGGCCGATTCGCCGCTGGAGTAACTGATCATCGCCACGCGCGGGGTGATGCCGAACGCGGCCGCCGAGTCGGCGCTTTGCAGGGCTATCTCGGCCAGCTCCGATGCGCTTGGGTGCGGGTTCATCACGCAGTCGCCGTAGACCAGCACTTCTTCCGGGAACAGCATGAAGAACACCGACGACACCAGCGTGCAGCCTGGCGCCGTTTTAATCAGCTGCAGGGCCGGGCGAATGGTGTTGGCGGTGGTGTTGATCACACCCGAAACCAGCCCGTCGACTTCGTCCAGTGCGAGCATCATGGTGCCGATCACCACGGTGTCTTCCAGTTGCTGCTCGGCCATTGGCGCGTTGAGGCTTTTAGTCTTGCGCAGGGCGACCATCGGCTCGACGTAGCGCTCGCGGATCAGGTCCGGATCGAGGATTTCCAGGCCTGGCGGCAAGACGATGCCTTGCGCGCGGGCCACGGCTTCGACGTCCTCGGGTTTGGCCAGCAACACGCAACGGGCAATCCCGCGTTCCTGACAGATGGCCGCCGCCTGCACGGTGAACGGTTCGCTGCCTTCGGGCAGGACGATGCGTTTGTTCGCCGCCTGGGCGCGCTGAATCAATTGATAACGGAACACCGCTGGCGACAGGCGCATTTCCCGTGGTGTGCCGCAACGCTGATGCAGCCAGTTGGCGTCCAGATGGCTGGCGACGAAATCGGTGATGATCTCCGCGCGCTCGCGGTCATCAATGGGGATTTCCTTGTTCAGGCCGTTGAGCAGGTTGGCGGTGTCGTAGGAGCCGGTGCTCACCGACAACACCGGCAGACCGGCCTGCAACGCGCCACGGCACAAGTCCATGATGCGCGGGTCGGGCAGGGTGTCGCTGGTCAGCAGCAGGCCGGCCAGCGGCACGCCGTTGATCGCCGCGAGGCTGACCGCGAGGATGATGTCGTCGCGGTCGCCCGGCGTTACCACCAACACGCCAGGCTTGAGCAGCTCGACGGTGTTGCGCATGGTTCGCGCGCAGATAATGATTTTGGTCATGCGTCGGGTTTCGTAGTCGCCGGCATTGAGCACTTGCGCGCCCATCAAGTCGGCGACGTCGCGGGTGCGCGGCGCGTTGAGTTCCGGCTGGAACGGGATGCAGCCGAGCAGGCGGAAATCACCGCTGCGCAGAAGTGGCGAATGTTCCTTCAGGCGCGTGGCGAAGGCGTCCATGCTCTCGTCGGTCTTGACCTTGTTGAGGATCACGCCAAGGACTTTCGGGTCCTTCGGGCCTCCGAACAATTGCGCCTGCAACTCGACGCGGCCGGAGAGTTCGGCGAGCACTTCGTTTTCCGGCGCCGAGACCAGGATCACCTCGGCATCGAGGCTTTTGGCCAAATGCAGATTGACCCGCGCCGCGTAACTGGCGCTGCGGGTCGGCACCATGCCTTCAACCACCAGCACGTCTTTGCCGACAGCCGCTTGCTGATACAGGGTAATGATTTCTTCCAGCAACTCATCGAGCTGACCGTCGCCGAGCATCCGCTCGACATGGGCCAGGCCCAGCGGTTGCGGCGGTCTCAGGCCATGGGTACGTGCCACCAGTTCAGTGGAGCGCTCAGGCCCGGTGTCGCCCGGATGCGGCTGGGCAATCGGTTTGAAGAAGCCGACTTTCAGCCCGGCGCGCTCCAAAGTACGCACTAGCCCGAGGCTGATGGAGGTCAGGCCCACGCCAAAATCGGTGGGTGCGATAAAAAAAGTTTGCATGCGAATTCTCTAAGGGTGCATGGCAATGGCCGTCGCCTATAGCTGACGATCAGCCGAAATTCAGTCGCCAAGGTTATCGCTAACCGAGCCTTGTGCGCACCAACCGCAGGCAAAGGGTTGGCCTATTTTTTCAATACGTTGCCCCGGGTCCAATACCCACGCTCGCGATTGCCATGGCGGCTGATGGCGCAGGTGTTGCGTGTGTCCACAGGAAAGCTCGGCCACCCAATGAGCGTCCTCGTCTTGATGCAAGCCTGTGATCGTTGAATCCCGTTTGTCCGGGTTGTGTTCGCTTTCGCGCGATTGCTTCGCTAAACTTGGCCTTTCTATATTCTTATGCAAAAGGTCTCGCCCCATGCTGATCGCCGCCAATAAGGCTGTCTCCATCGACTATACCCTGACCAACGACGCTGGTGAGGTCATCGACAGCTCTGCCGGCGGCGCTCCGCTGGTTTACCTGCAAGGCGCAGGCAACATCATCCCGGGCCTGGAAAAAGCCCTGGAAGGCAAAGCTGTTGGTGACGAACTGGAAGTCTCCGTTGAACCGGAAGACGCTTACGGCGAATACGCAGCCGAACTGGTCAGCACTCTGAGCCGCAGCATGTTCGAAGGCGTTGACGAGCTGGAAGTCGGCATGCAGTTCCACGCTTCGGCGCCGGACGGCCAAATGCAAATCGTCACCATCCGTGACCTGGACGGCGACGACGTCACTGTCGACGGCAACCACCCACTGGCCGGTCAGCGTCTGAACTTCAAAGTGAAGATCGTTGCTATCCGTGACGCCAGCCAGGAAGAAATCGCTCATGGTCACGTCCATGGCGAAGGTGGCCATCAGCACTGATTTTCTGCGCTAAGCTTTCGAGAACTGGAGAGGCGCCCGCGGGCGCCTTTTTAGTCCGCGGCTGTCCTTGGTGGTCTCGCCAAGTGGCTGTTTCGAGAAGAACACGGGAATCCTGGAGTACGTCATGAGTGCTTTTCACGACCTTAAGTTGACAGCCCTGGATGGTCAGGAGCTACCGCTGGCGCCCTTCAAGGGCCAAGTCGTGCTGGTGGTCAACGTCGCCTCCAAATGCGGCCTGACGCCTCAGTACGCAGCGCTGGAAAACCTTTATCAGCAATTCAAAGGCAAAGGCTTCAGCGTCCTGGGCCTGCCGTGCAACCAGTTTGCCGGCCAGGAACCTGGCAGCGAACAGGAAATTCAGGAATTCTGCAGCCTCAACTATGGCGTGACGTTCCCGTTGTCGAGCAAGCTCGAAGTCAACGGCCACGATCGTCATCAGCTCTACCGTCTGCTGGCGGGCGAGGGCGCGGAGTTTCCCGGTGATATCACCTGGAATTTCGAGAAGTTCCTGCTCGGCAAGGACGGCCGGGTGCTGGCGCGATTCTCGCCACGCACGGCGCCGGATGATCCGACCATTGTTCATGCGATTGAAAAAGCGCTGAGCTGAACATCAAGATCAAAAGATCGCAGCCTTCGGCCCCTCCTACATGAGATCAACTGTAGGAGCTGCCGAAGGCTGCGATCTTTTGCTTTCTGTCTTTTAATCCTTAATCACCCAAATCAATAGTGCTGTTCAATGGCTTCGTCGGCCCATATTATCGCCGTCATAAAGACATTCCTTGTGGAGCCTTCCAATGCCGGTTCAAGCCTTGTTCAAACCGTTCCACCTCGGTGCCCTCGAACTGCCGACCCGTGTGGTCATGGCGCCAATGACCCGTTCGTTTTCCCCGGGCGGCGTGCCGAACTCTAAGTTCATCGAGTACTACCGTCGTCGCGCGGCGGCGGGTGTGGGCCTGATCATCACCGAAGGCACCACCGTCGGCCACAAGGCCTCCAACGGCTACCCGAACGTGCCGCACTTCTACGGTGAGGCCGCGCTGGCCGGTTGGAAAAAAGTCGTTGATGCCGTACACGCCGAAGGCGGCAAGATCGTTCCGCAACTGTGGCACGTCGGCAGCGTGCGTCGTATCGGCACCGAGCCGGACGCCAGCGTGCCGGGGTACGGCCCGACGGAAAAACTCAAGGACGGTCAGGTCGTCGTGCACGGCATGACCAAACAGGACATTCAGGACGTTATCGCTGCGTTCGCTCAGGCCGCTAAAGACGCCAAAGCCATCGGCATGGATGGCGTCGAAATCCATGGTGCCCACGGCTACCTGGTCGACCAGTTCTTCTGGGAAGGCAGCAACCAGCGCACCGACGAATACGGCGGCAGCCTGGCCAATCGTTCGCGTTTCGCTATTGAGTTGATTCAAGCGGTGCGCGCAGCGGTCGGTGAGGGCTTCCCGATCATCTTCCGTTTCTCGCAGTGGAAGCAGCAGGATTACACCGCGCGTCTGGTGCAAACACCGGAGGCGCTGGGCGAGTTCCTCAAGCCGTTGTCCGAGGCCGGTGTGGATATTTTCCACTGTTCGACGCGGCGTTTCTGGGAGCCGGAGTTCGACGGCTCCGAGCTGAACCTGGCGGGCTGGACGCGCAAGCTCACCGGCAAACCGACCATCACTGTCGGCAGCGTCGGCCTGGATGGCGAGTTCCTGCAGTTCATGGTCAACACCGACAAGGTCGCGCAACCGGCCAGTCTGGAGAACCTGCTGGAGCGTCTG
This sequence comes from Pseudomonas sp. Irchel 3E19, assembly GCF_900187585.1. Taxonomy (NCBI): domain Bacteria; kingdom Pseudomonadati; phylum Pseudomonadota; class Gammaproteobacteria; order Pseudomonadales; family Pseudomonadaceae; genus Pseudomonas; species Pseudomonas sp. Irchel 3E19. Next base: position 33,500 of record NZ_FYDT01000045.1, read on the forward strand.
AATAAAGAGGAGTTTGATCTGGTGGCGGTGGGTCGCGCGCTGCTGGTCGATCCGGACTGGGCGCAGAAAGTGCGCGAAGGGCGTGAGCAGGACATTCTGCCGTTCAGCCGCGAGGCGTTGATGACGCTGGTTTAACGGGCGCCTTCATAGGCCCCTTCGCGAGCAAGCCCGCTCCCACAATTGAAATGCATTCCAATGTGGGAGCGGGCTTACTCGCGAAGACGGCTTAACGTCAGCGGTAATCAAGGCAATGTCTGTGCATCCGGGACAACCTGCTCCCCGACACAAGCCCCACGCAAATGACCTTCAAACTGCTCGATAATCGCCGCCCAGCCCTGGCGACTCGCATGCTGCCGCGCATTCAAGCGCACACAACGTAAAGTCTCATCTTCCTCCAGCAACCACGCCGCCGCATCGCAAAACGCTTCCTCATCTCCCGGCATCGCCAGCACGCCGTTGTATCCATGACGAATATGCTGCGCCGCCGCTGCCTGATCGTAAGCCACCACGCCAAGCCCCGACGCCAGTGCTTCGAGTACCACATTGCCGAAGGTTTCCGTCAGGCTCGGAAACAGAAACACATCACCCGATGCATAGTGCGCCGCCAAGGCTTCACCGCGTTGTGAGCCGCAGAAGATCGCCTCCGGCAGGTCCTTTTCCAGTGCCAGGCGTTGCGGCCCGTCACCGACCACGATCAGTTTCAGATTGCGCTGTGGATAAGTGCTGCGCAGTTTTTCAAAGCTGCGTTTGAGCAAGCCAAGGTTTTTCTCTGGTGCGAGCCTTCCTACGTGAATCACCGCAATATCCCGCTCGCCCAGTCCCCATTGCTCTCGAAGAGCGTTCAGTCGTTTGGCCGGGTGGAACAACTGGCTGTCGACACCTCGCGACAACAACGCCAAACGCTCGAAGTGCCTGCGCTCCAACTCCAGCCGTTGGCTGATGCTCGGCACCAGCGTCAGCGCTGAACGGTTGTGAAACCAGCGCAGGTAGTGGGTCAGCATCCGTGTCAGGAGACCGAGGCCGTACTGACTGGTGTACTGCTGGAAATTTGTGTGAAAACCACTGACCACTGAAATCCCCAGGCGCCGTGCCGCGCGCAATGCCGACAGGCCCAGCGGGCCTTCCGTGGCGATGTACAGCACATCCGGGCGCTGACGCTTCCAGCGTCGCAGCAATTTGTGCATTGACGACTGACCCCATTGCAGCCCCGGATAGCCCGGCAACGGCCAGCCCCGGCAAAGCAGCAAGGCATCGTCCTCACAGCGCTGTGGATCGTCGGCCTGGCGCGGGCGCACCAGTTCGACCCGATGCCCGCGCGCGCGCAAGCCGTCGCACAAGCGGCCAAGGGTATTGGCCACGCCGTTGATTTCCGGTGGGAAGGTTTCGCTGATCAGAGTGATGTGTAGAGCTGTCGTCATGGCCTCAGTGTCGGCTGAGGCCATGTCGTGCTTGTGACGTTCGGATGATGGATTTGTGACCGACTGTTTGAGACCGGCTCAGCGTTGAGTGACGAGGTTCTCCGCGCCGCGCTCACGCACCCAGAACAACGTCGCGCCAGCCACAGCCGCGGGCATCATCAGGATGTTGACCACAGGGATCAGCAACACCAGATAGACGATCCCGCCAAAGCTCATGCTCTGCCAGCGCTTCTCGCGCAGCCAGGCGAGCATCTCGTTCCAGCCCAGTTTGTGGTTGTCCGCCGGGTAGTCGATGTACTGGATTGCCATCATCCACACACCGAACAGCAGCCACAGCGGCGCGGCAACGATGTTCACCACCGGGATGAACGAGAGGATGAACAGGCCGATGGCACGCGGCAGGAAATAGCCGAGTTTGCGCATTTCCCGAGCGAGGGTGCGCGGGATCATCGCGACCAGTTCGCCCCAGCTGAACGCCGGGAAGTCATCGGTGCCGCGCACCACCACTTCGACTTTTTCCGCGAGGAAGCCGTTGAAGGGCGCTGCAATGATGTTGGCGAGCATGGTGAAGGTGAAAAACACCATCAACGCCACCAGTAACACGAACAGCGGCCACAGGATGTAACTGAGGAAATTCAGCCATTCGGGAAGCGATGGCATCAGCGTATCGACCCACAGGCTGAACTGGTGGCCGGCCAGATAGATCAATCCGACGAACAACACCAGGTTGATGGCCAGCGGCAGCAGCACAAACAATCGCAGGCTGGGGCTAAGGACCAGTTTGAGGCCTTCGCGCAGGTATTGCGGGCCGGACAGAACGGGTGCGGGCATAAGGTGCTCCGAGCAAGGGAAAACGCGCCGACCTTACCGGCTTTGCACTACGTGCGAAAGCGCGGCAGAGTGATCGACATCCACTGTAACAAAGACGTCCATCTCGTCAGTGTGTCGGCATAGAGACCACCTATGAGCTGGATTGTTAAACCGTATTTCCTTAATCTTGCCCCCCTCGATACGCTGCACCCAACTTTTTATAGGACTGTCGAGCTCAAGCCTTCCCCAAGGTTTTCCACGGTCCTTTTTTATTCCCGCCGGCAGTCCGGCGTTCCGCGCCAGTTTTTCGGCCCGGTCAACAGGAGCAGGTCATGTCTGAAGTCCGTCATTCGCGAGTGATTATTCTCGGTTCCGGCCCTGCCGGTTACAGCGCTGCGGTCTATGCCGCCCGTGCCAACCTCAAGCCACTGCTGATCACCGGCATGCAGGCTGGCGGTCAACTGACCACCACCACCGAAGTCGACAACTGGCCGGGCGATGTCCACGGCCTGACCGGCCCGGTACTGATGGAGCGCATGCGCGAGCACGCCGAGCGTTTTGAAACCGAGATCGTCTTTGATCACATCAACGCGGTGGACTTCGCTTCCAAGCCATACAGCCTGACCGGCGACAGCGCGACCTACACCTGCGACGCGCTGATCATCGCCACCGGCGCCAGCGCTCGTTACCTGGGCCTGCCGTCGGAAGAAGCGTTCATGGGCAAAGGCGTTTCCGCCTGCGCGACCTGCGACGGTTTCTTCTACCGTAACAAGCCTGTTGCAGTGGTTGGCGGCGGCAACACCGCTGTTGAAGAAGCGCTGTATCTGGCCAATATCGCCAGCACCGTGACCCTGATCCACCGTCGCGAAACCTTTCGCGCCGAGAAGATCCTGATCGACAAGCTCAACGCCCGTGTGGCCGAAGGCAAGATCATCCTCAAGTTGAACGCCAACCTCGACGAAGTACTGGGCGACAATATGGGCGTGACCGGTGCGCGTCTGAAGAACAACGACGGCAGCTTCGACGAGATCAAAGTCGACGGCGTGTTCATCGCCATCGGCCACACTCCGAACACCTCGCTGTTCGAAGGCCAGTTGACCCTCAAAGACGGTTATCTGGTCGTGCAGGGCGGCCGTGACGGCAACGCCACCGCAACCAGCGTCGAAGGCATCTTTGCCGCCGGTGACGTGGCTGACCACGTTTACCGCCAGGCCATCACCTCGGCCGGCGCCGGCTGCATGGCAGCACTGGACACCGAGCGCTATCTGGATGGTCTGCAGAACGCTTCGTTCTAAGATCGCAGGCATAAAAAAACCGGCCAGAGATTGGCCGGTTTTTTTGTGCCCGCGATTTCAGCTACGCCACATACCCAATGTGGGAGCGGGCTTGCTCGCGAAGGCGTCGTGTCAGGCACTATTTTTGGTGACAGACACACCGCTTTCGCGAGCAAGCCCGCTCCCACAGGGATTGTGTGTGGCTGGAGGAATCAGCGGCGGGTCAGGGGTTGCGCGGTGAATTTCACGCCGGCCAGGCCATGCTTGATCAGCGCCCGAATATTGCCGTGATCACTGCCCTCAGGCGTCGCCACTACGGAGCGGTAATGCTCGCCGAACGCCAGCAGCGCTTCTTCATCGCTCAGGCCTTCCAGCAGCGCCAGACCCAGGGTCTTGCACGAACCTTCGTTCTGCCCGGCAGCGTTTTCCACACCACCGTTGTTGAACGCCTGAGGCTGGTAGTCGTAACCGTTGGCGATGAAAGCCAGGGTGTCGGCGAAAACGTGTTCGCCGCTCTTGAGGCTGGCGCGCAGGGTGTTCAGATCACTCATTGGGTTTTCCTTTGGCGAACGCCGCTTGTTGTTCGGCGCTGGCTTCTTGCTGAAATCGGGCTTTCCACTCGGCGTACGGCATGCCGTAAACCACTTCGCGGGCGTCGTCGAGACTGACTTCGATCTGGCGCTCGTCGGCTTCGGCCTTGTACCACTTCGACAGGCAGTTGCGGCAGAACCCGGCGAGGTTCATCAGGTCGATGTTTTGCACGTCCATGCGGCTGTCCAGATGGGCGACGAGCCGGCGGAAGGCGGCGGCTTCGAGTTCGAGGCGTTGTTGCTCGGTCATGATGGGCTCTGTGCAGTCAATTCGTGGCGCGGATGATAAAAGTCTGGCAACCAATGCGCCAGACACGCTCAGCGGCTGGCCGCGAGGGTAATCGACACCGACTCGGCAAAACGCAGCGCATGGGGCTTGTCGACTTCGACTTCGGCATACAGCACCGAGCCGTTGCTCATCACCAGATCGAGCAATTCCTGGGTCAGTCGTTCAAGCAGCGCAAAGCGGTTGCCCTCGACGTGGGCGATGATCGCCTTGGTGATGGTGCGGTAATTGAGTGCGTGGTCGATGTCGTTATCACGCACCGCTTCCTGCGCGGCGTACAGAATGGTGACGTTGATCAGCACATCCTGCTTGTTGAGGATCTCGTCCTCGTTGATCCCGATAAAGGTGCGCAAGCGCAGATCCTTGACCCGGATGCGCGCCATTCCCGGTTGAAGTTGTGACATTTATTTGCTCCGTCCAATCAATTGCAGGAACTCCTGGCGGGTGTTGCTCGAGTCGCGGAAGGCGCCAAGCATGACCGAGGTGTTCATGGTCGAATTCTGTTTCTCGACACCGCGCATCATCATGCACATGTGTCTGGCCTCGATGACGACCGCGACGCCAGCGGCATCGGTGACTTGCTGCACCGCGTCGGCGATCTGCCGGGTGAGGTTTTCCTGAATCTGCAGGCGCCGGGCGAACATGTCCACCAGTCGCGCGATCTTCGACAGCCCCAGCACCTTGCCTGTCGGAATATAAGCCACATGGGCCTTGCCGATGAAGGGCTGCAGGTGATGTTCGCACAATGAGTACAACTCGATGTCGGCGACGATGATCATCTCGTCGCTGTCCGAGGCAAACAGTGCGCCATTGACGATCTCATCGACGCTCTGCCCATAACCGTGACACAGGTATTGCATGGCCTTCGCCGCGCGCACCGGGGTGTCGAGCAACCCTTCACGGTCGGGATTTTCCCCGAGGCCGATGAGGATCTCACGGTAGTTTTCTGGCAGGGAACGGGTCATGGAACATCCTCGCGGGCGGGGTTATTTGACGTGCCGTCCGCCGTTGACGGTCAGGGTCGTGCCGGTGACATACGGATTGTCGAGCAGATAGCGCAGGCTCTGATAGATCACTTCGCTGCCGGGCTCGATGCCCAGTGCGGATTTGGCCAGCGCCTTGGCGCGGTACGCCGCGTCGTCGTCGGGGTTGAACAATAGCAGGGCCGGCGCGATGCCGTTGACCTTGATTGCCGGCGCATAACGCGCTGCGAACGACAGGGTCAGGCTGTCGAGTCCGGCTTTGCTGGCGCAATAACCGATGTGCTTGCTGCTGCCCTTGCGGGTGACATCGTCGCTGATGTGGATGATGTCCGCAGGCGTCGATTGCCTGAGCAGATCGGCCCCGTGCAGGTTGATCAGGTAGGGCGCGAGCATGTGAATGTTGTACATGCGCGTGAAGGCTTCAGCTTCGCTGTCCGGAGTCTCTGCCAGCCATTCAGAAGCGTTGTGCACAATGGCACGCAGGCTGTCGGTGTGGGTTTTCAATTCGGCGATGAAGGCGAGAATGCCCGACTCGCTGGAAAAGTCGGCGAACACGCCGATGGCGCCCAGATCCCGCAGCACTTGCACACCAGGGCGAGCGCTGCGATAGGTGAAGATCACGCGGTGGCCGTCTTCGAGCAAACGCTGCGCACAATGCAGCCCGACACGCTGGCCGGCACCGGTAATGAGGATCGGGGCAGAATTTGGGGTCATGAGCGGCTCGCGTCGCGGTTAAAGCAAAAACTATAACAGCGGTGGGCCATAAAAGATCGCAGCCTTCGGCAGCTCCTGCACAGGGAACGTCCACCTATCCTGCAAGAGCTGTCGAGTGCAACGAGGCTGCGATCTTTTAGCGGTTTTGCGTTGAGGGCGCTGCAGGCAACGGCCGCACAGGCGTGCTGTTCAGCCAGTTGGCCAGTAACCGTGTCGACAGCGGAATAAAGAAGTACACCATCAGCGGTGTCAGGCCCGCCGTGCTGATCAGCACCCGCGCCAACAGGCTCATGTCGGCGAGCAGCGGGCCGAGGACAAAATTGAACAGCAGCGACACCGGAAAGAACGCCAGCCAGATCGCCACAGCCTGTTTCCAGCGCGGCGGGCGTGCACCCACGGTACCTGCGCCGAACCAGCCTTCAATGCCGCTGACGCGATGCTCCTTGGGATGGGCAAACAGGTCAGAACCGCGGTCCAGCCAGGCGGTACGTGAAGCCGAGTGCTCCCACGCATGCAGCGTCTGTTCATCGACGAAGCGGAAAATGATCTGGAATTCGTTATCGCCGGGCGGCGGAGCCAGCACGCCGGAGCCGAGATACCCGGGGAAGTCAGTGGCCAGTTGCTCGCCTTCGCGCAGCCAGGCGATCAGATCCTGGTAGCGGCCATCGGCGACGCGACGGGCAACCATCAGCGTGACGGGGGAAGTAGACATTGTGTATCTCCGTATTTCGAGTGCGTCGCTCCGGGTAAGAGCTTTGCAGTACGAGGGCCGGGGTAGTGGCCCGCGTTTTTTAACAAGCAAGGATTATTCCTGATTTTCGCAATTAAACCAGAGACTTTCGTCGCAGATCATCGCTTGAACCAAAATGGTGCATCGGGGTTAGAGTGGGATCCAAAATCCACTTGGACGTTGACCGCCCCATGCCTGTCATGACGGACGAAAGCCCTGCTTCGCAGGCAACCGTTGCGCTTGAGCGCGAAGATCTGTTTCCCATTCGCGAAGTCTCACGACTGACCGGCGTCAACCCGGTCACGCTGCGCGCATGGGAGCGGCGCTATGGTCTGATTGAGCCGACGCGCACCGAAAGTGGGCATCGCTTGTATTCGATGACCGATATCGATCGCGTTCGCAGCATCGTCGAGTGGATCGACCGAGGTGTCGCGGTCAGCAAGATCGGCAAGATCCTCGCTAAAACCGATCCGTTGAAAGTGTTGGCACACATCATTCCTGATGATCTGGTGCAGTCCGACTACCAGCAATGGCAGCACCAGTTGCAAAGAGCGGTCAGCGCCTTTGATGACGTTGAACTGGACCGGGTTTATGGTCAGATCTTCTCTTCGTATGCTTTGCCAGTGGTGTTTCAGGACATTCTGATGCCGCTCTGGCGGCAATTGCTGCAGCGTCAGGACGCCTTTGGGCAAACCAGCGAATGGCTGTTTCTCGATGGTTACCTGCGCACGCGGGTATTGCAGCGAATCATTGCGTTACGCGGCTCACAGACGCGCAAGATCATTGTCAGCGCCTTGGCCGGTCAGTGTCGTGAGCTGGAACTGCTGGTGGCGGCGTTGTTTCTCAGCACCAGTGAATCGGGGGTGCGGGTGCTGACCACCGGGCAGCCGTTCGATGAATTGACGCTGGTCTGCGAAAGGATCAAACCGCAGGCGCTGGTGCTGTTCTCCAACCATGCGCCGAGCCCGGAATTGCCACGGCGTTTGAACCGTTTGGCGTTGAGTCTGGATTGCCAGTTGTTGTTGGCGGGAGATGCGTCCGATCTGGCGCAGGAAAGCCTCAGCGGAACGTCGATCGGTTGCGTTGGTAATGAAGGGGCGACCATGCGTAAGCGTCTGATGCAGATACTGACGGGCAAACTCGATACCTGAGCGTCAGGTGTGCAGGGCAGGGTGGGTCAGGCGGTGTTGTTGCAGGATGAACTGGCGCAGACGCTCGGTTTCGTCCGCATCGGTCTGGCTCAATTCGTAAGCGTAGAAACCGCTTTCGGTTTCTCGTTCGAAATTGCCGCGCAGGGAAATCCGCTCATAACCTGAAGGGCTGAACCACAATGCGAAGTGCTTGGGTGGTTTGGTCTTGTTGCGCATTTCCAGCAGCACGCCTTTGTGCGAAACCTCGTGAACCCACATCGTGCCCGGTTGGCCTTTGGCGTTTTCCAGCGCCACCGGTTCTTCCAGGGTCAGTCGCCATGGGCGCACCATCGGCCCGTCTTCGAAAATGCTCGGTACGCCCAGGCGCAGATGCAGCGCATGAAACTCGTCTTCCACCAGATGCAGCGGAAAGGTCATCTGCTGATTTTCAAAGCTGGCCTGAATGGTCACTTGCTCGTGAGCCGCCAGACGCGTCAGCAAGTCACGGATCTGCGAACCACCATTAACCAGCAGACTCGACGTTGCATCCCGCACATTGAGCTGCGGGTTGTGCTGCATGGTCTGGATGAAATCCAGCTCATCCTGGGTCAGGAGGGCATCGCGCTGCATGATTAACTCGAAAGTAATAGTTACAAAGTCATTGGTGATTGTAGTTAATGACCGTTAGTTCGCTGTTTTGTTTGCGCCGTTCGTCGATTTCAGACCCGCCAGCTCTGTTTCCAGCGCGGCGACCCGGGCTTCCAGTTGCGCCACACGCTGCTGAGCCTTGACCTGAACGGTCACATCCTTTTGCACCCCGACGAAATACGTCTGGCCATCGGCGGCATTTTTTACCGTCGACAGCGACAGTTCATTCCAGAACGGTGTGCCGTCCTTGCGATAGTTACGCAGGATTTCCCGGCATGACCCGCCGTTGCGCAACACCTCGCGAATCCGCCCAAGGCTTGCCTGATCACGGTCACCGGCTTGCAGAAAACGACAGTCCTGGTAGAGGATTTCCTCACTGGAGTAGCCGGTCAGGCGTTCGAAGGCCGGGTTGACGTAAATCAGGATGGCATCCTGCTCGCCCTCTTGCTCTGCGACGACAACCCCATCGTTCGACGCGTTGATCACCATTTGCAGCAGGCTGGCGTTGATCATCCTTGATTACCTTCAGCATTGTTGTTGGCTGGCATTCTAGAAGAACCGTAGGCGCTGTCTACTGGCCATCGCTGCCAGTTGAGATCCAATCGCAGCTTAGCCTTGGGGACTGTTACTATCTGCGCTCTTTTTTTCAGTTTCAGGATCAGATTGATGAAAGTCGCCATTCTCTCCGGTTCGGTCTACGGCACCGCCGAAGAAGTCGCCCGCCACGCCCAGAACCTGCTGAAAGCCGCTGGCTTTGAAACCTTCTACAACTCACGCGCCAGCCTTGCCGATGTCCAGTCTTTCGGACCTGAAGCGTTCCTTGCCGTGACGTCGACCACCGGCATGGGCGAGTTGCCGGACAACCTGCAACCGCTGTATTCGACTATCCGTGATCAATTGCCGGCAGCGTGGCGCGATATGCCGGGCGCGGTGATTGCCTTGGGCGACGCCAGCTATGGCGATACGTTCTGCGGCGGTGGCGAGCAAATGCGTGAGCTGTTCTTCAGCGAACTGGGGCTGCGCGAGGTGCAGGACATGCTGCGTATCGACGCCAGCGAAAGCGTCACTCCGGAAACCGACGCCGAGCCATGGCTGGCGGATCTGATCGGCGCGCTCAAGGGCTGATCGGCCGCTCGCCCAACAGGGCCAGCCAGGCTTGCGCGGCTTTCGACAGGTAGGCGCCCTGACGCCAGATGAAGGCGATGTCCCAGCGTAAATAGTCCGGCGCGCGTAAGGTCAGGCGCACCACGCCAGGCCGTACCAGACCGCGCGCGACCACGCTGGGCAACAGCACCACGCCTTGCCCGGCCGCCACCAGCGCTGCGAGAAAATCCGCCTGACCGCTACGGCCGCCTTCCTTCGGCGTAAAGCCCAGTTGCTGACAGGCCTGGAGCAAGCGGTCGTTGAGCACAAAGCTGCGCTGATAGAGCAGGAACGGCGTGTCGGCCAGTTCTTCCAGCCCGATCTCACCCCGATCGGCCAGCGGATGATCCGCCGGCAGCAACGCATCAAGTTTCTCATCGCAAAATGGCTGGAAGTCGAACTGCGGATCTTTCGGCAGCAGACTGCCACCCAACTCCAGTTCGCCGCTCAACACCGCTTGTTCGATGTTGCGGCTGCCGCCTTCAAGCAACTGAATGCTGATATTCGGGTAGCGCCGCCGGTATTCGGCAAACAGCCCGGCGAACAGCGCATCACTGCCCAGCAGCGGCAAACCGAGGCGCAGTTCGCCACGGGCCAGATGACTGAGGTCGTCCAGCTCAACGAGCAACTCATTGCGCAAACGCAACATGCCTTCAGCGCGTTGCAATACCACGCTGCCAGCCGCCGTCAGGCGCAGCTGTGAGCCCAATCGTTCGAGTAATGGCGTGCCGAGGCTCTGCTCCAGCTGCGCGACTTGTTTGCTCACTGCCGACTGGCTGATGTGCAGGGTTTTCGCCGCTTGAGTGAACCCGCCCTGATGCATGACTTCGACAAAACTGCGCAGCTGTTTGAATTCCATTGGCCTGATTCCTTTTTGGAATGGCTGTGAGTCTAACAATTCGCTTCTGGGATGGCAGGCCGCTTCGTAAAATAAGCGCCTGTCAGGAGCCCACCATGAACGCCTCAAACCTCAAACATCTTTCCCGTCTGGTCGCCGAGCTCGCCGTGTTGCTCGGCCTCTACCTGCTTGGTTGCCAACTTGCCCTCTGGCTGACCTTGCCGATTCCCGGCGGGGTGATCGGCATGGCGCTGTTGCTGCTGGCGTTCGCTTTTGGCTGGGTCAAACCGGCAGCTCTGCAACTGGGGGCGGGCTTGTTGATGGCCGAGATGCTGTTGTTCTTTATTCCGGCGCTGATGAGTCTGCTCGACTACGGCGCGTTGTTGCGCAATGACGGCTGGCGGATTCTGCTGGTCATCGCCGCCAGCACGTTGATGGTGATGCTGGTGACCGCGTTCACCGTGGAAGTGGCCGTGCGCCTGAGGCGTTCCCATGAAGCTTGAACTGATGCCGATGTTCTGGCTTGCCTTCACCTTGCTGGCGTATCTGTTCAGCCGCTGGATTTATCGGCGTACCGGGCGTTACCTGTTGTCCCCGCTGATTCTGGTGCCGGCATTGCTGCTGGCACTCGCCGTGCCGCTGCACACCGCTTACGCCGAATACTCCAGCAACACCCATTGGCTGATGCTGGTACTCGGCCCGGTCACGGTCGCTTTCGCCGTGCCGATCTGGCAGCAACGGCGTTTGTTGATGCGGCACTGGTCGGCATTGTTACTGGGCATGCTGGCCGGCAGTGCGGCATCGATCGCTACCTCGTTCGGTCTGGCCAAGGCGCTGGCGCTGGACAGTTCGGTGACGATGTCACTGGTGCCGCGCTCGATCACTACGCCGTTCGCCATGCCACTGGCGCAGGACCTCGGTGGCGTGCCGGAACTGACGGCGGTGTTTGTGATGTTCACCGGGGTGTTCGGTGCAATGCTCGGCGGCGTGCTCTTGAAGTGGCTGCCGTTGCGCAGTGCCCTGGCGCGGGGCGCGCTGTTCGGTGTCGGCGCGCACGGTGCCGGGGTCAGTCGAGCCCATGAAGTGGGTGGCGAAGAAGGCTCGGTGGCGGGGCTGGTGATGGTGCTGACCGGTTTGCTCAATCTGTTCGCCGCGCCATTATTGGCGTCGTTGCTTTGACATGGATCCAAGGTGTTTACGTTGCTGACCCGCTCAGTCATCAAGCTGGCTGGCAATGCAACTACGCGATCGACTGCGCCTGACTAGACTGCTGACACGTACAAAACAATAAGAACGCAGAGGTGCATACAGTGAGCGTAGCCCCCGTCCAGTCGTCCCTTAATGTCAAAGACCAGGTCAGCGCCGCCGAGTGGCAGACCCGTGTCGATCTCGCCGCTTGTTATCGTCTGGTTGCCTTGCATGGCTGGGACGATCTGATCTTCACGCACATTTCCGCCAAGGTGCCGGGCACCGAAGATTTCCTGATCAATCCGTTCGGTCTGATGTTCCACGAGATCACCGCGTCGAGCCTGGTAAAAGTCGATCAGGCCGGCAACAAACTCATGGACAGTCCTTACGAAATCAACCCGGCCGGCTACACCATCCACAGCGCCGTGCATGAAGTGCGGCACGATGTCGTGTGTGTGCTGCATACGCACACCGCCTCGGGCGTGGCGGTGTCGGCGCAGAAGCAGGGTGTGTTGCCGATCAGTCAGCAGTCATTGTTCGTGCTATCGAGCCTGGCCTATCACGGCTATGAAGGCGTGGCGCTGAACCATGAAGAGAAGGCGCGCCTGCAGGCCGATCTGGGCGAGAACAATTTCCTCATGCTGCACAACCACGGCCTGCTGACCTGCGGCGGCACCATCGCCGACACCTTTCTGATGATGTTCACCTTCCAGCGCGCCTGCGACATCCAGGTGATGGCGCAGACCGGTGGCGCTGAACTCATCGCCATCGAACCGCAAATTCTGGCGGGCGCCAAGGCGATGATCGTCGGCGTCACTAAAAGCGCTCAGGGCATGGGCGGCGCGCTGGCCTGGCCCGCGCTGCTGCGCAAACTCGATAAACAAGACCCCGGATATAAACTCTAATGCCTCTTGCCGAGATTCCTCTGTGTGTCTGGCGTAAACGCAGCCAGACGTTTGTCTTTCGTGGCCAACCGATCCGTTACTGGACAGCGGGGCAGGGTGAGCCGCTGCTGCTGATCCACGGCTTCCCGACCGCCAGTTGGGACTGGCATTACCTGTGGCAGCCACTGGCCCAGCGTTATCGGGTGATCGCTTGCGACATGCTCGGTTTCGGCGATTCGGCGAAACCGGTCAATCACCGCTACAGCCTACTGGAGCAAGCGGATTTGCAGCAGGCATTGCTCGCGCATGTGCAGGTCGAGCAACCGCTGCATATCCTCGCCCATGACTATGGCGATAGCGTCGCGCAGGAACTGCTCGCCCGGCATTACGAAAAGCAGATCGAGGTCGCCAGTTGCGTGTTCCTCAACGGTGGACTGTTCCCGGAAACCCATCGCCCGGTGCTGGTGCAAAAACTGTTGCTCAGCCCATTGGGCTGGATGATCGGCCGGGCCTTTACCCGCGACGCGCTGGTGAAAAGCTTCCGCCAGATCTTCGGTCCGCAGACCCGCCCGAGTGAAAGTGAACTGGATGATTTCTGGAGCCTGGTCGACAGCAATCGCGGCCCACGGATCATGCATAAACTGATCAGCTACATTCCCGAGCGGCGGGTGCAGCGTGATCGTTGGGTGGCGGCAATGCAGCGCGGCGAAGTGCCGTTGCGGGTGATCGTTGGCGAAGTTGATCCGATCTCGGGTGCGCACATGGTCGAGCGTTATCGCCAGCTGATTGCCGATGCAGACACCGTGCTGTTGCCGGGCATTGGTCACTATCCGCAGACCGAGGCGCCGATGCAGGTGCTTGAGCACTACCTGGCATTTCGCGAAAGCTTCGTGCTGCCACCGCGCAAGGTCGCGTGTTCCTTTTGATTTTGCGCTGCACATCATCCCCCAGCCTTATCGCGCACCATTCAGCCCCAGCCGTGTTCGTTGTGACCGAAAGCCCCGTGCCTGACACTCGGAACAACTGTCCCTTGGCCTGCTGGAGTTGCCGCGATGAATGAGTCTGTGCGTTTCGAAGATAAAGTCGTGATTGTCACCGGAGCCGGTGGTGGCCTCGGACGGGCTCACGCACTGCTGTTCGCCAAGCAGGGCGCCAAAGTGCTGGTCAACGACCTCGGCGGCTCGACCCAGGGCGAGGGCTCCAACGCCTCCGCCGCCGACCGCGTGGTGGCGGAAATTCGCGAAGCCGGTGGCATCGCCGAAGCCAATCACGATTCGGTCACCGACGGCGACAAACTGGTGCAAAACGCCCTCGACGTCTTCGGTCGTGTCGATGTGGTGGTCAACAACGCCGGCATTCTGCGCGACAAGACCTTCCACAAAATGGACGATGCCGATTGGGATCTGGTGTACCGCGTCCACGTCGAAGGCGCCTACAAAGTCACCCGCGCCGCCTGGCCGCACCTGCGCGAGCAAAACTACGGCCGCGTGATCTTCACCGCCTCAACCTCCGGCATCTACGGCAACTTCGGCCAGTCCAACTACGGCATGGCCAAACTCGGCCTCTACGGCCTGACCCGCACCCTGGCCATCGAAGGCCGCAAAAACAACATCCTCGTCAACGCCATCGCCCCAACTGGCGGCACGCGCATGACCGAAGGCCTGATCCCGCCGCAAGTGTTCGAACAACTCAAACCGGAACTGGTCAGCCCGCTGGTGGTGTACCTGGCGAGCGAGCAATGCCAGGAGACTTCAGGACTGTTCGAAGTTGGTGGCGGCTGGATGGGCAAGGTGCGTTGGGAGCGCAGTTTGGGCGCCGGGTTTGATCCGCGAGTGGGTTTCTCGCCGGAAGATGTCGCGGCGCATTGGCAGCAGATTTGTGATTTCGAAGGCGCGGCGCATCCGAAGGACAATATTGAAGCACTGAAGGAAATGATGGCGAATTTGCAGAAGTATTCGCTTTAAGTAAAAGGGCCATCAATCTTAGGATTGATGGCCCAATTTTTTAGGAATATCTGTTTTCTGTCATGAATTTTGGGGCTTTCCAGTTTGGCCCTTTGATTGCAACAGGCCCTTTGCCGTCGGCCAATACACCTGTTTCGAAAAGTTTCGCATATGTTTGAAGCAGTTCACCGCTGGCAACCACTTCGTATCGATAACGCCCAAACATTCTGTCTAGTGTTGGGATTGCGGAACCTAGTGCGAAAACAGTTAACACGTCCTCGACGGATTCATTTTTGACAATTTGCTCGACGGTGCTCATTGCTGGCCTCCTTTCAGAAGTTTTTTATAAAAAACTGCCTCTTGCTTATCTGCTGCTGCAATGGCGTCTTCTGTGTAAAGCTGCGTCTCATCATCTCTAAGCTTAAAGTCTTCTAAAGTAGCCGTGTGCGCGTTGTTCCAGACCGAAGAATCTTCCCCAGGTTTGAAATCGTCAGCGAGACCGAGTTCTCGGAACCTTTCAAGCTCCCTAATCTCATGAGTGTAGTAGCGCAAATCCGTATCACTCAATGCCCATTGACGACTCAGAATTTTTTCAAGGCGCCTCACCATGATGTCGTTGGCGTCCGATTGATCAAACCTTGCGATATGCAGTTTCACTGCATCAATTCCGGCTTGAGTAATCACTGCCGTGCGCCAATCCAGATCAAGAATTGGACCTCCTGCTTGCTCGGGGTTGAAAGGACGACCGCTGTATTTGCCTTTGACGTAGGCACCGGGGTATGGACTGCTGAACACCACATAAAGCGGAGCAATCCCTGAGTCATCAGGGAACACAATAATGAATCGTTCCCACCCCTCGACCAGAATCGGATTTATATCCAGTCGCCCTTCAACCGGGATAATGGCGGCTCCCGAGTAGGCGGGCGTATCTGTTTCCGTAATGGGTGATGCAGTAGAGCTGTTACCCGGTGAGTGGGCGGGCGTCCAGGTAAGGAAGTCAGTTGGAGAATCCGGCAGAACGGCTTCGTAGACGTCATTCAATAGATCGTACGCTGCGTTCAGCACCAGAACACTTGAGCGCACATGGAAATCGTCGGTAGTCGTGACGAATACTTCGGCGCCGGGGCCAAAAGATCGAATTCCCAATCCAACGGGTAGATCGAGTGTTCCTTGTCGGTCGGCGATTTCGCGCAATGTCTCGGGAGTTTCTGAAGACAGTTCGGCAAACGGTACGCTCAGCGTGAATCGATCACCGTTACCCAAGCGCGATGGCATCAGCAGTGCCGCGAAACCGACAACTGCTGGAGCTATCAAAGCAGTTCCCGCCGTTGTCAGCGTCAAAAGCCCTGACCTCATAGCGTTGAGAATCGAGGTCGTCGTCGCAGGGGGCAGGCGAACTGCACTTGATGCGAACGAGAAAACCGGCCGGCTGACAGCCAGCGCTCCGGAGGCTGGGTAAACGGTGTGAATTTCCGATATTTGCCGAGGCTCTTCTACATCTCGTTCATCGGCCTCCGCTTGCGACTTCGCTGCTCTTTGCTGATTGATCTTTTGCGTTGCCAATTGAGCTTGCTGTTGAGCCACAGATGTAGCGGTTCTGATGGCGCCGTTGAGAATTTCCTGACGTCGCTGCTCGGCTTCCAGTCGGGACTTTATTTGCTCGATTCGCTGCTCCATTTCTGCAGTAAGACGAGCCTGCTCCACAGCGAAAAACTGTGCGGCTGCTTCTGCATCGACTTGCGCTCTGGCAAGCGCTGTTTTCAATGCCAAAGCATCAGCTCGAGCCTTAGCCTTTTCACGCGCCGCATTTTCGATTAATTCATTGTAAAGTTTTCTCAATTCTTCTCTTTCTGCTTGGTCTCTGACTTCCTCCTCTTCCTGCTCTTTGCGAGCTATTTCATCGAGTTCTCTCTGGCGTTGCTGTTCAGCAGCAATTCGAGCGCGCTCGGCGTTGGCCAGACCCTCGAGTCGTGCCTGTTCGCGCGCTTTATGTTCTTCCTGTTGTCTGCGTGCAACTTCAGCAAAGTCTTTCTGCCGTTGTTGCTCCGTTGCAATACGTGCTCGTTCAGCGGCCAGGCGCTGAGCTTCTGCGACCGCAGCAAGTCTCGCCTGCTCCTGCGCTCTGTTGTGTTCCGCCTGTATGCGGGCCGCATCGGCAATGTCTCTCTGCCGTTGTTGTTCCGCTGCAATCCGGGCGTTTTCGGCTGCCACTCGAGCTGCCTCGGCCATCGCCGCATTCCTTGCGTGCTCCTCAGCCTGTGCGGCCCTCAAGTAACTTTGTGCATTCATCGCTTGCTGGTGCAGCAGGGCAATCGATTGAGATAGAAGCTGGGCCTCATGCGCCGCGAGATAGGATTGCTCCCAGAGTTGTGTCGAGCGAGCGCCGGGCCAGATTAGCTTGTCGATGGTTGTCGCTTTACGAACGAAGTCGGTGAATGATTTATCTCTCGGGTCACTGCCGAAAAAAGCATTCGCAGTAATGTTTTTTTGCTGTAGTTCGACGGTCTTTCGAGCGCGTAATGTTTCCCTTATATCTACTTCTCTCTGCCACGCCTGAACGGCTGATATCGATGAAGCAGGCAGCTGTGATCTATTGGCTGCAATTTCTGCTTCCAGATTAACCGGCAGTGCTTGTGACTTGGTTTCAAATTCCTGCTGGACTTGTCTTTTTACTTCTTGAGTTCTGACAGATGTTTCCACCTGGTGGAGTTGAGTGTTGGTACCGTTCCCGAACATGCCACTGCCGCGAGGGCGTGAATGAGTGGTAATCGGGGTCATCCATTCCGGGGCTTGTCCAACAGTATGGATAGCCGGAAAATTATCTTGTGGTGGTCGTTGCATTTAAATTCCTTTTTAAATGCGGCATCGAAATAGCTTTTGCTGTGCGGCATTAGTCGCAAGCGTAAAGCTGCAAGCCTGCGCCAATGATGTGAGCAGGTATGTTTATGCTAAGTGATTAATTTCTAGGAATGGGCTTGGTGTGTTGTCGGAAACTTCTGGTAAGACAAAGAGAGTCTGGGAAGCGATGAGACAGATTTTGTTAATGAATATGTAGGATTAGTAGGATTTTGGAAATTTCTTACAGTGCGTCGCGTTGATAGCTCAGCGACTTGTAGGATCTGCTAAAAACGGCGCCCATAAAAAAGGTTCTTCACGGAATCCCGGGAAACACAGAAACAAGAACGCCGATTTGATTGATGATGTTCGTGCGAGCAAACACATCTAACAAACCGGCGTTCTTATGCACGATATTAATACTTTCCTTCCTTTTTGGGAGGGCTTTTCTGTCGTCACGATCAAGCCTGATGGTGATGCCCTCCAGATCGATCTGACACCCCACGCCACCCGATTCCCTTCCTGTGGTGGGTGCCAA
>NZ_FYDT01000033.1:0-23260 GCF_900187585.1 Pseudomonas sp. Irchel 3E19
TGGAACCACCTGATCCCATCCCGAACTCAGCAGTGAAACGATGCATCGCCGATGGTAGTGTGGGGTTTCCCCATGTGAGAGTAGGTCATCGTCAAGATTAAATTCCGAAACCCCAATTGCGAAAGCAATTGGGGTTTTGTTTTTAGTAGAAGTTCCCATTTTTGCTGGCACGTTACCGTGTTGACGAGTCAGCTACAGAATTTCTTGACGACCATAGAGCGTTGGAACCACCTGATCCCATCCCGAACTCAGAAGTGAAACGATGCATCGCCGATGGTAGTGTGGGGTTTCCCCATGTGAGAGTAGGTCATCGTCAAGATTGAATTCCGAGACCCCTGTCTGCTAACGCAGACAGGGGTTTTCTCGTTTCAGGGCCCACAGAATTAAACGGCTCCGCGAGCTTTGCTGCTGTGCGAGCCTGCCACTTGCGCCTCCAGATGTAGACGCCAGCCCCCAACAATCAAAACACTGCCCAGTTGTATGCCTGTTGATAACTCAGATGCGTCACCCCAACGCTTCAGTGGGTTTACGCACTCGAGCTTCATAGACGCTCGGGTAGCAACAACAACCAGAGCCACAATCCCCCTGAACGGTGCACACCACCGCCTAAATGAAGGCCATCGAGCGCCGCGCTGTCGAACCTATAGTCAGCCCACAGCGAGCTCATATGGCCATCTGTAGGCGCCAACGGGTTGCCCGGGCTGTCTGCAACCAGTTCGGGTGAGCGACTCGGAGTAGCTGACGTAAGGCGCCAAACCGCTATTGAATAGATCGGCGTGGCCAGTGAGTTTGGTACGACGACGGTGGTTGATTTCAGTGCCTTCAGGACGCGCGGCTTCAGCGATGCGGTTTTCGTCAGAGGTCTCGACCCAGTCCTGGCGCGGGCCCAGCGATAAGCGCCATTTGTCTATCTCGATCACGTCTTGCAGATAAACCCCGGTCTACTCCGGGCGACGCAGATAGTTCGTCTCGCCGTATATGTCGATCGCCGAATCGCCATCACCGGGTTGAACACGTTGATCGGCCCAAGGCCTCCGCTGCTCCAGACGCGCGCAGCGAGGTATTCAGCCAGCCGTGATGGCTATTTAGAGCGCCCTATGTTGCGAGCTCAGGTGAGGGCATGAACGCGATGGCCCTAACGTCACAAATGAAAATTAGCCGCTTTTTTATCAAGGGCTTGAGTTTTTGCAACGACCACTCGAATAGCGTTCAATAAAACGTTGCTTCGAGCGCTCTGGCACGCCGTTCGGCGGGAATTTGGCGTAAATACCATCCATTTCCTACACAGCCCTAAGATTTCTCCGATTCGTGCCGACAGACTAGTGAGACATGCGTGCACCAAAGTAGAGCGGCCATCAGAAAGCTGCCTGCCAGCTATTGGATATTTGGAGCTACATGGAATGTTGCATCCCCAACGCATCCCCACTTTTGCATAAGAAGTCCCATGAAATGAATCTCAAGTTCAGCCATAAAATCCTGTTGGCCGCCTCGGGCGTCGTGGTCCTGGCTTTCGCTTTGTTCACCCTCTACAACGACTATCTGCAGCGAAATACCATTCGCCAGAACCTTCAGTCCTCCGTGCAACAGGCCGGTGATCTGACCGCCAGCAGCGTGCAGAACTGGATGAGCGGGCGGATTCTGGTGCTGGAAAACCTCGCGCAGAACGTTGCTCATCAGGGCAAAGACGCCGATTTCCCGGGCCTGGTTGATCAGCCGGCGTTCACCTCGAACTTCCAGTTCACCTATGTCGGCCAGGCCAACGGTGTGTTCACCCAGCGCCCGGACGCAAAGATGCCGGACAGTTATGACCCGCGTCAGCGTCCTTGGTACAAGCAAGCAGTCACCGCCGACAAGACGATGCTAACCCCGCCTTACATGGCCGCCGTCGGCGGTCTGGTGGTGACCATCGCGATGCCGGTGAAGAAGAATGGCGAACTGCTCGGCGTCGTTGGCGGTGACCTGAGCCTGGAAACACTGGTGAAGATCATCAACTCGGTGGACTTCGGTGGCCTCGGTCATGCGTTCCTGGTCAGCGGGGACGGTCAGGTGATCGTCAGCCCGGACAAAGATCAGGTGATGAAGAACCTGAAGGACATTTATCCGAACTCCAGCGTACGTATCGAGAAGGGCAACCAGAACGTGGTGCTCAATGGTCAGGAACGCATCCTGTCGTTCACCCCGGTCACCGGTCTGCCGAATGCCGAGTGGTACATCGGTCTGTCGATTGACCGCGACAAAGCCTACGCCGCACTGAGCCAATTCCGTACCTCGGCGTTGATCGCGATGTTCGTGGCGGTGGGGGCCATTGCCGTATTCCTTAGCCTGTTGATCACCGTACTGATGCGTCCACTGATCACGATGGGCCGTGCAATGCAGGACATCGCTCAGGGCGAAGGCGATCTGACCCGCCGCCTGGTGGTTGAGAGCAAGGACGAGTTCGGTGAATTGGGCAGTTCGTTTAACCAGTTCGTTGAACGGATTCACGCGTCGATTTCCGAAGTGTCGTCGGCGACCCGTCACGTACACGACCTGTCGCAACGCGTCATGGCTTCCTCGAACGCCTCGATTGTCGGTTCCGATGAGCAAAGCGCACGGACCAACAGCGTGGCCGCTGCAATCAACGAATTGGGCGCTGCCACGCAGGAAATCGCCCGCAACGCCGCCGATGCTTCGCAACACGCCAGCGGCGCGAGCGAGCAGGCCGATGACGGTCGCCAAGTGGTTGAGCAAACCATTCTGGCGATGACCGAGTTGTCGCAGAAGATCAGCCTGTCGTGCACCCAGATCGAAACCCTGAATGCCAGCACCGACAACATCGGCCACATCCTCGATGTGATCAAAGGCATCTCGCAGCAGACCAATCTGTTGGCGCTCAACGCGGCCATCGAGGCGGCGCGTGCCGGTGAAGCCGGGCGTGGTTTTGCGGTGGTGGCGGACGAGGTGCGTAACCTCGCCCACCGTACCCAGGAATCGGCGGAAGAGATCCACAAGATGATCACTTCGTTGCAGGTTGGTTCGCGTGAAGCGGTGAGCACTATGAACGCCAGTCAGGCGTCCAGCGAGCAGAGTGTTGAAGTAGCGAACCAGGCCGGTTTGCGTCTGGTCAGCGTGACCCAGCGCATCGGCGAAATCGACGGTATGAACCAATCGGTGGCTGCGGCCACTGAAGAGCAGACGGCGGTGGTGGAAACCCTCAACGTTGACGTTAACCAGATCAACCTGTTGAACCAGCAGAGCGTCGCCAACCTCAACGAGACGTTGAAGGATTGTGATGCGTTGTCGCAGCAGGCCAATCGCCTGAAGCAGTTGGTCGACAGTTTCAAAATCTGACCGCGTTATCGTTCTTCGCGGGCAAGCTCGCTCCCACAAGTTTTTGGGCGCACACAATAGTTGTGTACGACCAAGATCCTGTGGGAGCGGGCTTGCTCGCGAAAGCGGTAGCTCAGCCAACGCTGAGCTCAGGCCCTAAACAAACAGCTTAAAAACATTCCCCATCGCATCATCGGCAAACCCCTGCACAAAATCCTTGAACCCAGGCAACGCCTCGGCCCCCCCGCTGGCAGGCTCGGCAATGATCGTCCAGGTCGCCCGCGACTTGCCTTCCCCCAGCGACTCCACATTCATCGCCGCCCACAGATTGGCCACACCTAACGTGTTGTAGATCGTTGTCCAGGTCATGCTCCGCGCCTGTTCATCGCGGGAGTTGAGTTGTTCAACCACCACATTGCCGTCCTTGAAGAATTTCTTGCGCAGCGAGGACACGCCCTCACCGGTCATTTCGATGTGCGACAGTGCCGGAATGAATTGGTCGAAACCGCCAAAGTTGCCGACCACCGCCCAGACTTGCGCGGCGTCCGTTGGCACTTCTACCGAAGACACGACGTGGCAGCCGTGCGGGTTTTTGATCAGGGTGTCGGGTTGCAGAGTGCTCATGGTGTTGCTCCTTTGTGATGAACTAGATGAAGTTGATTTCTTTCAGGTAATCGCAGCCGCGACGTAGCAGCGCCGAGGATTTTTCCGGGTAATGCGCACCCATCTGTTGCACGCCGGCCTCGGCGTTGGCGTGGCCGATCAGGGATATGTCGCCGATGTCTTCCTCGAAGCCGTTGAGGTAGAAGCCGAGCACGCCGAACAGCGCGTTGTTGGCGTCGACTCGCCCCAGTTGTTGCTGCCAGTCGGTAACGCTGACCAGCGCGAATTCGCTACCGGTTTCGCGGAACGAGGCGACGTAGGCATCCCAACTCAGTGGCTCGGGGTTGTGCAGGTTGAACACCGCGCGTTGCGCCGAATAACGGCTGGCGTGAAAGGCAATGAAGCGGGCGAGAAAATCCACCGGCATCAGGTCGAAATTCAGCGCGAAGGCCGGCACCTGTCCTAGCTGGATCGAGCCTTTGAGCATCAGCATCAAGCGGTTTTTATGCGGTTGGCAGACGCCGCTCAGGCTGTTGAAACTGATGTTGCCGGGCCGATACAGATTGACCCGCACCCCGAGCGTGCGAGCTCGTTCGAGGATGCGTTCGCCCACCCACTTCGACAGGTTGTAGCCATTGCGGATGTAGATCGGAGGTGTCGGCGCGGCGGGTAATTCCAGCACCCGGCCCTCAGCGTCAACGGTGCTTGAAGCCGACAGTGTCGAGACGAAATTGAAGACTTTTTTGCTGCGCCCTTCACACAAGCGCAACAGCTCGAAAATCGGTTCGACGTTGTCCGCCGCCAGCGACTCGTAATCGAGTACGTGATTGACGTTGGCGGCGTTGTGCACGAGTGCGCCGAACTCGTGATCAAGCCTCTGGTAATCCGCGTCGGTCAAACCCAATTGCGGCCGGGAAATATCCGCCGAGTAAACCCGCACCCGACTCAGATCCAGATGTTCGAGGCGGTTCTCGCGCAATGCCTGCGCAAAGCGCTGCGCCGCCGTTTGCCCGCCACCGTCGCGCACCAGACACGCCACTTCGCTGGCACCCCAACCGAGTAGCGCCTCGACGATGTGCACACCGACAAAACTGTTGGCGCCGGTGACGATGACTTTGTGCACATCGCCCATACGGCTGATTGGCAGCGGCTCGATATCCAGCGCGCGCTTGGCATCGGCCATGGCCTGGGCGCTGAGCACGGTGCTGTCGTCGGTGCCGCGTACCAGCGTGGCGAGTTTGATGATCGTCGGCAGTTCGATGAAGCGATTGATCGAGATGCTGCGACCGAACTCTTCACGCAGTCGCAACAGCATGCGCGACAGCAAAATCGAGTGACCACCGAGATTGAAGAAGCTTTCGTCGGTGGAAATGTCGCTGGTTGGCAGCTCCAGCAACTCCGCCCAGATCTCCAGCAGCAACGCCTCATCGGCATTCGCCGGCAGGCATTTCGGGCCGCTGTCCTGCACGCTCACTGGCAGTGCCAGCAAGGCTTTACGGTCGACTTTGCCGTTGCTGGCGAAGGGCATACCCGACAGTTCAGTCCATGCCACCGGCTGCATGTAGTCCGGCAAAAACTGCTGGGCGTGGGCCTTCAAGGCATCTCGAGCATCATCCGATTGCGGCTGGGCGAGAAACGCCAGAATTCGCCGCTGACTGTCGATCACCACGGCGATTTGCCGGTACAACTGACTCTCGCGCAGGCAGCGTTCGATCTCTTCCGGCTCGACCCGGAAACCGCGGATCTTCACCTGATTGTCCCGCCGTCCGCACAGCTCGATGCCGTGCTCACCCCATTTGGCCATGTCGCCACTGCGGTAGGCGCGCAACGTAGTACCGTCCGGCAGTTGCAGGGTCAGATAGCGCTCGGCAGTCTGCTGCGGATTGTTCAGATAACCGAGGCAGACGCCGGGGCCAACGATGAACAATTCACCGACGGTTTGCTCCTCTACGGGTTGCAGATTGTCATCGAGAATCAGCACCTGACTGTTGGCGATCGGTGCGCCGAGGCTGCGATTACTGTCACCGGGTTTGAGCTGCCGGGCGGTGATCAGCACCGTGGCTTCGGTGGGGCCGTAGAGGTTGTGCAGTTTGCCCTGACGCGTGAGTTGCTCGATGACGAATGGCTCGCAGACATCACCGCCGGTCATCACGTGTTGCACGCCTTGCAGTTGCTCCAGCGGCAGGATGCTCAACAGTGCTGGCGGCAGGAAGGCGTGGGTCAGTTGCCGGCGGCGGATCAGTGCGACCAGTTGCAGCGGATCGCGCCGTTGCGTGTCGTCGGGCACCACCAGTTCGGCGCCTTCGAGCAGGGTCGGGAAGATGTCTATCAGCGACGAGTCGAAACTCAGCGAAGAGAACTGCAACACCCGACTCTCGGCCTCCAGTTGCGTGTAGTCGGCGTACCACGCAGTGAAGTGTGCAAGGTTGGCCTGACTGAGCAGCACACCCTTCGGGTGTCCGGTGGTGCCCGAGGTGTAGAGCGCCATGCACGGTGCGTCGAGTTCGGGACGTTGGCGCATCAGCGGTTGCGAGAGGTCGGCGTCGAGGCTGTCGATACGGCTGACATCCAGCCCCGGCATCATCTCGCTCAGTGGATGCTCACCGTCATGCAACAACAGCAAGGCGCCGGCGTTCTCCAGGATGTATTGCTGGCGCTGCAACGGATGGCTCGGCTCCAGCGGCAAGTACACCGCGCCGCTGCCGAGGATCGCCAGAATCGAGGCGAACAGCGCGGGGCTTTTCGGCAGGCAAATGCCCACCACCCAAGGCCGCGGATGCTGCTCGAGCAGAGGCTGCAAGCGCTGTTGAATCGCCCGGCTGTGGACGTGCAACTGGCGATAGCTGATCGACTCCTCGGCGAGGTGCAACGCGGGTCGCTCGCCGTGTTGGATCAGGCTCTGTTGCAAGCGCTCGATGAGCGGGATCTGCGCCTGTTGCAGCAAGGCCGGACGCCCTGTGGCGTTGAGGCGGTGGGCGTAGGCCAGAGTGTCGAGAAACAGCAGGTTTTCCATCCGTTCAAAATCCGGCGCGGTCACCGAAGCGACCTGCTGAAAATATTCAGCGTCGCGGGAGAAGCGGCTGACCAGCAACGATACTTCGTCCACCACGTGCGCCAGCACCCTCTGCCGCAGTGTCTGACCGTTGCCCGACGGCTCATCGCCAATTGGCACGCGGCTGATCAGTGACGAGCCGAGGAAGCACAGCAAATCGAGTGTCGGCAAACCTGCAAGGCTTTGCGCACCGACCCCCAGGCGCAGATGCAAGTGTGGGATGAGGCAGAAATCGCCAGCGGCAATGAAGCCATCGTCGATGATCAAATTCATCGTTGATGTTGCAGCGCCACTTCGCGCCAGTGAATGACCGTGTTGTTCGAGTTCCTGCGCCAGGTCGGTCATGGCCTGGCTGGCCCCAATCAGCAAAATGTCGAGACGTCTCATGCCGGCCTCCTCAAACCAGATAATTGCGCAGGGCGTGCTGCACGCACGGTGTGTCGAGCAGCGAACTGTTGTGGAAAAACTTGATGATGTTGCCCACCAGCGGATGGTGGCGGTTGATCGGGAAGGCCAGTCCGGCGACTTCGTCACGGAGTGAACGGCGCGTCGCTTCACTCACCGGCAGGGCGTCGATCAGGCGCAGGTCGAAGGTTTTCTGGATGTCGTTGGTCAGGTAATGGCCTATGAACACCGGGAGGATCTGCGCAATGGTTTCGCGATCCGCATCGTTTGCGGTGTGCCAATAGATGCGCACCATTCGCGCCCAGAAACTCGAGTGGCGGCCCTCGTCGAGCAGGTGGTCGGCCATCAGCCCCTTGATCGATGGCTTGACCGTATCGTCCCGGGCGAACGCCGCGACGTCGCCGGTCACGGTGTTTTCGGCGATGGCCACGCAGATCAGCTCCACCGCGCTGCGCAGGTGCTCCGGTGCCAGTGCGACGGCAACGGGAATCGCCCGGCTCAACTCGATTTCATCGGGCAACTCGATCGGCGCTATGCCGGTCATGGCCACCGTCTGCTGCATGAAATCCATCGCCACCAGCGCGTGGTAGTCCTCGTCGACTACCACGGTCATCGCGTCGTAACGGCAAGCGAACGGGAAGGTCACGGCGAAGCGGTTCTTGGCGATGCTGCGTGCGGTCTTGTCGACGATTTCGGTCTCGAAAATCACCACGTCGTTGATGAACTTGTACAGCGTCTGCACGAGGGCGAAATCACGCTGCTCGGGGCACTCGCGCAGGAAGGTTTCGCTGAGCACCAAGGGTTGGCGGCTGAGCGGATAGATCAGGCGCTCGTCGTTTTCCAGCACACGGCGCGGGCGAGTGCGGATAGTCGCGCGGCTTTCCCAGGCATCGGCGAACGATTGATAGTCGGCGGCGTTCATTGGGCCACCTCCGCCAAGGGTTCGCGCATGCTCATGCGCAGGCCGTCCCACAGGGCGATGCGGCTTTCGACGGCGGCGATGGCACTGGCGTAGACCTCGGCCTCACGCTGTGTGTCGCCATCGACCAGGCGCTCAAGCAGTTGCTCTGCCGCCGGGCCGTGATCTTCGGAGTCGACTTCGATGTGCCGCTCCAGGTAGTAGCGCAAGGTCGGTGCCTGTTCGATGCCGATGCCCCAGTCGTCCAGAATGCGCTGGAACATGGTCGGGATCACGCTCTCGCGACCATGCAGGAACGCGGCGGCCACGCTGTGTGCCGGTGCATGCAACGCCGTGCGCAGGGTGTCGCGGACAAACTGCGCGGCGGCTGGGTCGACCTCGACGCTTTGCAGTGCGACTTCGTAACTCACGCCTTCGTGTTGCAGTGCAACGAAGCGTTCGACGGCCGCGGTGCTCGCACCGACTTCGCGCATCGCATCCAGATACAGCTCGAAATGGCTGTAATGACCATTGCTCAAGCGGTCGTCGGATTCCTCACCGAGGACGATTTCGTTGATCAGGCGTGCGGCATGCGGATCGCGCGGTGGCAGCCAGGGTAGACGAGTGCAGGTCAGTTCCTGTTGCAGGCGTTTGGTCAGCGACATGAAATCCCAGACGGCAAATACGTGGGTTTCCATGAAACGGCGCAAGACGGTCATTGAATCGATTTCGGCAAAGATCGGGTGAGCGCTGAGTTCAGCTTTTTTCAGGGCGAGTTGGTGCTTTGTTTGAGACATGATGGGGCCTTTATCCTTGATATGAAATGGGAGTGTTTTTTCAACTTCGTTATCAATGGAACAGCGGCTTGTTATTCTTTTCCAGGCGAGCGGCAGCCTCATGACAATCAATGAAGTTGCGCTGGTGTATAGGTAGAACAGCACAGTAATCGGGCAATGCACCGCCACGGTTATAGTCGTGCGTTCAGCTTGTGCCCTTCTGGAATGGGATGTTCAAGCTCGGCGGAGAAAAGCTAATGCATCGCCAAACAACTTAACAAGTATATTTTTTATTATTTCCGGTTGTCGGTTTTTCAAGTGTGAGAGTTGCCGATAAAACTATTTGATTAAGTTTTATTGGGGCGAAGTTGCTCCTTTCAGTCAATAAAGACCAAAATCGAATAAACAGAGTGAATGCCTCACTCGAAGCAACTTTTTAATGAAGAGATTGAAAGTGATTGAGGGGATGAAAGTGGGCCCGGAACGATGCCGATTCTTTCCTTTTCCCGTGACAAGGCTCCTTCCGTAGGTTCCTGTTGCGGGGACTGCGCCGGCGGTGCGGTGCGTCGCCCGTTCTTTATTGGGTTGGCTGCTCAAGAGTGAGGGTAAATGGCCGTGACGGCTATTACCGATTCGTCACTTCGAGGGTGCAACTTTCGGGCTGATCGGCGCAGGGAGGTTAGAGCGAAGATGTGGATATGCCAGCGGATTCGTGGCGCAGGGATGGGGGATTTGTAAGCGGGTTATTCGCCGGGCGGGCGCGGTGGCCAGCCCGGCGGGCAGGGATTAGTGTGCGGCTTTGCGGTTTTGCCCGGCAGGGCTTTCGAGGTAGCGGGTGATGACGTCGACACCGCGGTTGAGGTGCTGTTTGAGCAGCGTGATCGCGAGTTCGATATCACGGTCGACCACCGCTTGCAGCATGGCGCGGTGGTCGTCCTGGGATAGTTTGCCCAGGCCCATGGCTTCGAGGTTGAAGCGCAGGAAGCGTTCCTCTTCGTTGAGACCGTCTTCGACCAGACGCAGCAGACGCTGGTTGGGCGCCTTGCCATACAGCGCCATGTGGAACAGGCGGTTGAGCCGGCCGATTTCCGTGTAGTCGCGTTGAGCCTCGAGCTCTTCGATGAAGCTGACTGCCTGCGCATGATCGGCAGCGGTCAGCAACGGAATGGACTGGCGCATGGCTTCGGCTTCGAGCAGGATCCGCAACTCATAGGTTTCCGTGGCATCGCCTTGAATCAGTGGCGCAACCACAGCGCCTTTGTGCGTGGTCACAGTCAGCAGTTCCTGCGCCTCGAGTTGGCGCAAGGCTTCGCGCACAGGCATGCGGCTGACACCGAAAAGATCGGCCAGATCCTGCTGGCGCAGGGCGGTTCCGCAAGGCAAACGACCATCAACGATAGCGGCGCGCAGGGTTTCTTCAATGATTGACCGAGCCAAGTGTGCGGGAATTGGCCCATCGACTTTGATGCTTTGCAGCGGCTTGGGCTTCTGTGTCACGACTACGCACCCTGTATGTCGGCGGAATTTGGATCCAAATTACACTAGTGATTGCAGTACAGCTTGTCAAACCGTGTAACGGTTCAGTGGCTTTTATCAGTTTAGCGCGGTCGCGATGATCTCATGGTGCCATTGTTTTTTAACGGGCTAAGCTTCACCATCGAACGCTTTCCTTCCTGCCTCCTGGAAACCTGCTGTGGCGGTACGTTTCGCGATCCCCCGGACTCTGCGCTGGCTAGGCTGCGCACTGCTGCTGGCCGGCGTCATGCTGGGCGGTCTGCATGCCGATTGGGATTTTTCCGCGATCAGCCGCAAAGCTACAGCACTTTACGGCCCGCTGGGCGCCGGGCAGCAACGGATCGACGCATGGCAAAATCTGCTGGCCACGCAAAAACAGGTCAGCGAGATGGAAAAGCTCAAAGTGGTGAACCTGTTTTTCAACAAACAGGTGCGCTACGTCGAGGATATCGACCTGTGGCGCGAGGTCGACTATTGGGAAACACCGATCGAAGCACTGTGGAAGGGCGCCGGCGACTGCGAGGATTATGCGATCGCCAAATATTTCAGCCTGCGCCATCTCGGGGTTTCCAGTGACAAGCTGCGCATCACCTACGTCAAGGCCCTGCGCCAGAACCGCGCACACATGGTGCTGACGTACTATTCCACCCCTGATGCGATGCCGCTGGTGCTCGACAGCCTGATCGATCCGATTCAGCCTGCGTCCCAGCGAACCGATTTGCTGCCGGTCTACTCTTTCAATGCTGAAGGCCTGTATTTGCCGGGGGCCAAGGGCAACAAAAAGGTCGGTGACACCAAACGCCTGTCGCGCTGGCAGGATGTGTTGAAAAAAATGCAGGCCGAAGGTTTTCCGGTCGAGACGACTAACTAGGAGCATGCGCTCAGATGTCTTTGTTCAAACAGCTGTTGCTCGCTATCTGTCTGTTCCTGGTGGTCGCCTTTACCGGCAGCTTCATGGTCAGTCTGGAGAGCTCGCGTACCCAGTACGTCAACCAGTTGCGCTCCCACGCCCAGGACGCCGCCACGGCGCTGGCGTTGTCGCTGACGCCGAATATCGACGACCCGGCAATGGTCGAGTTGCTGGTCAGCTCGATTTTCGACAGCGGCTATTACGCGAGCATCCGCGTGGTGGATCTGAAAACTGAACAGACCATCGTCGAGCGCAGCGGCATTCCGGCCGTCACCAATGTGCCGGACTGGTTCGTCAACCTGATCGGCCTCGAGCCTGCCGGTGGCGATGCGTTGGTCAGCCGTGGCTGGGAGCAGGCGGCGCGGGTCGAGGTGGTCAGCCATCCGATGTTTGCCGTGGCCAAGCTGTGGCAGAGCGCATTGGGCAGCCTTGGCTGGTTGCTGATCTGCGGCGCACTGAGCGCCGTGCTCGGCGCGCTGCTGCTGCGCCGGCAGTTGAAGCCGCTGGATTACATGGTCAAGCAATCCCACGCCATCGCCCGCCGTGAATTCCTCAGCCTGCCGGAGCTGCCGCGCACGCCTGAATTGCGCCGCGTGGTGCTGGCGATGAACCAGATGGTCGAGAAGCTCAAGGCGCTGTTTCAGGAGCAGGCCGAGCGCAGTGAAAAACTGCGCACCGAGTCCTATCAGGACAACCTCACCGGTTTGGCCAACCGGCGCTATTTCGAAATGCAGCTGCACAATCGGGTGAGCAATCCGGAGCAAGCCAGTTCCGGTTACCTGCTGCTGTTGCGGGTCAAGGATCTGGCCGGGCTCAACCAACGTCTGGGCGGTCAGCGCACCGATGAACTGTTAAAAGCGGTCGGCGAGCAGTTGTCGCGTGAATGCGCCAAATACCCGGAAACCCAGAACCTTGTTACCCGTATTCGCGGCGGCGAATTCGCCGTGCTGGCGCCGGGGCTGGTGCGTGAGGAAGCGCTGCAACTGGCGCAGAACCTCGACGCCGCCCTGAGCAGCTTGCACGCCACGGGCGCAACCGATGTACCGGCCGTGGCCTCCATCGGCCTGGCGCCATTCGCTCACGGCGACTCGCCGCAAGCGGTGCTGACGCTCGGCGATCAGGCGCTGGCGCAGGCCGAGGGGCAGGGCGAGCAGAACTGGGCGTGCATCGATCAAAGCCTGACGGCGGACGTGGGTGACGATCACCACGCCTGGCATCGCTTGCTCGATCAGGCCTTGAGTCAGCAGCGTTTTGAGCTCTATTTCCAACCGGTGGTGGCCGCTCAGGACACGCAACTGGTGCTGCATTACAAGGTGCTGTCACGCTTGCTCGACGAACAGGGCCAGACTATTCCTGCCGGGCGTTTCCTGCCGTGGCTGGAGCGTTTCGGCTGGACCGCACGGCTGGATCGGCTGATGCTCGAGCGCGTACTCGAGCAGATGAAAGAGCATGAGGATTCGCTGGCGCTGAACCTGTCTTCGGCGACCCTGGCCGATTCCCAGGCGTTGAACAAAGTGTTCGAGATTCTGCGGGCGCATTCCAACCTCGGCGAACGCTTGACCCTGGAGATCGGCGAAGAGCAACTGCCAGAGCAAGCAGTGCTGGAGCAGTTGACCCGACGTCTGCGTGAGCTTGGTTTCTCGCTCAGCCTGCAACGTTTTGGTGGGCGCTTCAGCATGATCGGCAACCTGGCACGGCTGGGTCTGGCTTACTTGAAGATTGATGGCAGCTACATTCGGGCGATTGATCAGGAGAGCGACAAGCGCCTGTTCATCGAGGCGATTCAGCGTGCGGCACACAGCATTGATCTGCCGCTGATTGCCGAGCGGGTGGAAACGGAAGGGGAGTTGTCGGTGATTCGCGAGATGGGATTGTATGGGGTTCAGGGGCAGTTGTTCGGTGAGCCCAAGCCCTGGCAGTAGTCTTTTAGTGCGATGGCGTCAGTGATGCCGCCTTCGCGAGCAGGCTCGCTCCCACATTTGAAATGCATACCAGTGTGGGAGCGAGCCTGCTCGCGAAAGGGTCAGTGCAGTCACCAAGGGTCCAGGGTCAGATCAAGCCGCCTTCATCTTCATCAATGAGCTGACTCAACCCACCCAGCGCCTCACGCGCCTGGGTCCGGTCCATCAACTTGGCCTGCGCCGCCGGCGGCAGGTCGGTGACGCGGATCACGCCTTTCTGGGTCAGCACCTGAATCAGGTCGTCGAGTACCCGAATCATTTCAAAGTCGCTCTGTTTGAGCTGTTTGAGGCTGTTTTCCACGGCTTCGTTGGCGTACCACGCCTGGATTTCATGGTGGTCGGCCGGCAGCGTTTCCGTGGCCTCGGCGTAGGCTGCAGCTTCCACGCGAATCAACTGGCCTTGCGCATCGCGTTGCACGTAAAACATTGAGCATCCCTCAGAAAGAACCAGCGTCATGCTGTCAGCAGCATAGCCAACTGCGCGCAAGTATGCGGTGCGCCGACGAAATCGTCACCGCTTCGCCGGGCGCAAACGTGACGGCCGCCCATAAGGGCGGCCGTTGTTCACGCATCAGCTGTTGTTGTGGTCGACTTTGATGGTCGGGTCGCTGCCGGCAATCAGGTTGTGGATGTTGGCGCTCGACCAGTTGTTGCCTTCCAGTTTGATCGTCACGTCCGGTGTCGCGGCGGCAGCATCGCCCGAGTTGAACTTGCCGCCCGAGCTGACTTGCAGCGACGACACGCCGTCGACCGTGCTGATCTTCAGGAAGTTGTCGATGGTACTGCCGGTCTCGCCCTGCAACAGATCACGCAGGTCGATACGATCACCCTGGCTGGCGTTGAAGTCCTTGATCACGTCAGTGCCGGTGTCACCCGATTTCCAGACGAAGGTGTCGGCACCGGAACCACCGATCAGGATGTCGTTGCCCTGACCGCCGATCAGCGTGTCGTTGCCGGTGCCGCCGAGCAGGATGTCATTGCCTTTACCGCCATCGAGCAGGTCATTGCCGCCCGAGCCGAAGAGGATGTCATTGCCCGCGCCACCCAACAGCGTGTCGTTGCCGTCATGCGTGCCGGACACATCGAACGCCTGATAGTGCTCGGTGACGTACTGGTGCACATTGCTGGTGGTGACTTTGCTGACGTCGACGCCGGTTTCCTTGGCCACAAACGCCTGCATCGCCTGATAACCCTCGCCGGCAATGCCGTTGAAGCTCACCAGATCGCCGAACAGGATGTCGTTGCCATCACCACCGCTGACGGTGTCGCTACCCGGCATCGTCGCTTCGGTGTGGCCGATGATGGAGTTGGCCAGATCCTTCGGATCGATGTTGGTCTGTGGCGTCTTGTCCGAATCGTACGGTTTCAGGTCGTTGAGACTGACGCCGCTGTTGAGGCCGATGGCTTCGACGTTCGACAGGTTGCTGAGCAACGAGAAGCTGCTGCTGGAGTTGGCAGTGGTGTACCAGTCGGTGCTGCTACCGGAGCCCGCCAGGCTGGAGAACTCGTAGGTGCCGTCGCCCTGGGCGTGCAGCGTGCCGAAGTTCTGGTACGACCAGTTGCCGCCCGATTTGCTCCAGACCGTCACAGAGCCGTTCGCGCTGATATCGATCTGGTGCGTGCTGTCCGGATACAGGCTGACGGCTGTCCCCAACGTATAGTTGGTGGTGGTGATCAGACTATCGAGGGTTTTGTTGCCGTACAGGTACGGGTTGGTCGATTCGCCGGTCTGGTAGTAGGTCGGCTGGCCGTCGGTGATGAAGTACGTCAGGTTCTTCGCCCCGGTGTTGGCCACGGCTTCCGCGCTCTGGAAGAAGTTGGCCGTGGTCTTGAACACGTCTTCATAGTTGGTGCCGCCGCCGGACGTCATCGAGTCCAGCACTGCTTTGAGTTTGGTCAGGGCGTTCGGGTCGTTGAGGTTCACCGACACCGACTGTTTGACCTGGGCATCGAAGTCCACCAGGAAGATGTTCACCGTGCCCGAGTTGCTGCCGCCCAGGCTCTGCTTGAGGGTGTTGAACACCGAGGTCAGCGAGTCCTTGGCCGCGTTGAGCGACGAGGTGCTCATACTGCCGGAGCTGTCGACCATGAACGCGATGTTGTAGTTGGTGCCCGGCACCACGGTCAGGCCGCCGATGTCGGCAACAATGATGTCGTTGCCATCGGTGCCGATCACGGTGTCATCACCGGAGGTGGCGACGGAGGCGGTATAGACCGCTGGCACTACGGTGACCGGAATGGTCGCGGTGCTGCTCGCCGAACCGCCCACGGCTTCAGTCGAAGTCGAGGTCACGGTCAGGTTGAACTGGCCGTTGTAGTAGGTCGGCGGGGTCACGGTCAGGCTGCCGAGGTTCCAGCCGGTGACGTTGGCTTCGCCGTTGCTCGCAGTGACGGTGAAGCTGTGGCCTGCGCCGTCGCTCAGCACCGAGCCGACCGGCGCGCCGCTGATCTTCACGCTCAGGGTTTCCGAACCGTCGGTGTCGGTCAGTGCAGTGGAGACTGCCGACAGTTTCACCGTGGTGCCTTCGGCGCCCGTGTTGAGCTTGTAGCCGTCGTAATAGCCTTCGCCGTTGCTGCCGTGCAGATCGGAGACGGTCACGCCGGCATTCACCAGATCGGTCACGCCGGTGTAGATCGGCACGCCGGTGCTGCTCAGGTCGATCGGCGTGCTGCCGTTGACCGACAGGTTGACGTCGTAGCTGCCCGGGCCGCTCTGGTTGTGGTGGTAGATGTCCAGGGTGTAGTAGCCGCTGGTGGTCGGTGTGAACGATCCATTGATCGCGCCGCCCGCGCCCCAGGTACCCGACGCCACGCTCTTGCCGCCGATGGTGATCAACAGACTGTCATCGGCGACGCCGCTGAAGGCGTAGGTCTTGCCGGCTTCCAGATAGATCAGGCCCGACGTTTTCGAGGCGGTACCGGCGGTCACGCTGCCGTCCGACTGCACGTTGTTCACGGTCCCGCTGGAGTTCGGTGTGCCGGCGCCGTCGATGACGTTTTTCAGCGTGGTCGAATCCGCGCCGTTGCCGTTGGTGCCCAGACCCGACAGACCGGTCCAGACTTCCTTGATCAACCCGGTGGACTTCACGCTGTTGTCGGCCACGCTCACCGTCGGGGCATCCGCCACTGGGGTGATGTCGATCTTCACGGTGCCGGTGTTGCCCAGCAGTTGGCCGTCGGTTGGCTGGAACTTGATCTGCGCGTAGTCAGCCTGATTGTTGCCCAGGCCGGTGCCACCGTAACCGTTGACGCCCGACTCGTTGGCATCCGGCATGAAGCGCAGTTTGCCGGCGTCGATATCAGCCTTGCTGAAGGTCTGATTGTTGGCGACGTCTTTCCAGGTCGAGCCGTCCAGGTACTGCAGTTTGCCTTCGCCCGGCAGTTGGGTGATTTTCACCCCGAGGCTGCTGGCCGGGCTGTCGACATCCGTTACACCGAAGGTCGACCAGCCGAGGATCAGCGGAGTGTCTTCGGTGCCGGTGACGTTGACCGGTGCAGCGACTGGCGCATCGTTGACTGCCACCACGTTGACCGTGGTGGTCGCGGTGTTGGAGTAGTTGCCGCCATCGGTCACGGTCACGGTGATGATCCGCGGCACAGTGCTCGGGTCTTCACTGCTGTTGGTGAAGCTGATGTTCTTGATGGCCTGCATGTAGTCGGCCAGCGTCGCGTTGCCCGACAGAGTCAGAGTCACGGTGCCGTTGGTGCTGTTGGCATTGATGGTGATGCCGTTGACGCTGTTGCCCAGGTTCAGCGCATCGCCGTCCTGACGGTTGGTCAGTACCACGGTGGCGCCGGTGAGCATGGTGCTGTCCGGGTCGGTGATTTTGATATCGGTGTCGGCAATCGACACGCCCGCGCCCGGGGTATTTTCGGTGAAGGTCACCTTGTAGTCGGCACCGGTCGCACCGCTGGAGTTGTTGGCATCCAGGTCGATGACCGGCGGCGCATCGTTGTCGATGATCGAAGTACTGACGCTGCCATTGGTGCTGCTGACCGCGAGGTTCTCGAAGTTGCCGCCGGTGGCCGAGTCGATCTTGACCACGAAGTTCTCGGTGCCTTCGGTGATCTTGTCATCGAGGGTGGCGACGTTGAACTGCGCGCTGCTGGCGCCTGCCGGGATCTTCACGGTATACACGCCGGTGAAGTCCGAACCGTCGGCGGCGGTGCCGCTGTAGACGATTTTCAGGGTCACTTCGGTTTGCGCCGGGTGGTTCAGGCTGACGGTGTAGCTGGCGGTCTGGCCTTCGGTCACCGAGGTGCTGCCGGTAATGCTGACGGTGGTGGTGTCGATGGTGTCAGTGACGCTGGTCACCGCTGGCGTGTTGTTGGTCACCAGGTTTTCGAAGCCGCCGCCGCTGGTGCCGGTGATGGTGGCCTGCACGGTGCCGGCGTCTTTGTAGACGTCGTCAGCCGGTGCCGGAACAGTCACGGTGCCAGTGGTTTTGCCCGCTTCGATGGTGATGACCGAGCCGTTGCTGAGGGTCACGGTCAACGGCGAGCCCGCGGCGTTGGTCAGCGTCGCGGTGTAGGTGATCTGGCCACCCTCGGCCACGGAGCCGGTCGCCGACAGCGACAGGTTGGTGGTGTCGACAGTGTCGGTCACGTTGGTGCTGACCGGGGTTTTATCGGCCACGAGGTTTTCATAGTTGCCGCCGGTCACGTTAGTGATCGAGTTGGTCAGCAGCGTGTGGCCGGTCAGCGCATCGTTCGGTGCGGTGGTGGTCACGGTGCCGGTGGTTTTTCCGACTTCGATGGTGATGTTCTGACCATTGGCCAAAGCCACGGTGACCGGCGAACCAGTTACTGGCGCGCCCACGGTCGCTGTGTAGGTGACAGTGCCACCCTCAGCCGCAGTACCGGTTGCGGTCAGCTTTACGGTCGTAGTGTCGATGGTATCGGTCACGCTGGTCACGGCCGGAG
Organism: Pseudomonas sp. Irchel 3E19; assembly: GCF_900187585.1. Classification (NCBI taxonomy): domain Bacteria; kingdom Pseudomonadati; phylum Pseudomonadota; class Gammaproteobacteria; order Pseudomonadales; family Pseudomonadaceae; genus Pseudomonas; species Pseudomonas sp. Irchel 3E19. The sequence goes on from NZ_FYDT01000033.1 coordinate 18,353, forward strand.
TCGTGCTTGGTACCAGGTTTTCGAAGCTGCCACCGGTGGCGGTGCTGATCGTGGCCTGAACGGTACCGGCGTCTTTGTAGACATCATCGGCTGGCGCTGCAACGGTCACGGTGCCGGTGGTTTTACCCGCTTCGATGGTGATGACTGCGCCGTTCGACAGGGTCACGGTCACTGGCGAGCCGGCGGCGTTGGTCAGCGTCGCGGTGTAGGTGATCTGGCCACCCTCGGCCACGGTGCCGGTCGCACTGAGCGACAGGTTGGTGGTGTCGACGGTGTCGGTGACGGTGGTCGAAACCGGGGTTTTGTCGGCCACGAGGTTTTCGTAGTTGCCGCCCGTCACGTTGGTGATCGAGTTGGTAATCGGCGCATGACCGGTCAATACGTCGTTCGGTGCGGTGGTAGTCACGGTGCCGGTGGTTTTGCCGACTTCGATGGTGATGTTCTGGCCGTTGGCCAGGGTCACCACGACAGGCGAACCGGTAACCGGCGCGCCGACGGTCGCTGTGTAGGTGACAGTACCACCCTCAGCCGCTGTACCGGTCGCGGTCAGTTTGACGGTGGTGGTGTCGATGGTATCGGTAACGCTGGTCACGGCCGGAGACGTGCTTGGTACCAGGTTTTCGAAGTTACCACCGGTGGCGGTGCTGATCGTGGCCTGAACAGTGCCGGCGTCTTTGTAGACGTCGTCAGCCGGAGCCGGAACAGTCACGGTGCCGGTGGTTTTACCCGCTTCGATGGTGATGACTGCGCCGTTCGACAGAGTAACGGTCACTGGCGAGCCGGCGGCGTTGGTCAGCGTTGCGGTGTAGACAATCGAGCCACCTTCGGCCACGGAGCCGGTCGCGCTCAACGACAGGTTAGTCGTGTCGACGGTGTCGGTAACGTTAGTGCTGACCGGAGTCTTATCCGCAACGAGGTTTTCGTAGTTGCCGCCAGTCACGTTGGTGATCGAGTTGGTAATCGGAGCATGACCGGTCAATACATCGTTCGGCGCAGTGAAGGTCACGGTCCCCGTGGTTTTACCCACTTCGATGGTGATGTTCTGACCGTTGGCCAGGGTCACGGTGACCGGAGAACCGGTGACTGGCGCGCCCACGGTCGCGGTGTAAGTAACGGTGCCACCCTCAACTACCGACTCGGTCGCCGTCAGTTTCACGGTGGTGGTGTCGATGGTGTCCGTGACGTTGGTCACGGCAGGAACAGTGCTCGGCACCAGGTTTTCGAAGTTGCCGCCCGTGGCAGTCGAAATGGTTGCTTCGACCTTGCCAGCGTCTTTGTAAACGTCATCAGCCGGGGCCTGAACGGTCACAGTGCCGGTGGTTTTACCGGCGTCAATGGTGATCACAGCGCCGTTGGACAGCGTCACGGTCACTGGCGAGCCAGCGGCGTTGGTCAGGGTGGCGGTGTAGGTGATCTGGCCACCCTCTGCAACCGAGTTGGTAGCGCTCAACGACAGGTTGGTGGTGTCGACGGTGTCGGTGACGGTGGTCGAAACCGGAGTCTTGTCGGCCACGAGGTTTTCGTAGTTACCGCCAGTCACACCCGTGATCGAGTTGCTGAGCGGCGCCTGACCGGTCAGCGCATCGTTCGGAGCGGTGGTGGTCACGGTGCCGGTGGTTTTGCCGATGTCGATGGTGATCTGCTGACCATTGGCCAAGGTCACTACGACAGGCGAACCGGTGACTGGCGCGCCGACGGTGGCGGTGTAGACGACGTTGCCGCCTTCAGCCGCCGACTCGGTCGCGGTCAGTTTGACCGTGGTGGTGTCGATGGTGTCGGAGACGTTGGTCACCGCTGGAACCGTGCTCGGCACCAGATTTTCGAAGTTGCCACCGGTAGCGTTGGTGATGGTTGCCTGAACGGTGCCGGCGTCTTTGTAGACGTCATCGGCTGGCGCTGCAACGGTCACGGTGCCGGTGGTTTTGCCCGCTTCGATGGTGATCACCGAGCCGTTGCTCAGGGTCACGGTCACTGGCGAGCCAGCGGCGTTGGTCAGCATGGCGGTGTAAACAATCGAGCCACCCTCGGCGACCGAGTTGGTAGCGCTGAGCGACAGGTTAGTGGTGTCGACGGTGTCGGTCACGGTGGTGCTGACCGGGGTCTTGTCGGCCACGAGGTTTTCGTAGTTACCGCCAGTCACACCGGTGATCGAGTTGCTGAGTGGCGCCTGACCTGTCAACGCATCGTTCGGCGCAGTGAAGGTCACGGTGCCGGTGGTTTTGCCCACTTCGATGGTGATGTTCTGGCCGTTGGCCAAGGTCACCACAACAGGTGAGCCAGTGACTGGCGCGCCAACAGTGGCGGTATAAGTCACGGTGCCGCCTTCAGCCACGGAGGTATCGGCGGTCAGTTTGACTGTCGAAGTATCGATGGTGTCGGTGACGTTGGTAACAGCCGGAACAGTGCTCGGCACCAGGTTCTCGAAGTTACCGCCAGTGGCGGTCGAAATGGTCGCTTCGACTTTGCCGGCGTCTTTGTAGACGTCATCCGCCGGAGCCGGGACGGTCACAGTGCCGGTAGTTTTGCCAGCGTCGATGGTAATGACGGCGCCGTTGGACAGGGTCACGGTAACCGGCGAGCCAGCGGCGTTGGTCAGGGTTGCGGTGTAAACAATCGAGCCGCCTTCAGCCACAGTGCCGGTCGCGCTGAGCGACAGATTGGTAGTGTCGACGGTGTCAGTGACGGTGGTCGAAACCGGCGTCTTGTCGGCAACCAGATTCTCGTAGTTGCCGCCGCTCACGTCGGTGATCGAGTTGGTCAACGGTGCGTGTCCGGTCAGCGCATCGTTCGGTGCGGTGAAGGTCACGGTGCCAGTGGTTTTGCCCACTTCGATAGTGATGTTCTGGCCGTTGGCTAGGGTCACGGTGACTGGAGAACCGGTAACCGGCGCGCCAACCGTCGCCGTGTAAGTAACGGTGCCACCCTCGGCCGCCGACTCGGTCGCAGTCAGTTTGACGGTGGTGGTGTCGATGGTATCGGTGACGTTGGTGACGGCCGGAACAGTGCTCGGTACCAGATTCTCGAAGTTGCCACCGGTAGCAGTCGAAATAGTCGCTTCGACTTTACCGGCGTCTTTGTAGACGTCATCGGCAGGTGCTGGAACGGTCACAGTGCCGGTAGTTTTGCCAGCGTCGATGGTAATGACGGCGCCGTTGGACAGGGTCACGGTCACTGGCGAACCAGCCGCGTTGGTCAGGGTTGCGGTGTAAACGATCGAACCGCCTTCAGCCACCGAGTCGGTCGCGGTCAGGTTCAGGTTGGTGGTGTCAATGGTGTCCGACACGGCGGTGTCAGCAGGCTTGCCGTCGACCGCCAGTTTTTCGTAGTTGCCGCCGGTGGCGCCGTCGATGGTCACGCTCAGGGAGCTGCCGCCCGCCAATGGGCTGTTCGGTGCAACGAAATTTACGGTGCCGGTGGTTTCGCCCACGGCGATGGTGATGGTCTGGCCGTTGGACAGGGTCACCACGACTGGCGAGCCGGTCACCGGTGCGGTCACGGTCGCGGTGTAGACCACGGTTTCGCCTTCGGCGACGTTCGCGGTGGCGGTCAGCGACACGGTGGAAGTGTCGATGGTGTCGTTGACTGTGGTCACCGCCGGGGTGTCGCTGGTGACGAGGTTTTCGAAGTTGCCACCGGTCGCGCCTTTGATGGTCGCTTCAACAGTGCCGGCGTCTTTGTAGACGTCGTCCTTCGGTGCATCGACTGTCACGGTGCCGGTGGTTTTGCCTGCATCGATGGTGATGGTCGCGCCGTTGCTCAACGTCACGGTCACCGGCGAGCCGGCAGCGTTGGTCAGGGTCGCGGTGTAGGTGATCTGGCCACCTTCGTTCACTGCACCGGTGGCGCTGAGCGACAGGTTGGTGGTGTCGGTGGTATCGGTCACGGTGGTGCTGACCGGAGTTTTGTCGGCCACGAGGTTTTCGTAGTTGCCGCCGCTGACATCAGTGATCGAGTTGGTAATCGGTGCATGGCCGGTCAACGCATCGTTCGGTGCAGTGGTGGTCACGGTGCCGGTGGATTTACCCACTTCGATGGTGATGTTCTGACCGTTGGCCAGGGTCACCACGACAGGCGAACCGGTCACTGGAGCACCGACGGTCGCGGTGTAGGTGACGGTGCCACCTTCAGCGGTGGACTCGGTGGCGGTCAGTTTGACTGTCGAAGTGTCGATGGTGTCGGTGACGTCGGTCACGGCTGGCGTGGTGCTCGGTACCAGGTTTTCGAAATTGCCGCCCGTGGCAGTCGAAATGGTTGCTTCGACTTTGCCTGCGTCTTTGTAGACGTCATCGGCAGGTGCCGGAACCGTCACGGTACCGGTGGTTTTGCCTGCTTCGATGGTGATGACCGCGCCGTTGCTCAGCGTTACGGTGACTGGCGAGCCTGCCGCATTGGTCAGGGTCGCGGTATAGATGATCGAACCGCCCTCGGCGACCGAATTGGTGGCGCTGAGCGACAGGTTGGTGGTGTCGGTGGTGTCGGTCACCGTGGTGCTGACCGGGGTTTTGTCCGCTACGAGATTTTCGTAATTGCCGCCCGTCACGTTGGTGATCGAGTTGGTGACCGGGGCCTGGCCAACCAATGCATCGTTGGGTGCAGTGAAGGTTACGGTGCCCGTGGTTTTACCGACTTCGATGGTGATGTTCTGGCCGTTGGCCAATGTCACCACAACCGGCGAGCCAGTCACTGGCGCGCCAACAGTGGCGGTATAGGTGACAGTGCCACCTTCGGCTACAGATGTATCGGCGGTCAGTTTGACGGTCGAGGTGTCGATGGTATCGGTGACTTCAGTCACTGCCGGGACCGTGCTCGGCACCAGGTTTTCGAAATTGCCGCCCGTGGCAGTCGAAATGGTTGCTTCGACTTTGCCCGCGTCTTTATAGACGTCATCGGCAGGTGCCGGAACCGTCA